>DBRS01000008.1 GCA_002306085.1 Candidatus Moranbacteria bacterium UBA1362
ATCATTTTGGTTTTCACGGGAATCGGAGCCCTTTTGAGAAAAGAAAAATATTTTGAGAAATCTCTGATAATAGGCTTGATTTTGATGATGGCATTCATGTTGTATATAATATTCGACGTGATAATTTACAGGTATTATCTATAAATCCATTAAGCTGCAAGTTATGAAATTTATTTCAGGTAAAAAAATACTGCTAATTTTCGCAATGATAATGTTTGTGGCTGTCTTTTGGAAGTTTTTCTGCCTACTCTCTTTTCCGGATTCTTCGGTCACCTTAAAAAAAGGTGATCCCCTCTTTGAATTGAAAGACGGCGCTTCGTTCACGCAAATGTTTACGGCAAACGAAGACAACCTAAACAAGCTGGAATTTTTATTGCGCACTCCCGGACCCAAAAATAAAAGTTCCGTCAGAATGGAAATTGCTGACGCAACATGCGAAAAAACATTAAGACAAGGGACTCTCAGAAAATCGTTCGTATCCTCGGGCAATCTGCATGAATTCAAATTCGACATAATCCCTGATTCTCAAGGAAAAACATATTGCCTGAAAGCTGAGTTTTCGCGCAAAAAGCCGGATCCAAAAAAAATAAGGTTTTTCACGATGAAAAGCGACGATCCGAAATTTGCGATAAAAAACGAAGATGGCAACAATGAAAACGACGGTTTGTCACTCTCAATGAGAACGGTTCATAAAAGCGACAGCTTGACGCAAAACCTGGGCGAACTCAATGAAAGGATCTCGCAATACAAGCCCTTTTTCTTGAAACATTATTTTCTCTATGCAATCGTTTTTTTGTTCCTGGCAGCATCCGTTTCGCTGGTGGTGATATTGATTGTTATATAAAAAAACCGCCTAATCCGGTTCCGGATTAGGCGCGTGTTTGCTATGTTGACACAGGCACAACTTGCAAATTAGCTCTTTTTCTTGCTATGTCTGAAATAAGAGATGAAATGAGATAATGGTAAGAGTGCCCATACTCAAGAGGAACCGCAGCCTTGGATATTCTGGCAATGTCCCTTTCAAGGGCGATCGAGCTCATTTTGCTGAAATCGGTCTCCTTGAAATGCCTCATACAATGCGAGCAGTACCAATCGCGAAGCACATTGCCACAACCCTTGCAAATTACCGCATCGAAATTGAGCCACGCGTTTATTTCTTCGAGCTTCGCCAATACTCTTGTCAGGGTTATATAATTCTGCTCCCCGCTGCTGATTTTTGCGCGCTTATCCAAAGTAATACTGCAACAGGACAAGAGCGCTTCATGAAGCTTTTCTTCCCATACATAATGAGCTGATTCACCCAACCTACCCAGGAAAAGATTTGACGCAAAATTGCCTATTTCCTGGTCAAGGTAAATCTCTTGCTTGTAATCGTCTACGATACTTCTGGCATCAGCGAAGAGAAATTTTTCCAACGCGTCGGGCAACATCTTTTCAACAACTTTCTTTTGCCATTCGCTGCTCCCAACAACCAACATTACATTCCTTTTGCCATCAATTTCAAAACTCGTCATCCCTCTTACTCCTCCCTTTGTTTTATATTCTGTTGAAATACCGACAAAACCTGTCTTATTCTCTTGTTAAACTACATTTTCATTCTGACAAGAATAGCACAAATAATAAATTTAGTCAAAACAAATCACAATATTTTTGACAAAAAACGATTTTTGGTGTATAATTATAATATGGACTAGAAAGCGCAAAAATCCCACGAGGGGATTTTTTTGTGGCTCAAATAGGCCTATTTTTATAGCTTAAATCTTCTCCCCTCTACATACACCGCTTTCCAGCCCCAGAAGCCCAGGAAAATTCCGAAAGCCAATCCGCAAAAAAGCAAAAGGGCGCAAAAAGATGCTGGAATATAACTTTCAAGTCCCAAAAAGTAGCTTGGCTCAAGTTCGATACCCCTGGCAATCGATCTTTTCAAATATACTATATCTGCCAAGAAACGAAGCATCGTTCCTGCCAGCAATCCTATGAGCACTGAAAGAGTCATATAGATGAATTGCTTGAAAGAAGTTTTGGAACCTTTACCGCCCATGTCTTTTTGAGCTGCTTTTAGAAAATTTTTTGTAAGCAGAACTGTTTTTGCCTCCATTTTCTTAATCGCCAGAACCGCTGACGGATTGGATTTTTTCGCTAAGACCGCTTTGCTCGCGCGCCTTTTTTTCTTTGCATTCTTTTTTGTTGTTTTCTTTTTGTTTTGCATAATTTTATTTTTAGAAGAATTGTCTTATGAAATTATTATAACACAAAAAATTAAAAAAAGAAATCTTCAAAAACAATATATCAATGAAATAAAATTTAAATTTTAGCAGTCTATTTTTACTGCTCCTTGTCGCAAAACATTAAGTTTTCCTTCTTCGTCAATGCTTGCAAGAGTGGAAGGTTTTGATTCCAAATTTCCCGCATCAACATAAAAATCAATCGCGTCTCGGAAATATTCTCTTGCTTCTTCCAGATTTTCAGCTGGAGCGCATCCTTCGACGTTCGCGCTTGGAGCGACAAGCGGTCCGGTTTTTTCAAGAACACGATTTAAAAAATCGTCATTTGGCATGCGAAATGCAAGCGTTCCGCTTTCTCTGTGAAGATATCTGAATTTTTCCGAATCGCACTTCAGAACTATGCTTATCTTGCCCGGCCATAGCGCAGAAAGTCTTTTTTTCCGTTTTTCATTCAGCGCTATCTCAAAATCATCAAGGTCTTTAAAAGAAGATATTAAAACAATCATAGGTTTTTGGGGATTTCTCTTCCGAAGCGCGTATATCCTATCAATAGTCTCTTTTTTAAGCGCGCTTCCAACCAAGCCATAAAGCGTATCGGTCGGTAAAACTCCCATTCCACCGGACGATAGTATGGGAACAATCTTTTCTATGATATCCAGGTTTTCTTCGCCTTCAACTTTTTGCAATTTCAACTCCATAATATTTGCGCGCTTGGCTTAATGATGATTGGCGTGCTATACAATCATGGGATTTATGTTTGAATGCGATTGGTCTTCATGTTTGCTTTCTTCCCCACTTCCGCTAGAAAATTTTTTCCGCTTCCATTTGCTGAAGATGAAAATATACAGGATATCCAAAATTGCCAGCGTGTTAAGAACCAAAAGCGCCACAAACCAGCCGAGATGGCCTCTTCTTGCCGACATCCAAAGCGCCACACCCTTCCAGGGAAATGACCAAAGAAGGACGAGAACAAAAACCCAAGTTTTTTCAAAAATAAACTGCTCCATGAATTTTGATTGCAAGATGAAAGCGTAAATGTGTGAAAATGGCCTGCGATGTCAGAAGCCGCCTTCGCACCGTACATGATCATTTGCAAAATGATTTAATTATTTATTGCTCAATTTATATTTAAACAACATGGATTAATTGTATCACAAACAGATTCAATTCGCACGGACATAAAGTCCTACCAAAGTGTATTGATCAATGATGTGTCCCTCCATTGCGCGTTCAACATCATGCTTTTGTGCATCCTCATCGAGCAGAAGACGCGAATCAAAGGCGTAGATGGAAAACTCGTAATGATGCGCGTCTTTTAGATAATCATCTTTGGTTTGCAAATCAGTTTTTTTGCTGTGAGGCGGACATGGCCCTCCGTAACCTGTTTTTCCAAAACTTGTGGTCCCCTCAACAGATCCCTGTGGCACGCTGTTTTCCGCAATATATGAAACGGAGGGATCAATATTGAAAACTACCCAATGCGTCCATCCACCGCCGGTTTTTGCGTCGGGATCATGCACTATAAGCGCAAGCGACTGCGTTTCAACCGGAACATTTTCAATTCTGAGCGGCGGATTCATATTTTCTCCGTCACAGGTATATTTTCGGGGAATCATTTCATTGTTTCCGAATGCGTCAGAAGAAAGCCTGAGTGTTTCTTCCCCAACATCTTCTGCTTCAGAAACCGTAACGCTTTTTAGGAAAAGTCCGTTGCCGTCATGGGCAAAAACAGCCAAATACATTTTTTGGATTCCCATAAAAAACATCGCCAACAATCTGATAACTTTTTTCATATTTATTAATTAGTACCAAGCATAAATCCACTTATTTCTGCCCCGTATCTCCGCTCCTACCTCACCATTTTGATCACTGCGGGCGTCACAAAGGTTTCAATAAGCGCCGCCAGAAACAACAGCGGAAGCACGATTCTTACATATTTCCTTACCGCAAGTATGAAATATTCTTTAAACGGCTCCCTAAAAACAAGAAATTTGAAAAATCTGTATCCCAGCCAAAAACCATAACTCGCTGAAAGAATTATAGCAGGAATTTCCAAGATTCCATGCGGAAGCAACCCTATCATAATCCGAAAAGTTACAGAAGCCGTCTCCCCCAATCCCAGAATTAAACCAATAAATTCTCCGTTACTGAAAAGAAAAACAAACGGGAATATTCCGAAGAATGTTCCCGACAGCATTGCCAAAAAGCCCTTGATGCTATTATTGAAAAAAATGTAGAGAAAAATTGAAAACGCATTCAGGTCCTTTATATATCCGAATTGCGACGTGACTTCCCTGACAATATTTTCCGCATCTTCAAAATTGACGCTGGCGATAACAAATCCAAAGATTACTGAAGATACAAAAACAAAAGACGAAAATGCGATGCACCAGAAAATCTGCTTTTCGATTGATTGATCGCTACCCATTGTTTTTGATGGTACCTTCTTTTTCCAGAAGATACTTCTTTTTTTCACTGCCGCGGTTATATCCTCCGATCCCGCCGTCGCTCCTTATTACCCGGTGGCAAGGAATCCTTGAATCGTAGTTTCCGTTCAGAATGTTTCCGACTGCTCGATATGCACGGGGATTTCCCGACAATTGAGCGACTTTTTTGTATGTCAAAAACTTTCCCCTTGGAATCTTTCGCACAATGCTCAAAACTTTAAACTTGAAAGATGAAGGGGTTCTGTATCCCGGCAAGCCCCGCCTGCCGCCTGTCATGGAATAATTTCGCATAAAAATTTTTACCTTAGATATATTACAATTGTAATACTTTTTTGCAAGTTTTATGTTTCGCTTTGGCGCTGCAAATTGCCGATATCACAATTCACTGGCAAATTTGGCAGTACTCATTCTTTCAGTGTTTGCCTGTTTGACAAACCTATTATATAATTATATAAGAAAACAAACATCAAAAATACGGGTGGCGTTTAGGGAACCGACTGTTTCCTATGATGTTCCCGTTTAAAACAAAAATGGCAACCAATCAACAAACAAACGAAATAAGCGAAAGCGATAAGGCACATAAGATTGAAACGCTCCGTCAGATGATTCTCAATGCCGAAAAAACAATGCAAAGCGCAAAGGCGATGCTTTTGCAGCTCGAAGGCAAAAAGAAAACCGGCCGCAGAAAAAAAGAGGAAGAAACGGACGGTACGGTGGTAGAAGGAACATTCGACGGACAAATAATGGTCGGAAGTGACGGGAAACAATATCCGGTCCCCGCAAATTACGCATCAAAATCAAAACTTGTCGAAGGTGACGTGCTTAAGCTAACGATAACCTCCGATGGGTCTTTTATATATAAACAGATCGGTCCGGCTCAAAGAAAAAGCATGATAGGGATAGTGAGCCAGGACGAAAAAGGAAATTACTTTGTTTTCGCAGAAGGCAAGCCCTACAAGGTCTTGCTTGCTTCGGTGACATATTTCAAAGCGGAACCCGGAGATGAAGTCGTGGTAGTAGTTCCGCGCGGAATTGAGACTTCATGGGCCGCTATAGAGAACGTTATTTCAAAAGGCGGAAGCGCTGCAACAACTTCTCACGCTCACAGCAGCAACAAAAACGACAGCGCGATTGAGGCAAAGCATAAGAAAAAATTCCCTGCCGATGGCGGTCTTAATTCCTGGAAAGATGATTTCGAAACAGAGAAAAAAGAAAAGAAAGAAAAAAAGACCGAGGAAGATGAACAGCCCCAAAAGAAAACGGAGACAAAAAAAGAAGACTTGGTAGATGAATGGACATCAGATATAGAAGATTTGGAAAAAGAAATTAAAGCGCAACAATGATTGATTTAGATTCATTTATTTCATCCTGATTTACGATCAGGAGTTGTATTGTTAACTATTTTTATTCTTTATTTTATGGAAAACAAAACAGAAATCCGTATCACCCAAAGAGATTATTACCTAAGCATCACGGCGGGTTTCCTTATTGGATTGCTGCTTCTTCCAATTCTCAACGCAGCAAATCCCGCGCTTTATGATAAGTTATTTTTGGCAATAATTCCGTTTTTTGTTCTTGCGACACCACTTGGTTTAAGAATCGCTTTTTTTATTGGAAAAAAAGTTGCAATAATATATCAAATTGCAAAATTCGGACTTATCGGAATGCTGAACACCCTTGTTGATATAGGAACGCTCGCATTTATCACTTTCATTCTCAGGTCATATTTCAACATGCAGCCTGAAACATCCATTGTGGGAGTAATAACCTTCTATTCCGTCTACAAGGCAATTTCCTTCGTGATCGCAAATATTAACAGCTTCTTTTGGAACAAATATTGGACATTTAAGCAAGGAAACGGAAAAAAATCCCCTACTGAATTTGTTCAATTTTTTGGCGTTAGCATAGTAGGCTTCCTTGTGAATGTTTTCGTGGCTTCATTCGTGTTTAAGTTTGTTCTTGGATCACTTGCAGGACTATCACCGGATCAGGTGGGCCTCATCGGAGCGGCTGCAGGAAGCATTGTCGGACTTACCTGGAATTTCATTGGATATAAACTCTGGGTGTTCAAATCCAGGTAGCGCACAGAGCGCATCGTGCATCATACATGAACCCCTCTTTAGAGGGGTTTTTGACGAAAATTTCGTTATTTGCGAAAGCCTACTCGCGATGCTACAATGAAAAAGTTAAGAAAATTTGGTTTACACAAGATACAATTATGACTTCTTTATACAGAAAATACCGGCCGCAAACTTTTTCGGATGTGATCGGGCAAACACATATAGTACAGACACTTTCAAATGCCATAAAACATGGCAAAATCGGGCATGCCTACCTTTTCACGGGCCCTCGTGGCACTGGAAAAACCACCCTCGCCAGGATATTCGCGCAGGCGATAAATTGCGCAAAATCTGACGGCGCCAATCCGTGCCTCAAATGCGACGCGTGCAAAAACACCGCCATAGGAAAGTCACTGGATATCTTTGAGATAGATGCCGCTTCGAACACGGGAGTGGACAATATCAGGGAACTCAGAGAAAACGTAAAACTGCCCCCGACATACGCAAAATACAAAGTCTATATAATAGACGAAGTTCACATGCTTTCGACGGGAGCTTTTAATGCCCTTCTTAAAACACTTGAGGAACCGCCCGCTCACGTGATTTTCATCCTTGCGACAACCGAAATACACAAGGTTCCCGAAACTATCATATCGCGTTGCCAGCGCTATGATTTTGGCCGTCTTTCGATAAATCATATCACGAAAAAACTCTCCTTCATCGCAAAAAAAGAAGAAGTTGAAATCGAAAAAGACGCGCTTGAAATGATTGCAATTTCCGCCGAAGGAGGAATGCGCGATGCTGAGTCGCTATTGTCTCAGGTTATGGCGCTTGAAGATAAAAAAATCACAGCTAAAGAAGTGGAAGGAATTTTGGGAACAACAAGGCGTCAGTCCCTTGAAAAAATGGCTGATTTCTTGTTTTTAAAGGATGTTTCAGGCGCGCTTGGCCTTGTGAATGAAATTTCGCGAGAAGGTTACGATCTTGATGTTTTCAATAAATCGCTCCTCAATTACCTCAGACAGGCAATGCTCCTCTCCGTCAGCAGCGATCTTTTAAAAATATTTTCTCATGAGCTGACCAACGAACAAGCAAAATCACTTGCAGAAAAAGCAAACGGCCGAAATCCCAAAGAAATATTGTCCATCATTGAATGTTTTGCTGAAGCTCAGGGAAAAATAAGATCAGCCTTTATTCCCCAGCTTTCGCTTGAAATGGCGATCATAAAGGCGTTGGCCAACACAGAATCAGACGAGAAAAGCGTGGAAAACTCTCTAAAATCAGATTCCAGCCCCCAAAAATCCCCGACATCTCCAAATATTAACCAGCAGGGCTCCCAAGATGCCCCGATTTCCCCTTCTACGGCAAAAAGCGAAGTTATGCCAGCCCCGGAAAAAAAGCCTGAAATAAAGCAAAATATGGCCAACCAAAAACCGGACAAAATGTTGGAAACTGAAAATGGCCCTAAAATATCCCTTCAGGAGGTAAAAAAATGCTGGAATCAGGCTGTTTTCGAAATAAAAGCGCTTAATCACAGCCTCTCAGCTATTCTGCAAAGCTGCCAGCCGGTCAAGACAGAAAACGGCATCTTGAGCATTGCGGCAAAATTTCCCTTTCACAAAGACAAGCTGAATGAGCGATCCAACCGATTGACATTGGAGTCTGTTTTTGCTAAAATTTTGGGATTAAAAATAAGTATAAAAACCATAACAAACGAAGAAGCGGGAATCAAAAAAACAACAAGCAGCAAAGTATCGGCGACAATAACTGAAGAAAAACCAAAAAAAACAAGTTCATTACTTAGTGATGCTATGGGAATATTAGGTGGGCAAATTATAGAATAGTATAAAGCACCACATATCAAGCTTTTAAATTTATAATAAATTTTGCTCAAAGTTGGGCTGTAGCCAAGTGGTAAGGCACCAGGTTTTGGTCCTGGCATGCGGGGGTTCGAATCCCTCCGGCCCAACTTTGCGCAAAAGTTATGCAATATTTCGTTTATATTTAGAAAAGCCTAAAAGATTCAAAACTTTTATTGAACAAACAAATAATCTTAAGAACAGATTAGACAGACACAAAAAGGATAAGTGATAGCAATAAAACGCAGAAGATCTCTTGAACCGGCACATAGCGAAACTCATAATCGGCTGCAGCCTTGACTTTTTTTTCGCTTATGCTAGAATCTTTTGGGTTCCAAAGTGCACAAATTAAGACAAAAACCTCGAAGGAAGGAGCAAGAATGAGCATAGGCATCACATGTGATATGAGATTATGTGGAAAGCAAGATAACCAAGAAAATCCTGATCAGGGGAGTGGATATGACGAATACGACATCATGGCAATAGCCGGCCAAGGGACAAGAGTAGCCGTTCTCGACGGAGATTCCGACATGCTCGATCATCTAATGAAAATCGTTTCAGAAAAGATGAAAGACGCCAGCAACGGCATTGTTTCTCGAATCGGATGGGCCTACAGAGGTCAAAAGGCTGAAGTATACCATCTTGGAAGCGTTTACAGCCGCGAACTCGCGCGTAAAATCATCAGGAATATTTATATTTCTTCCAAAAGCAATTTGGGAATCACGAGAACAACAAAAAAACTGGCAGTATCCAGCTGAAGAATGAATAGCGCACCAGAACCCATGGGCTCCCCGCAAAGTTTTGCCGGGAGCCATTTTTCTTGCTCAGAATTTTTATGAGATTTAATGCTTAGCTGATACATATTTTAATGTTTTTCAATGTAATTTTTAAGCGCAAGCATGCTGATATCCCCCCGCCCGCCTCAGCGGATTTTTGCCTGAGAAATTATGTACCCGCATAAAAGTAATATTTCTTATACGATTAACTGCATGCGGCTATGGACGAATCGAAAACAAGATTTAAATCCGAACTCTATGACGCGTTATATGAAACGGCAGATTCGATACTCAAAAAATACGACCCCTGCAAATTCAAAAGCGGCACATGTAAAACCCGCGGGAATTGCTGCGAAGGATGTAAGTACCTTTCGAAAAACGGCTGCACCGTAAAGGCGCTTTCATGCAAACTCTGGCTGTGCGACGATGTCCGCAGAAGCTGTCCCGAGTGCGCGGCAGCACTTGATTCGCTCTGCAGCGTGTCGCAAAAATTCAATCTCTACGGTTTTCGCATGCGCAAAGAAGACATAATCTGAAACTATCCCAAAAATTTCATATAAGCTTCCAGGTATCTATCAGCCATCTTCTTGGATGAGAAGTTCTTTTTAACATGTTTGTGGCAATCAAGTCTTTCTATTGCGCCTATTTGTTCTATTTTTTCCACCGCCTCATCAATGCCGTCGACAATAAATCCCGTCTTCCCATCCACAATTATTTCAGGCACCGAACCCATTCTATTGGCAATGACTGGCGTTCCGCATATCATGGATTCAATAAAGTATAATCCGAAAGGTTCTTCCCATTGAATGGGCGCAATAAGAGCTTTCGCATTTCCCAAAAGCTCTACTTTTTCCTCGTGTCCGATCTCGCCGATGAATTTTATTTGCTCTCCATCAATCAGCGGCTCTATCTTATTTTTAAAATATTTTTCATCAACCGGATCTATTTTCCCGGCCATAACAAGATTTACTCGTGCTTTTTTTGCTATTTGGATCGCTTCAAATGCTCCTTTTTCTTGGGATATTCTCGCCAAAAACGCAAAGTAATTTTTTGGTTCGGGAAAAAATCTAAACTTTTCAATATTGATACCGTTGTATACGTTTGCAATAAAATTAAGTTTAGTTTGTGCAGATTCCCTCTGGTTCATGCTTATGCTAATATAGTTATGATCGGCATAATGCCTGTACACCTCGGCTTCATAGGATGCTTTCAGAAACCCGTGGAAAGTTGTTACCACCGGCATTCCGGCAATTCCGGCAATTCCGGCAAAAGGCAAAAACATCCAACCAATATGGTTATGCACTATGTCAAATTCCTTATCCTTGAGATATTCAACAACTCTCCCGGCCCCGATTATGCTAAGCGCTCTCCTGACATCGATATTTTTGGACTCCGGAAGCGTCCTGATGGCTTTCGGAAATACGGGAACCAAGTTAACATTCGTTTGCGAATCGCCGGAAGCCAGAAGAGTTACATCGTGCCCTCTGCTTGCAAGCTCTTCCGTAAGATTGTGCACAATCAGTTCTGTACCTCCGTATTTTTTCGGCGGGACCTGTTCTTCTATAGGCGCTAGCATGGCTATTTTCAGTTTTTTCATAAAATTATCCCAATAATCAGCCTATAAACTTATACAATTAACGCGTATAATAAATTATAGTCAGCGATTTTTCCACTTTTTATTGTCTTGTTTTACAATTTATTAAAAAGTCTGATCGCATGATAAATTATTTCCGTTCAAAAGCGCCATGAAGTATCAAATTTACACCACCTCAAAAAAAGCATGGGACGCCATGATTGAAGCAATCGACGAAGCCCAAAAATCCATATACATCGAGATGTATATTTTTCTCGATGACACCGCCAAAAGCCACGATTTTATCGGGAAATTAAAAAAGAAAGCGCGCGAAGGACTCAAAGTCGCCATTGTCGCAGACGCTTTTGGAAGCAATAAATTGTCCGCGCAAGCAATTAAAGAAATCAAAAAATCAGGTGCTGAACTTATTTTTTTCAGCCACTGGCTGAGACACATCCATCGCAAAATTCTCGTCATTGACAAATCAATTGCTTTCATTGGAGGTGTAAACATCGGAGAAGCATTCAAAAAATGGAACGATTTAGAGATGAAAATGCACGGTCTTCTTGCGAGAAAACTTTTGCGTTCTTTTGCTTACACCTATGAAATGGCGGGAGGAAAAGACAAAAAGATCCTGCGACTCAGAGAAAAAAAAATTATCAGGAAACTTAAATCGAATCTTGTCGAACATTGGCCGATAAAAAACATTTATTCCATGAAAGAACATTATATTGAAAAAATAAAAAACGCAAAACATAACATAAAAATGGTTACACCCTATTTTACTCCGCCGCGCTGGCTCATTTCCCTTCTGGACGATGCGGTGCGAAGGAAATTAAAAATTGAAATCCTGGTTCCTGAAAAAGCCGATTGGAAAATTTCAAACTCAATCAACTATCATTATATGCACAAATTGCACGACATGGGAATAAGATTCTATCTCACGAAAAAAATGAATCATGCAAAGCTTCTTTTGATTGACGATAAAGAAGGACTTGTCGGATCGCAAAATGTTGATCCCTTGTCTTTTCATGTTAATTCTGAAGCTGGAATTTTTTCAAAAGACAAAAGACTCGCGAAAGAAATATCGGAGATATTCAATCGCTGGAAGAAAAATTCCAAATTTTTCCGTCCGGGAAATTATAAAATGCATCTAGCGGACTATCTGGCCTTGATCTTAATAAAAATACTTCGCCCCATTTTATAAAACAAACTTTGGCATCATTTTCTTGGCTTTCGAAAAATGAAAATTTATTTCATTTTCATAAAAGGATTTTGTTTGACTTTGTTTGTATTATTGAATGCTATTTTAAAATTTTGCACAACATTAAAATGAAAATTCCAAAACAGTTGCCACAGTTTGAAAAACCCGCGCTTTTCATTTCCGCCGGGGAATATGAAGCAAAATTTTATATCGCTCAAAACGGAATTTTAGAAAAGACAGCACATATAAAAATGCCCCCGCGCAAAGAAGCAAAGGAAAAACAAGGTTTCATTGGGAAAAGAGCTGCAAAAAAAGACCTTGCTTCAGTCTCACACAAAGGCCGCTACCTTGAAGATCTCAAAAGAAAGTTCAAGCGTGAAGTCCATCGTGTAATACACAAAACTTTGGCAGAATATAAACTCAAGGAAATTTATATTTTCGCTCCTGTTTATGCTGTAAGAAGAATAGAGAGTCAATTAGACAAATCCGAGAGAAAAAATATCCGCATGAGATTTTTTAAAGAAGACACAAAATTCAACGCACTCAATATGGTCGTTAGGTCCTGGGAAGAGGAACAAAAAGAAGTTTTTCCGGGATCTGTGGCAAAAAATTCGGCGAAGAAAATCCTCAAAAAACCGAAGATAAAAAATGGCAGAAAACATAAGGTAATATAAGAAGGAAATGAGAAAAAATAATATCGACACAAACAAGACAAAAACCCAGCCTTAGTGGCGGGGTTTTTGCAATGTTCGATTCGCATTCAACTACGAATCAAAACTGATAATCTTGGACTATTTCAAAGTTACAGTTGCTCCTGCATCTTCAAGCTTCTTCTTGATTTCTTCGGCCTGGGCTTTTGCAACCTTTTCTTTCACCACCTTCGGAGCTGCATCAACCAGGTCTTTTGCTTCCTTAAGTCCCTGTCCTGTGATTTCGCGAACAGCCTTGATCACGTTGATCTTTTGAGCTCCGGCCGCAGTGAGTTCAACATCAAATTCAGTCTTTTCCTCAGCTGCTTCTGCTGCTTCTCCGGCTGCGCCACCCATAGCAGGTCCCATCATTACCGGAGCTGCCGCGCTTACACCGAATTTTTCCTCGAGAACTTTAACCAGTTCCGAGAGATCCAAAACGCTCATTTTTTCGATTTCTGCAACAATTTTCTCAAATTTTGCAGGAACCTTTGCTTCCTTTTTTTCCTCTGCCATAATATTTTCCCTACTAACTTTCTAATCTTTTACTAATATACCGATAAAAACTTTTATAAGTATATTCAAAAATGATTAGTAATTTAGTTGATATTATTAAAATTAATTTAAATTTATTATTTTTTCTCGCTTACTGTTTTCAAAACCTGAACCAGCCCTCTCAAATTTCCGGCCAAAACGTTGACAAACCCGGAGACAGGAGCGTTCAAAGTGCCAACAAGCTTGGCGAGCAGTTCTTCTTTAGAAGGAACTTTTGCCAGTGCTTTCGCTTGCTTAGCATCCATGATTTCGGTTCCCAAAACCCCTCCGAGCATCTTAACATTCTCGTTTGTTTTGGAAAATACGTCGATAATCTTGGCTCCGGCAACTTCGTCTTCATTTGAAAGAGACAAAGCAATCTGTCCTTCCATCGATTTCACGTCGACATCTTTGATTCCGGCATCTTTAAAAGCCAGATCCAAGAGAGTCTTGCGAACGACAACATACTCGACTCCTGATTTTCTCAAATTCTTTTTGAGTTCAGTGAGATCTTTGACTTTAAGGCCTTTATAATCCAGGAAAATAGCGGATTTTGCAGCCTTAATCTTTTCGGTCAGGGTTTTTACCAATTCGACTTTCTGATTTTTTGTCAGCATATTCTAACGAATTACGAATCTATTACAAATTTACGTAGCTATGAAAAGTACAAAATTTTAAAAATTTATTTGTACATTTGTAAATTTGTAATCAATTTGTATTTTCGTAATAAATTAAAAAATCTGCGTTTCCGCAGATCGACCTTTGAAACCGCAAAGCGCAGATGCGCTTGCGGACTCCTCGGCAGGACTTAAATAAAATTAATGCCTGCTGTCTGCGGAAATAATCTATTAAATTGACCCCTTATCTAAATTATTCTGTTTTTTTCTCTTCTTTTACTGTCTCTTCTTTGGGCACTTGCTGGCTTTTCGCTTCTTCTGTTTCATTCTCCGCTGCCGGAGATTCTTTCGCTGCAACCTTTTTCATCTTTATTGCCCGCTTCTTTCCTTCAACAATCTTTTCCCTTAAAAGCAAGTTATATACGCTATCCGACACCTGAGCTCCTTTCGATATCCATTCTTTTATTTTGTCTGCCTTTAATACGACTTTTTTCTGGTGTGGATCATAATTTCCAAGCATTGCAACATGGCGCCCTCCCGGAGCCGCCGTATGCTCCTGGAGCACTATTCTGAATTGAGCCCTATTCTTTCTTCCAACACGCGCAAATCTGATGGTTAACATATTGTTCTTTTTATCACGAAAATTAATAGATATTTCTGAAATACCCTTATTTTGCCTTTATTGAGCTTGATTTTCAATGCTTTCCTAGTATACTATCATCGGTCTGTATTGTCAACACCCCAATCAGTCGTCGCCAGGAACCGTGAAAACATCTAAATTTCGGACGATACCGCCATTCGCCAAAGAAATTTTGTCCAAAATCGGCTTGTCGTTGCCCACGAAATCAAGCTGACTGATCTCTTCCCGCGAAACCCATCTTATTTCGTCATGCTCTCGCAGATTAAAGTTCTTGTCACAGCATTGCGCGGTATACGCCGCAAACTTTATTGTATCATTGTCATAGTGAAAAGTATGCCCGTCAAAAAATTCTCCGATTTCCACTTCGACATCAAGTTCTTCCTTAAGTTCACGTTTCAGTCCCTCTTTGAATGATTCCCTTTTTTCAATTTTGCCTCCGGGAAATTCCCATTTCCCGCCGACAACACCTCCAGCTTTTCTTTTGGCAATAAGAAATTTTCCGTCTTGTTCTATTATGGCTGCTGCCACTTTTTTCATAAGTCTAACATCAATTGCGGTAATTAATCACAAATAATACTACAAATTTTCAAGAGCAACATTGCACAAAAAAACAAAGCTCCTGTGTGGAGCTTTGTCGTTATCAAACCAGCATTTTGCTATAAAACAGCCTCTTTTACGGCTTTTGCAACTCTGAATTTGACAACTGTTTTTGCTGCAATTTTGATTTTTTCTCCTGTTGCAGGATTAACTCCCATGCGAGCCTTTCTTTTCACTTTTACCAACTTTCCAAAACCCGGGAGAACAAATTCTCCGGCTTTCTTAACTTCCTTGTATGCTACTCCTGCGAGAGCATCAAAAAAACCATTCACTTCTTTCTTCGCCAAGCCTGTTTTTTCAGACAGAGCTGTCACGATCTGTGACTTCGTCATTTTTGCCATAACGTTTTTTATTTAATTAATTTATTATTTGCATGATGGTTCATGCATACATCAATTATACACCATTTTTAAAAGCTTTGGAAGACCATATTGCTTTTTTTGTCAATAGTAATGAGCATTTTCGCCATAAAACCATTGAACATATATGCGAACTTCCTATTCGTTCATTTCAAGCGCAATTCTATCAAAGCACACCCTCCCTGAATCATGCCTCCAGTCGCTCGATACATAGCTTACCATGATGTCATTGTCGTCCTTGTTGGATCGTTCGAAATCGGCGCATAACCTGTAGATATTGCCGATGCGCATTTCATAGACAATATTGGCGCTGCTTTGCCACACCTCCGGAGAAAGATCAGTCTTTCGCATATCATCAAGAGTCTTGGGCAATTTTCCCGTTTTACTGAAATAATTTCTGACTGACATGTCGATAGATTGGAGATTATTGACAGTTTCCTGGTCAACCCTTTTTTGTTTAGAAACCCGCGGAGAATCAATGATGAAGCATGCGGAAATAAAAATTACGAGAAGAACAGAACCCAATCCGTAGGCAATAATAAGATTTATCTTGTTTTTTTTCGCATCGCTTGTCGGGCTCCACATATTCCAGAAATAATACCCGAGAATCGCCCCGGCCATGAGCAATACGACAAGAGCCTTCAGGAAAAAAGCTGCCGCCGTCTCTCCATTGAGAAAATTCATTATCAGCGTTACCATGTCTCCGATAATTGTCGTGGCGGCAAACAACAACATTATATATGTAAGCCATTTGCGCACACTCGAATCTTTCGGAGTCTTCTTACTCTTCAGCCTGTCATTCACCACCCCCGACAGAAAGAAAAATAGCGGACTCGCTATAAGAATTGAAGCGATGCCGAATTTTACCGAATCCTGATCAAAAAAGGAAATACCTGTTCCAAGCGAACTGGGAACAAATTTGTTTATGAACTGAAAAAGAAGAGTCCCTGTTCCGAAAGTTATGAAAGCCAGAGAAATAAAAAGGAGGAAATAGAGAAAAAAGTCTTTTGCAGGATTGTTATGAAAACCTGCGTTGACCAAGGTTTTTGTTTTCATATGTTTTTGTTTTAAAAAAATTATTTTGCAATGATTTTTCCTCCCTGCCCCACCTGGTCAAGACGCACCGACAAAAGCTTTGAAATTCCGTCTTCGCTCATGGTTACTCCATAAAGGAGTGAGGCTTGGCGCATTGTTTCACGGTTATGCGTAATCGCCACAAACTGAGTTGATGCTGAAAGCTCCTGAAGAATCTTTCCAAAACGTCTGGAATTAGCTTCATCGAGAGCAGCTTCCACTTCGTCAAGGATCGCGAACGGCGGAGGATTATATGAAATTATGGCAAACAGCAAGGCAATGGCAGTCAAAGATCTCTCTCCTCCGGAAAGAACGGCCAGACTTGAAATTTTCTTTCCCGGGGGACAGGCAAAAACATCCACTCCCATCTCCTCTTTTTCATCAGTGCCTTCTTCTGTCTGTTCCTCAATATTGCCCTCATTCAGGTCGTCTTCTTTTGCCTTATTCTTTTCTTTTTTTGTTTTAGATTTTATCAAACGCGCGTTTCCGCCACCGAAAATAATTTTGAAATATTTTGCAAATTCTTTGTCAATTTCCGCAAAAGCCTTTTCAAATTCGGTTTTGATGCGCGCATCCATTTCTTTTATCACCGTACCGAGAGATATTATTGCATTTTGCAAATCCTTGAGCTCCTGAGTAAGAAAATCAAACCTTGCGGACGTTTCATTATATTCTTCCACAATCATCGGGTCTATGCCGCCTATGTGCTCAAGCTGCATTTTAAGCTTGTTTATTTCTTTTTCAATGGCATCCCTGTCAATTCCGGTATCCACTTTTTCATTTTTAAGTTGCGACGGCTCGCATTTAAGCTCACTGCGGATCTCGTTGGACAAATCTTCTTCACGAACTTCTATTCTTGCAAGTTTTATTTTTGCCTCATTGAATTGATCTTTCAGGACAGACAATTGCTCCTGCTTTACTCTTGATTCCCTCTCCAGTTCAAAGAAACGCTCTCTTGTTTTTTTCACCCTTTCCGTCTCTGCAGCCATTTCTTTTTCAATCTTCTCAATTTCAACTCTCAACTGCTTCTCACGGGATTGCAAATCCTTTTTCTTTTCCTCAAACTCCTCTATCTTTTTCAATATTAACGCAGTTTCTTTGGAATTGTCTTTTTTAATCGAAATTTCGCCTTTGCCGGATTCTCTGTGCAGATCGTGAAGCTGCTGCTGAATGGCTCTGGCATGCTCCTTTATTTCTTGGAGATCTTCCAGCTTCTCAACGCTCTCGATTCTTTTTATGAGCCTTTCCTGCGCTTCGCGAATATTCTTCAATTTATCCTGAACATATTTTAAATCTACAGGTATTGTTTCAATCAATTTTTGGTTTGCAAGCTTTTCTTTCTCAATAATAACGCGTCCTTCGGAAATTATCAACTCCCTCTCAACTTCGTTCAACTTTTTTTGCAGCTGACCCTTTTTGTTTTCAAGCTCCTGTTGAAATTTCGAATCTTGGAAACTTTTCGATTCCCGGCCAAGCTCATCGTTCATCTTATCAACCTCGCGCTGCATGTTCATCATCGATGCGCCAAGAGTTTCCTTCTGGCGGGAAAATTGCTGTCTTTCCGACTGGAATTGATTCCAGAGAAATGAAAATAATTTTATCTGTTTTTCTTTTAATTTTTCCGCGATGTCTTTCCCCTGCACCGCCTTTTCGGCTTGCCGCTTGAGCATCCTAAGATGCGGCTGGATTTCACGAATAAGTTCCTCCACGCGCTCCATGTTTTCTTTGGTCGACTCCATTTTTCTCTGAGCTCTTGCTTTCTTTATCTGATATTGCTTAACTCCCGCGGCATCTTCAATGATCGTACGCCTGTCATAAATAGACGCGTTCAAGAACGCGTCTGACATTCCCTGATTGATGACCGAGTAGCTTTCTTTGCCGACACCCGCTTTGGCAAGCAAATCAATCACGTCAATAAGCCGCACTTTACTGCCATTTATCAGATATTCGGATTCTCCCGAGCGGAAAACTTTTCTGGCAATCGCAACTTCCGAAAAATCCAGCGGTATCCTTTTATCAGAATTGTCGAAATGCAAAACTACGCTCGCGCTTGAGAGCCTCGCTTTACTGCCGCTTCCGGCAAAAATTATATCTTCGGATTTCCTTCCGCGCAGATTTTTCATGGACTGCTCCCCCATCGCCCATTTGATTGCGTCGGCAACATTGGATTTTCCACTGCCATTGGGACCGACAATAGCAGTAATTCCTTTCGCTTCTTTGCCACTGCCAAAATTACCCGCCGGAAGAAACTCCAGTACGGCCTTATTTGCAAACGATTTGAATCCCATTATTTCAACTTTTTTGAGATACATAAGAAAATAAGATACAAACAAAATCGCAAAACCAACCCGAACGGTTTTCGCTCTTCATCTTAACTTTATACCTTCATATTTTACCATGTTTTTGAATATAAAAAAAGCCCTGGGATTGGGCATTAAAAAACATGTTTAGCGTTCACGATGCGATGCATGATTGCGTTCCGATATTATGGAATTAAGAATATATCGGGAGCAAAGGCGGGGATACAACCCAATTCACTTTGCTCCCATAGTGATCAGGGCTGTATTGAAGACCGCATGAGATAGTTTTTGGCTATCACAGAATCGCCAGCAATGAGTATAGCTACTGTCCGCCTAGACTTTCGACCCTATGCCGGCAGTCCTCTTCACAAGCCTTTGATCCATCGAAAGAACTGGGGAAATTAAATATAGTTTAACGCGTAAAATTAAATTTATCAATAAAAAAGCCGACTATAAAAAGAAAAAGCGCCTACATTGAGGAGCCTGTGGTGAAATAAGTTCACTGTTTTATGAAATGTGCTTTTTTAGTTTAGCAAACTTACTTACATTTGCGCAGCTACTTTTGTCAAAAATGGTGGCTCGGAGAGCAGGAAGTTTTATGTTTTCGATGAAACACTCCCTGCCCTCCGACCGGTGTAACGGATAACTATCCAAGAGGAGCTTCGGCTGATTTAGTTATATCATAATAATTAATTTTGTCAAATTTAAAATCACCAAAAACTTGCTTTTCGAAAAAGCGCATGTTTTTTAGTGTTTAAGCAATATTTTTAAAATTTTTATTTCGAAATATATTCCGCCATTTCCACCAGTCTGTTCGAGTATCCCCATTCGTTGTCATACCATCCGACAATTTTTACAAGATTTCCCTGGGACATCGTGAGCGGAAGATCAACAATAGCGCTCAAAGGGTTCATCTTATAGTCCATTGAGACGAGTTTTTCTTCAGTTGCGCCCAAAATATTCTTGAGACTTTCTTTTGAAGCCTCTATGAATGCTTCGTTGATTTCCTCAACCGTCTTGGAGCTTTGCACAGTGCAAATAAAATCAACGATTGAAACCACTGGAGTCGGAACGCGAAATGCAATTCCGTCCAGTTTTTCTTCAAGATGCGGAATTACTTTGCCAACGGTTTTTGCCGCTCCAGTCGTCGTCGGAATGATGCTGAGCGCAGCTGAACGGGCTCTGCGCATATCCTTATGTGGAAGATCAAGAAGATTTTGATCATTTGTATAGGAATGAGTTGTCGTCATAAAACCTTTCTCCACTCCGCAGAGATCATCCAGAACTTTTATCATTGGGGCAAGACAATTCGTCGTACACGATCCGTTTGATATTATCTGCTCACCCTTATATTCTTTCTCGTTTACTCCGAGAAGATAGACCGGCGTGCCATCTTTTGGAGGAGCGCTCAAGACAACTTTTTTCGCGCCTGCCATAATGTGCTTTTCTGATGATTTTTTGTCAAGAAAGACACCGGTACACTCAAGGACGACGTCCACACCCATTTCTCCCCACGGCAGCTGCAACGGGTCTTTTTCGGAAAAATATTTAATGCTTTTTCCGTCTACGATGATTTCACTGTTTTCCTTGTCGACAGTCACATTTCGGTGATACACGCCATAGGAAGAATCATATTTCAAAAGATGCGCCATCGTTTCGATATCGGTAAGATCGTTTATTGCGACGACATCCATGTTGCGCTTTTCAAAAATAATCTTGAGAGATGGACGACCAATCCGGCCAAACCCGTTAATCGCTATTTTTAGCATAAGTTTTTGCTTATAAGTTAATTATAAAAAAATTAAATGTTATAAGTTTTATAAAATTCCAAGCAATTACGATAAACAAAGGTTTAAATAATAAAAAAGCTTGGGATTTGTATTTTGTAATTTTAATATATATTAAAATTCATCCGTTTCTATGTTTAGAATCTTCCAGTTTTTCCCGGCGGTCTTTTTTATATCAAAATCTGCTTCTTCCAAAATAGTATTTTTTGCAATTGATTGCAGTCCAAACTTAAGATTCTCGATACTGATGTCTTCGACGTGCTCATCAAATCCGTCATGCGCCATGGAAATTTCCCCTATTTCCAAACTTACCTTCCTGATTTTTGAAAGTTTTTTTTCGCGGGAAATTTTTAAAATTTCGTCAACTATTTCTTTTGCCAATAAAAAATCGTGCAAGAATTTGGATTCACGAATCAAACCCTAATTATATCCGAACATCTTGAATACATTCCAAACATCCGCGATTATTAGTGAAAAATTCGTGCAGATTAGCAATTTATATCCTCAATGCACGGCGCAGCTTATGCAGGGATCATACGCGCGGATGAACGCGCGCATCTTTTTTTCTCTTACCTTTTCATCCTTTTCATCAAGTATCCCCGGAATGAACGCCGCGATGTCGTCTTCAAGGTGCGTCAAAAATTGCGCAGTGGGCGTTATAATATTAACGCCCTTTATATATCCTTTGAAGTCAACATCAACCCAATAATACAGCGTTCCGCGCGGAGCTTCAACCGCGGCCGCTGCCTGCCCTTCCCGGACTTCATATTTCTTTGTCAACGCATTTTTAAGATCCGAATGCCCGAGTTCTCTCAGAAGTTTTGTTGAATCCTCAATGCAATGAATTATTTCAACCATTTGATAGAGCACGTTATGAAAAGGATTAAAGTCCGGATTCTTGAAATTAAGCGAACTGAGAAAATGGCGCGCCCGCATGCTGAGTTTCTCGCCTTGATTATTGACCCTTGCGATTGCGCCCACCATATAACTCGTCCTTCCGTCTCTCATCACTCTTTTTATCATTTCTTTGGGTCTTTGGAATTCATGAAATCTGTCTTCGAAATTATCCGCCTTGACGTGAAGACCCTTGTTCGATGTTATATTCCCATCGTAAATTGCATATTCGCCTTTCTTGTAGAGACTGACATATTCCGTCGGACGTGAAAATTCCGGAAGCTTTATTTTCTTGAAAAAATTTCCAAGCTCCATAGCCACAGGCAAAATTTCTTCGCCTTTCACTATCAATTCCCTTATTTCCTCCAATGTTGGAACTTTTTTGAACCCGCCGACTTCATTCGTAAGCGGATGCACAACTCTGCCCCCGATTGTTCTCACAAGATCCATCCCGTATTCCCGGATTTTGATGGCTTTTTTCGTTTCCTCCGGATATTCTTTCACGAGATTAAGGTCATTTTCAATATCAAGAAAATCCGCCAGCGACAAAAAGAAAAGATGAAGCGCATGCGAGTGGATAAATTGCGCATGTTCCATGACTTTCCGAAGCTTTATGGCCTCTTCGCTGACCTTAACCTTCATCGCGTTTTCGATCGCTTTTATCGAAGTAAGATTGTGCACAACCGGACATATTCCGCAGATCCTCTGCGCCACAATGGGCATGTCTTTATAGTGTCTGCCGATAAGAATCCCTTCTATAAGCCGAACTCCCTCTCTCACCTCAATTTTCGCCGACTTAACGTCGCCCCTGAGCACGCTTGCCATAAAACCCGCGTGTCCTTCAATTTTTGCAATATGATTTATCTGAATTTTCATGTTAATTATTTTAATTAGATCCTGATTACACTTTTCAACGTCTTTCGGATCCAGAAAAAAATATTTAATATCATTGATTGTCCAATTTATTTCGAATCCAATTTATATTCCCGTTCAAATATATCATCCCTTAGCCCGTATATTTCCGTCACGTTTTCAAATTCCTCATCTGTCATCATATTCTTAAGCGTCGCGCGCATAGCTTTGATATTTCCCTTCGGACGAAGACCTCTACATCCCTGACACATCATCCCCGCGCTCGGGCATACAGCGTCACAGCCTCCCTGAATCATCGGTCCAAAACACGGTTTCTTATCAAGCAGCATGCATCTGTTTCCCTTGGCTTTACATTCCACGCACACAGGCTTGTCGGCAAGCTCGGGAAGACTTTTCCCGGTTTTAGCGCTTTCAAGAAGCATCGGGAAATATTCTAAAAATTCTTCTCCTGTGATCGGACAACCCGGAAAAGTAAAATCAACCTTCACAAAATTATCCACTTCCTGGATTTCGACGTTATCAATTCCCCGGATGTATTTATAGACATGTTTTGCGGTATTTTTTTGTTCCTGATAATTTTTTATTTCCGGAACTCCGCCCATCGCGGCGCAATTTCCCAGCACCACAAGAAGTTTGCTTCTTTTGCGAAGAGCCTTGAGAGTCTTTTTATTTGCTTTGGTCATAGGATTACCTTCCACAAATCCAATATCAAGCTTTTCGCCGCTATCTTCCTCGTCTTCAATCAGCCTGAAATCAACCATGTCAACCTTTTCCATAGCTTCCATGAATTTTTCGCCCAAATCCAGAAGCGCAAATTGGCATCCCTCGCAAGACGTAAGACTGACAATCGCAATCTTTGGTTTTTTCTCTTTTTCTTCCGTTTCTTTCACTTTCTCGTCGTCCGCATTTACCAAAACAGCCCGATATTTCTCCGAATCTTTTTCGCCATTCTTTTCAGAATCAGGCGCGGGAAGATTCCATGGCAAAACCTCCGGAAATTTGTCAACGACTTCTTCGTCAAAATCATTTCCGATAGTCTCACGTGCGCTTTTTTCCTTTTGAGGTTTCTTTGTGTTTTTTTGCACGTTTAGGTTTCTTATTTTTATTTTTATCACTTCGTCTGATTTCATAAGTTAATATTAGCATATTTTGGAAAAAATAAAAAAGCTCCGCACGGTGAAAATTTCACCGCGGGAGCCTACTTTTGGCATGTTTGTCATGCTGCTTTCAACATGAGCGCAAAATCATTTTCCTTGAATATCATTTCCAGATCGATACACCCGTCATTCCATCTGTTACCGGGACCAAAGAACATGCATCGTATACATATACTGCCTTTTGCATTAAGATATTCCGTCCCCCAGAAGTATATAAAGCGATTGTTTCCATATTTTCCCTTCCAGGTTTCAGGAATAACCACGGGATTGGCAAGAAAGAAGTCCAGCATGCAAGCGTTTACTTTTTTCATGCCCTTAAGATCTTCCAACTGTTTCTTGACATCATGACCTCTTATCGGTTTTTTGTCTGCCCGCATTTTGGACGCATAGAGCCGAAAATTTCGAGGATCCCAAACGACAATACCGCCTTTTTCATGGTTTTTCAGTTTCAACCCCAGCCCCTCAGGAACAGAAGGTTCCACGTTGCAGTCAACAATCAGCATATTTATCCTCCTTCTTTATGTTTTTGTTGCAATCCGAAGCTTAAAGCAGAATTTTGGCTATAATAAGCCTATTTTGGTTATACAAAGAACTTGCGCTCAACCTTTAATTATACTCCTAAATAACCTTTTTGTCAAGCTTGCATTATTCCGCGCCTTCCTGTATATAGTTCGAGTATTCTGGCTTGTTCTTTTCAAAAATGATACGCTGATATTGATGGAAACGATAAAAATACCAATAAAATCCCAAAAAACGATACTTGCACTCGGCGCGGAATCTGCCGGAAACTTTTCGGCATATCACAATGGCAGAATATGGTTTTCACAGGATTTCCAAGACTTGCTCGATGAAAAAAATTTCAAAAAATATTCGCGCAACTTGCAAAAATTTCTGAAAGACAATTTGCTTAAGCCCGACGTTGTCATTTCCGACTTTCATCCTGAATTTCGCACGACAGAACTCGCAAAGAAACTTTCCAAAAAATATGGCGCAACACATCTTTTTGTTCAGCATCATTTGGCTCACATTTTTTCTTCAATCGGTGATTGGATCATTTCAAAAAACCACCGACACCAAAAATTAAGCCCGGATTTTTTCGGAATCGCCTGCGACGGAACAGGGTACGGCGTGGACGGCAAAATTTGGGGAGGAGAAGTTTTTAAAATAAAAATTAAAAATGGCAAGCTGCAAACAGCAAGAATCGGTCACCTTGAAAATCAAACATTGATCGGAAGCGAAACTGCCATCAGAGAACCCGCACGCGTTCTTATTGCAATACTTTCAAAATTTCTTGATGAGGAAAAAATTTATGAAATTATAAAAAAGTATTACTCGCAAAAAGAATTCGATGTAATTTACCGGCAGCTTATGCAAAATTTCTACTGCATTGAGTCATCGGGCGCGGCGCGCGTTTTTGATGCGGTTTCGATCCTGCTCGGATTTTCAAAAAACGAAAGACTTTCAAAACATGCGCCGGCAAGGGCGCTCGAAAAAAACTCCACTTCTCCGTACAAACTCAAGCCCGTCACAGTATTTTCCAAAAAAGAAAAAGCGGCTGTCTTAAAAACCGCGCCGCTTTTCAAATTTCTGATAAAAAACATCAAAAAGGACAAGCGGAGACTTGCTGCGACTGCGCAAACATATGTTGCCGAAGGTCTTCTTGGGATTGCGGGCAAAAATCATCTTGTGTTTTTTTCCGGCGGAATGGCAAACAATATGATAATGCGAAAATTTTTTAAATCGCGCGGCGCGCATGTGAACGAAAAAATTCCCTGCTCGGACGCGGGAATTTCATTCGGACAAATAATCTTTCACCTGCTAGCAGATTCTCGGAATCATTTTTCCGCCAGGCATCTCGATCGGGCGAAGTGAGCCAAGCTCTGTTTTCAGAAAAACTCCTTTTCCCTTTTCCGCCCTTCCGATTATTTTCGCTTCACGGTTGAACTTCCGGAGAATCTTCAAAACTTTGCCGGCATCTTTTCGGGAAAATGCCGCAATAAATCTTCCTTCCGACGCGAACGAAAAAACATCCAGCCCCAAAAGATCCGCCAATGCAAACGTCTCTTTTTTATAAGGAAGATTTTCTTCTTCAAGCACGATTTTCACATTTGACTTTTCAGCCATTTCGACAATGTTGGCAGCCAAACCTCCTCGGGTTGGATCTTTTGCGGCATGCGCGTATTTTGCCACGGCCGTCATCTCTTTGATTACAGGTTTTGAGTCCGTCTTGATTTTCGAACTATAGCCAAACCGGAAGCTGAGAAGCGCAACCGTGTGCTCGCCCAAATCACCGGAAGAAATGATTATATCTCCGGGCAAAACTCCATCATTTGATATAATCTTCTTTGCCAGGCCAACTCCGGCAGTCGTGATTTCGATTTTGTCTATTTTTCCCTTCTCAGTTACCTTAGTGTCGCCGGTTACTATCGGCACGCCTGTTTCTTTCGAAACCTTGCTTATGGATCTTATTATTTTCAGAAAATCATCCTTTGAAAATCCTTCCTCAATGATAATGCTAAGCGAAAGCCCTATCGGTTTTGCGCCCATAACAGCAAGATCGTTTATAGTTCCGCACGCGGCGATTTTCCCGATGTCCCCGCCGGGAAAAAAGATGGGATCAATAATGAAAGCATCAGTGGTAAACATGAGTTTCTGATCTCCCAAACCATAGGAAGCGGCATCATCTATGCAATGCTTCCACTTCTTGCAAAGCGGAAGAATTTTCCTTATCTCGCCAATAAGCTCAGCCGATTTAAGACCTCCTCCTCCCTGATCAAGTTCTATTTTTTGTGTATCCATAATTTATTTTAGGCTTCTAAATTTATACTCCACACTGCACGCGCCTTCCTGAGAAACCATACAGGGACCAAAAGGTTTCTTTGGAGTGCATGCTTTCGCAAACATTGGACACTTCTCCGGCGCCAGAAGCCCGCGAATAATTTCCCCACATTTGCATCCGCTCTGCTCTTTTATTTTTGACGCGTCCATTTTTGCAATAACTCCTTTATGCACAATTTTCGCATTAAGTTTGGGATCTTTCACCTCAAGTCCCGAGCGCGGAATCATGCCGAAGCCCCTCCATTTGGCATCCGAAATTGTGAAATATTTTGAAATAATTTTTTGCGCGACGAGATTTCCTTCTTCTTTCACCGCCCTTTTATATTCATTTTCCACCTCACGTCTTCCCTCCGCAATTTGCCTAAGCAGCATGTATATCCCGACAATTAGATCTTCTGTCTCAAAACCGGTAATAACTTGAGCCATTTTCATGCGCCGATAGGGCTCGATGCCGGCAATCGCGGAAACGTGTCCGGGACTTATGAAGCCGTCGATTTTCGTTTCATTCATTTCAAGCAGCGCTTCCATGGCAGGCAGAAAAAGCTTGTGCACGGAATATGTGATCAAACCTTCTTCTAAAGCCACCGCTGTCATCGGAGCAGTTGTGTCAAAACCTAGCCCGAAAAAAACAAGGTTGGGATGCTGCTTTCTAAGTCTTAGCGCATCTTCAACCGAATATACGGAAAAAACTTTCGCTCCAGCACTCCTTGCTTCTTCAAGGCTGCCGAAATTTCCCGGAACGCGAAGCATGTCGCCATACGTCGCAATCGGAATCCCTGAAAGGGCAAGATGCACCACCATATCAATGTCTTCCTGCGCCGTGACGCATACCGGGCATCCGGGACCGGAAATCAATTTAATATTTTTAGGCAGAATATTTCTGATTCCCTTCTCGCTTATAGCTTGCGTGTGAGTTCCGCAAACTTCCATCAAAACAACGTCCCTGCCGATTTCGGCAGCAGTATTTTTGATTTTTTCAATAAGAGGATTAATTGATTTTCTTTTCATATTCTTTGAGAACTTCCCACGCGTCTTCTTTTGAAAGTATCTGTATCGCAAATCCGGCATGCACAATCACGAAATCACCCGCTTTTGCATCGGAAGTTAGTGATATGTTGATTTCTTTTCTAATCCCGTCAAAATCAGCAACCGCTTGCCGTCCGCTGACGCTGATTATTTTTCCGGGAAACGCAAGACACATATGCGAGCGCAAATCAATTATTATCTTAATATTATACCAAAAAACAAAAGCCGCAAAAATTGCGGCATGGATTTTAAACTTTATGCACCAAAAAATTTTGTTGACAAATATTTTTGCAAATGATGTTTAAGCCTTTCCTTCGCTGCCAAAAAAACGAATTTTTTCCTTCACGGAATTTTTCACCGCTTTCCTGGCATCTCCGAGCAGCTTCCTTATATCAAAAGATATGTCGTTTTGCGCGCGCACCGCTTTCACAAGACTATTCACAAAAGCAAGTCTTATCGACGTATCAACATTAAAACAGCAAACTCCTCTCTTGATGACTTCAACTACTCTTCCGTTTTCCCAATCAGACGCGCCGTGCAAAATTAGCGGAATGGAAACTCTTTTGCGTATTTCTTCAAGCCTTTTATAATCAGGTTCTTTTCTTTCCTTGAAAAATCCATGCGCATTGCCTATCGCGACTGCAAGCGCGTCTATTCCCGTTTCCGAAACGAATCTTTCTGCTTCCTCCGGATCTGTCATATATTCGTCCCAATCAATATCGCCCATTCCCGTTTCGCCAAGATACGGCACGCTTCCAAGTTCTCCCTGAACCGCCATACCTCTTTTATGGCAAAATTCGACAACTTCTTTGGTCACGGAAACATTGTCCACAAAGATCTTGCGCGATCCGTCATACATGACGGACGGAAAGCCTATTTCAGCACAGCGCTCAATAATCTCAACACTCTTGCCGTGATCAAGATGGATTCCAATCGGAATTTCGGGTGCATAGAATTCGGCGGAATTTTTGACCAGATTAAATATCGCCCTTCCACCGGCGTATTCCATAGTTTTTTCCGTGATCTGCACTATCACAGGAGATTTCATTTCATTGGCCGCGTCAATAATGGCCCTTGTGGTCTCAAGGTTTGTAGTATTGAAAGCTCCAACGGCATAGCCGCCCTTTTGGGCATTTTCCAAAATTTCTTTTACGGAAGTTATCATAATATATCGATGCGAGACATTGCGGACAAGCAAGCGTGTTCGGGTTCGCTAATTATTTTTATAAATTTATTCGTCAATTCTCATGTTTGCCGGCAGGCGAAAATGTTATTTGCGGATTGGAATTGAGTTTAATTTTTGCCAATTGCCTCCGCTATCTTTGCAAATTGAAAAGGCGCAAGACTCTCTTTGCCAACCAACGCCCCGTCCATCGCGGAATCAACACACGATTCTTCCACATTGGCGGACGAAACCGAACCCCCGTATATTATTCTCACTTTTTCCACAAGCTTCGCTCCGAAATTATCCACGATGAATTTTTTCATAAGAAGTTTCGCCGTCATTATTTCGTTCGATGTCGGAAGATGGTCGGGATTATTGGTACTGATTGCCCAAACCGGTTCATAACAGACGATGATCTTTTCCATTTGGACAGAGTTTATATTCTTGAAACACCCCTTAAGTTGCCTAAAGACCGCCTCTTCGCCTTTTCCAGATTTCTTTTCTCCGGCATTTTCGCCTATGCAAACGATCGGCGTCAAACCGCTTTTCAGCGCAAGTATTATTTTTCGGTTTATCTGTTCGTCCGTATCATGAAAATATTTTCTTCTGTCGCTATGCCCGAGAATAACATAATCCGCTCCCGCACTTTTTGCCATCGGCGCCGAAACTTCGCCGGTGAACGGTCCCTTTTCCTCTTGAAAAATATTTTGCACTCCGACAAAAAAATTCTTCATTTTTATATTTTTTTTGAAACTTTCAACATGAACAAACGGCGGGCAAAGAACGATTTCAACGTTTTCAACTTTCCTTTTCCTAAATTCTTCCTTGAGTGACGCAAAATATCTTTCGCGTTCCGCCAAAGTAAGTATGTTCATTTTGATATTGGCCGCAACAAGCTTATTCATATTTTTTTTGAGCGCTTTGCGCGCCAGATTTTTCATCTTTTTCGTTCTTTTTTATGTTCAAATGCCTTTTCACAAACCACACCAAACCAATCAAAATTAACGCGCCGATCACCAAATCAAACTTATGAAAATACACGCCAAGCGTATTCCAGTTTTCTCCGAGCTTCTTTCCGATATAAGCAAGAAAATAGCAAAAAGGCAATGAACCAAAGAAGGTATAGATGACAAATTTTGGAAAATTCATTCTGGCAATTCCGGCAGGAAGCGATATAAATGTTCTTACAACCGGAAGAAGTCTTGAGACAAACACCGCCGTATTTCCATATTTTTGGAAAAATCTGTCCGCAAGATCCAAATCATGCTTTGTAATCAAGACATATTTGCCGTATTTTTCAATAAACGGTCTTCCGCCCCAGATTCCAACCCAATATGCCAAAACCGAGCCCAGCACGCAACCGACGGCTCCGGCAAAAGAAACCCAAAAGAGAGAAAATTCTCCTGTATGAACCAGATATCCGGCAAAAGGCATGATAATCTCCGACGGAAGAGGTATGCATGCGCTTTCAATTGCCATCATAAGAACGACCCCGCTATAGCCCAGCATGGAGATCGACGCTATAATGAAAGTCGCCAATATTTCTATAATTGTTGTGATCATGTGTTAAATTTCTTTCCTTAAAGTTGCTTTCTGAGATATTCAGCCGCCACCTCAGGTTGGATTGTTGAAACCTCTATTCCCGTGTCGAGCTCGAACCCCGCCCACGTCGCAGTATGAGGGAGTATTTCTATATGCCAGTGATAGTGCGGATAATCCTTGCCATCGCACGGAGAGCTATGAATATAAAAATTATACGGGGGATCATTGAGGGCTTTGTATACAGAATTCAAAGCTTTCTGAAAAACTTCCGCAAGCTTGATTTTCTGCTTATCGGTAATCCTTTCAAAATACGGACTGTGTTTCTTTGGCATCACCCACACCTCGAACGCCGCTCGCGAAGCAAACGGGCAGAATGCTATGAAATCCTCGTTTTCAAAAACAACCCGCTTTTTTTCTTTGCTTTCATATTCAGCCATCACACAAAACACGCAGTGTCTGTTGCTTCTGTGATACTTTTTCGCGCCATCGAGCTCAAGCTTGATATACGGAGCCACGACGGGAATAGCCATTAGTTGCGAATGCGGATGCGGGATTGACGCTCCGCATTCCTTTCCGTGATTGTGAAATATTGCGATATAGTTCACATTCTTTTTATTCATAAGGTCGAGATACCTGTCCTGATACGCATCAAAAACTTCCGCAACTTCCATGGCATCCATAAGCGCAAGCTGTCTCCAGTGATCGCGGGTTACGATAACTTCGTGGTATCCATTTCCGGGCATTGCGTAATACGGACCTTCGGAAATATCTTCCTTTGAGCCTCCGTCAAAAGCCGGGTATTTGTTTGGGAAAACCCTGAGAGTCCATTCTCCGTCCGACCTATGATAGATCAGGACGTCTTTCTTTTGCCCGGTCGCAACAGGATCTTCAAACAGGCATTCCTCAATTCCTTTGTCATCTTTGATCCGTTCGGTTTTGGCAAAATCGTCCGGGCGCTTGGCGCGTCCCGTGGCGATCACCACCCAGTCGCCGGAAACAATGTCCTGCCTGAGTTCGGAAACGGCTTCTTTTTTTTCTTTATTTTTATTTTCTTCCATACTATGGATTTGAAAAATCAAACCAAAACTGTTCCCTTTCTTTTCCCAATTTACTGCTGCCCAACCACCTGATCGGTCTTCACCGAATTTATTTTCTCTATATTGTATTTACCGGTAATAAGTCTCCATTTCGTTTTAAAAAGATCGATAAGCACCTGAATGAATCCATTCGGACCGGTAAGCCTTACTGTCGAGCCTTCTTCATTCATCCATCTAACCGGCAACTGTTTTATTTTAAATCCGAGTTTCTCGGCAAGCACTATAAGTTCAAAATCGAATCCGAACCTGTCCACAACCATTCTTTTGGCAATTTCATGCGCGGCTTTCCTCGTGAGCATCTTGAAACCGCATTGCGTGTCAGGATAGCTCCATAGACCCAGAACAATTCTGATGAGCCAGTTTCCCCCTTCTCCCATGATTTCCCTGTATTTGGGCTGATGAATCTGAATAAAAGCTCCCTTAATCTTGCGCGATCCTACAAGCACTTCGGCATTTCCGTTTTCAAGTTCTGGCAAAAATTTTTCAACATGAGTGATCGAAGTTGATCCGTCGGCATCCAGAAACACGGCGTATTTTCCCTTTGATTCCAAAAGTCCCTGGCGTATAACGTAGCCTTTCCCATGATTGACTTCGTTATTAATGACGCGCAGATTTTTTACTTGTCCGGAATAGTTTCTGGCAATTTCCGCGGTATTATCCGGTGAGCCGTCAACTACAACGATGATTTCATAGTCAAAATTTTTGCTGGACAGGAAATTTTGTATTTCCAAAAGATTATGTCCGATGCGTTCCCCTTCTTTATAAGCGGGGATGATTACTGACAAATAAGGATTATTTTCCATTGGTTTTTTGTTATTGCTATTTATTATTCTTACACTTAAAATCGCCTGCTTTCAGGTTATTATCATTATATCATAGACTGTAGAATTTACCATATTTGACAACAAGTCCGCCATTTATCCCCTACCTCATGTCCCTTACCCCTCGTCACTTGTCACTACCACTTTTATCCAGCCAGCTTTGCAATATAATTCTTGCCGCCTCTTGATCATCACTTTTGGCAATATTCTTTTTGCCGCGCTTTTTGATGTTATCCTGGGCCATTTTCGTCGTAAACATCTCCTCTTCATATTCCACCTTTATTTTCAAGGCCTGAGCAATTCTTTTGCCGAATTTTTTTGCCGCATGAATTTCATTGTTGGCCTTAAATGTCGGAACGCCTATCACTATTGTTTTCACGTTTTCGCACCCGACGATCTCCTTAAGATTTTTCAAAAATTCCCTGTCATTGGCAAGCGTGTCAAAGGCAAACGCGATTTTTGTCTCCTCATCGGCAATTGCGACTCCTATTTTCGCCTCTCCAAAATCAAGCCCTAAAATTGTGCTTATTTTAGCTATTTTTGACGATGGTATTGACTTTTTCATAGAAATATGATATCATTAAAAGTTAGTACAATTGTTCTTTACGAAGGAGGAATTCATGAAAAAACTGTTTCTAGAGGTACTTGCAATACTTTCCGTTATTACAATACTGTATGCTATTGGTGATTTAACGGTTTCGGCATATAAAGAAAGATGTACAGATAAAAGACCGCTGGTCAGTGTGGAGGAAATAAATTTTACTCCCGAGCACTATATCAGAAAAGGCGATTACATGCACATCAACGAAGATGTATGGCACTCAAAAATTTACCAGGATTTCCGTAATGGCATAAGCGACAAGTGGGTTACCGAGTATAAGTATGTATACAAGCTAAAGAAGAACACGGTACGAAACTTCAGCAGAGTCGCTTACCGCAACGCACATCCAAATGATGCAGTGGACAAATGGGTAATTTTTTCAAATAACCTTCCTGATCCGAAAGATTTTAGAATAGAGCAGTAATTTGTGATTTTGGAAACATATTCCTCCCTCTCTTGACCCCTAGCTGGCGAAACTTTGCCGGCTAGGGGTTTTAATTTTTCAAATTCTCACAAAGTTTATTTATCTTCAGGAATATCAAATACCAAATACATTCTACATGATACGTGCTACACGGTAAGCACTTCTACTCCGTTTTTTGTAACCGCGATTGTGTTTTCATAATGCGCAGACAAAGAACCGTCGGCGGTCTTAAACACCCAACCATCGCTTCCTACCGTTGTCTCATAGCTCCCCGCATTAATCATCGGTTCAATGGCAAATGTCATTCCGGATTTTAAATTTATTTCCCTAAAATATTTTTCATTATAGTTGGGAATTTGCGGATCTTCGTGAAGTTTTTTTCCGATGCCATGGCCCACAAGATCCCGCACCACTGAAAAACCGGCCGCGCTGGCAACTTTTTCCGCCACCCTCGAATATTCGCTAAGTTTCGCGCCCTCTTTCATTTTCTTCACGCCTTTCCAGAAACACTTCTCCGCCGTTTCGGAAAGTTTTTTAGCTTCTTTGCTAATCTTGCCGACCGGAAAAGTTCTTGCCATGTCTGAAAAATACCCGTCAATCTCTATTCCTATGTCAACTTTCAAAATATCTCCTTCCTTCAGGATACGCGTGGCGCTGGGAATCCCATGAACGATTTCATCATTCAGAGAAGCGCAGATTGTTGCCGGAAAAGGATTTCTTTTCCCGCCATATCCCTTAAAAGCGGCTTTTCCTCCATGCGCAAAAACAAGCTCTTCCGCGAGCTTGTCCAACCTCATCGTGTCTACGCCGGGCTTTACTTCTCTTTGAATCTCACGCATTATTTCAGCCAGAATCTTGCCGGCTCTTCGCATTTTTTTCAATTCCGATTCGTTTTTTATTGGAATATGCATAATTTTAACAATTTCAAATATAGCATAATTTTCGACTATAATTCGCTTGCTATATCCTCAAAAACCTTGTCTATGTTTTGAGTGCCGTCCACTTCGATCAGCATGTTTTTCTTTCTGTAATATTCAATCACCGGAACGGTAACTTTTTGGAAAGTGTCCAGCCGCTTGATGATTCCGTCAGGCGTGTCGTCAATCCTTTGAGCTATCAACCCCCCGCAATCAGGGCACGGATTATCAAGATCTTTTATGCTTTCTCCGAGCACAAATTGCTTGCGGCACATAATGCATGTGAAACGCTTACTGATGCGTTTAAGCGATTCTTCATGCGGCAATGTTATGGATATAGCTTTATGAATAGGTCTTGCAAGTTTTTCAAGCATTTTTTCAAGCGGTTCTATCTGTCCGGTTGTTCTCGGAGCGCTATCGATGATTATTCCGATTTTATCTGATATTTCTTTTAATCTTTCACTCAAAATTTTCATCGTAATGTCATCCGGGATCATCTCTTTCTTTTCGTTCATCTCGTATATAAACTGCCCCAATTCTGTTTTTTCTTTGGCAATTTCTCTGAATATCTGTCCGGTTTCTATATGAACAAGACCAAACTTTGCGCAAAGTTTTTTAGCTTGTGTCCCTTTCCCGCATCCCTGCGGACCAAATATCACTAAGTTCATTATTTTAGCTTTTCAGGCTTTAGCTTCTTAGCTCTTTAGCTCTCTGGATTAATTTTTAAAGGCTAACACCTAAGAAACCAATAAACTTTTATTAAAATCCCTCATAATCTCTCATGACAAGCTGGCTCTCGATTTGCTTGATTGTTTCGATAACAACAGAAACGACAATAAGAATGCCGGTGCCGCCGATCTGGAGAAATTGAATATGCGTAATGCCCTGGACGATAAAAGGAAGGACTGCGACAGCTCCCAAAAAAATAGAACCTGAAAGTGTGATGCGGTTCATAATTTTGTAAAGGAAATCCGCCGTGTTTCTTCCCGGCCTTATTCCAGGGACATAGCCTCCCTGTTTTTGGAGATTTTCGGAAATTTTTTCAGGATCAAACACCACCGCCGTATAGAAATATGTAAACGCTACCACTAACAGGAAATACAACGTTCCATAAAACCACTGGTTTTGAAAAAGATTGTTTACTGCTGTTGCCGCTCCCGCGACGAATTCGTTATTAACGCGCATCAAAAAACTTGCAATCATTCCGGGAAAGAGCATGATGGACATGGCAAAGATGATTGGAATAACTCCCGCCTGATTGACGCGAAGCGGAAGATGCGTCGAACTGCCTCCGTAACTTCTGTCGCCACGAATCCTTTTCGCATATGACACGGGAATATTCCTCTGGCCTTCTGAAACTATTACGACTCCCGCAATCGTAACGAGCGTGATTGCAAGAATGGCGGCATATGTGAAAAACTGCGTCGAATCGAAAGTAACATAAATGTTTGACAAAGCACTTGGAAGCCCGCTCACGATTCCGGCAAATATGATAAGCGAAACTCCGTTTCCAATGCCTTTTTCCGTAATAAGTTCTCCGAGCCACATCAGAAAAATAGTGCCGGCCGTAGCTACAACCACTATCACAAAAATATCGACTGCTGAAGAAACCATGAGCACCCCCTGCGATCTCAGAAGAGCGACCATGCTAAAAGTCTGAAGCGTCGCCAGTGGAACAGTGAGCCACCTCGTCCACATGTTAAATTTTTGCCTGCCTGCCTCTCCTTCCTCTTTATACATCTGCTCGATTCTGGGAACAATCATTGTCATGAGCTGCATAATGATCGACGCGGTGATGTACGGACCCACGCCAAGCATCACTATGGAAATGTTCGAAAGTCCTCCTCCGGAAAAAACATTGAGCATTCCGAGCAATTGATTTCCTTCAAAAAGCCTGCGCAGCTGCTCGACATTGACTCCCGGAAGCGGAATGTTGGCCGCAACGCGAAAAACAACAAGAATCCCCAAAATAAAAAGGATTTTGTTTCTAAGCTCGCGCACTTTGAAAATTTGGGTGATTTTTTCCAGCATGTGTTAGCTTTATTAGGCACTAGCTTTTTAGCTTCTCAACTTCTTGATTGGAAAAAGAAAAGCATTTCCCAAAAAGCTAAGAAGCTGAAGCCTAAAAAGCTATTTGACTGTTCCTCCCGACTTAATAATAGCATTTTTAGCCGTTTCGGAAAGGAAAATGCCTTTTTCAATCGAAAGTTTTTTTGTGAGCTTTCCCGTACCAAGAATCTTTATGGCGTTTTTTGCAACGTTATTTCTGATTACTTTCGCCTCCAACAAGGTCTTTTTTGAAATTTCATCTCCGTTCTTAAATCTCTTTTCCAGGTCGCTCAGATTGATTGCAAAGTTTTTTGGTTTGCGAGATTTGAATCCCCTGATTTTTTTGAGTCTCATGACAAGGGTCGATCTTCCTCCTTCAAACAAAGGATCTATCGATCCACCCGATCTCGCCTTCTGTCCCTTATTTCCCCTGCCTGAATATGTACCTCTCTTGCCTCCTCGCCCGACAGTCTTTCTCCTTTTGCGTTTTATTGTGTTGAGTTCGTGAATCTGCATAATTTTAATTCTAACTGTTCTAATTGTTCTATGTTCTAATGATTTTTATCTAAACAATTTAGATATCTATTTCTCGTTTTTAACACGCGGTGCTTTCAAGCTCTTCAGCGCTTCAATCGTGGCCCTTGCCACGTTCAATTTGTTTGAATTCCCGATGGATTTTGAAACTATGTCTCTAACTCCTGCCAGATCTACAACAGCTCTTACAGCTCCTCCGGCAATAACGCCGCGCCCTTCAGAAGCTGGCTTGAGAAGTATTTTCGCGCTTCCCAATTTCATCTCCACATCATGAGAAATCGTATTGCCGGAAAGTTTCACATTGATCATGGATTTTTTCGCATCATTATAAGCCTTCCGAATGGCATCAGAGACGTCAGCTCCTTTTGCCACACCGACCCCGACCTTGCCTTTCCTGTCGCCAATTACAAGAGTCGCGCGAAACCTGAACCTGCGCCCTCCTTTGACAACACGAGTCACGCGTGCCAAGTCCAAAAGTTTCTGTTCAAACTCCGGCTTTTCGCGCCTCATATTCTTTTTTCCTAGTTTCTTATTCATATGTGTATATAATCTCTAATCTACACTAATTTTATCACTAATTATCTCTAATGCATTTATTCGCAATTTCGCACAGAATTCGAAAGATTCGCGATTTTTATCCTCAGAATCCCAACCCTTCTTCTCTGGCTCCTTCCGCCAAAGCCTTGATTTTTCCATGATATTTATAGCCGGCCCTGTCGAATACAACGGATTTTATCTTCTTTTCTTTACATTTTTTTCCGATAAGCTTCCCTACTTCTTTTGCCCCCTCAACATTATCCGACACTTTTTTAATCCCAAGGGTACTGACACTTACAAGAGTCTTTCCGGACGTATCATTAATAACTTGCGCATATATGCCACGCAAACTTTTAAATACCGAAAGACGAGGCCTTTCTTTTGTGCCTGAAATCTTCGCACGTATCCTGCGCTTCCTATGCAATCTTAATTTGTTGTTACTTGTCTTTTTCATAATTTTACCGATGCGAAACTATAAATTAAACGCGGTTCTACGAAACTTTTTGAATGTGCGCTTTCGTAGAAGCGCTTTCAGATACTATTTAGCCGATTTCTTTCCTTCTTTTCTTCTCACATGTTCACCCGAGTATTTAAAGCCCTTTCCTTTGTAAGGCTCAACCGGCTTCGATGCTCTTATATCTGCGGCAAATTGCCCAACCTTACTTTTATCTATACCGGATACGGTCATCACATTACCTTCGATCGCAACAGTGATTCCTTCAGGAATATCGACAGCAACAGGATGCGAAAATCCGAGAGCCAAATTAATTTTCTTACCAGCAAGAGACATGCGAAAACCGACTCCGTTGAGCTCAAGCTGCTTCTTAAAACCATTGGTAACCCCTTCAATCATTCCCTCTATGATTCTAGCGGTAGTACCCCATATAGCAGGCACTTTCTTGCCTTTGCCTTTCTTTTCAACGATGACATCTGCTTCGGAAATTTTAACCGACACATTTCTGTCATATTTAAAATTGAGAGTTCCTTTTGGGCCCTTCACAACAACAACATTCTTATCAACCGTAATGCTGACTCCCTGCGGTATACTGATTGGTTTTTTTCCTATTCTTGACATATATTTTTCTCTAATCTACGCTAATTTTATTATCTTCACCACGTTTATTTGCGATTATTCGAACTAAATTCATGTTGATTCATGACTTCTATTCTTACCAAACCTCGCAAATCACTTCTCCTCCAAATCCGGATTTTTTTGCTTCGTCTCCAGTCATTATCCCCTTGGATGTCGAGATTATCGAGATTCCGTATCCGTTCTTGACTCTTTTTATCCCGCTCTTTCTTACATAAATGCGTTGTCCCTGATGGCTGACTCTCCTGATTTCGCGTATAGCCGGATTTTTTTCAGTGTTTGAAACCGTCTCATACTTTAGAGCTATCTTAATGATTTGCTTGCCGTCATTTTCTTCCTGTTTGACCGAATCTATGAAATTTCTTTGCTCTAAGATCTTAGCAATGGACATTTTCAGCTTCGAAAAAGGCACGGCAACTTCATTGTGCCTTGCTCTTTGCGCATTCCGTATTCTTGTGAGCATGTCTGATATTGGATCTAGCATATTCTTATAATTCAAAATTTAAATCTCAATGTAAAATTTTCATGTCGCTTCGCAACAACATCAAACATTCATGAGCGAAGCAAATACTGAAATATAATTTTTAATTTTTGGGTTTATTTATTACCAGCTGCTTTTTTTGACTCCGGGAAGCTCTCCTTTGCTTGCCAGTTCCCTGAAACATATTCTGCAGATATCAAAAGCGCGAAGATATCCATGCTTACGCCCGCACCTCCAGCATCTGCGGACAATGCGGGTTGAAAATTTGGGTTTCTTCTTGGCTCTAGCTGCTGTTGATGTCTTCGCCATAATATAATTAATTCTCTCCTACAAATGATTCAGTTATATTTATTGATTAGAATGTCATTCGTAGGTCGGTGTTATTTACAATTTTATTATTTTTCATTCTTTATCGGACTTCATCGGAAATCCCAGCAATTTGAACAGTTCCAATCCTTCTTCATGTGAATTCGCATTTGTTGAAATCGTAACCTGCAAACCGAAAATGTTCCTAACCTTTTCGGGAGAAATCTCCGGAAAAATTATATGCTCTCTTATGCCTATATTCAGATTTCCCTTGCTGTCAACGGCTTTCTCGCTAATCCCCTGGAAATCCCTGGTCCTGGGAAGAGTCGCGTTGATGAGCCTGTCAATAAATTGCCACATGCGAGCTCCTCTCATAGTAACCTTCACTCCTATCTCCATATTTTCTCTCACTTTAAATCCGGAAATTGCTTTTTTCGCTTTTGTCCTGACTGGTTTTTGGCCAGTAATAGCAGCCACAGAACTTGCCACTTCTTCGACTTTTTCACCTTCTTTTGCAAACTTTCCTATTCCAACATTAACAACAACCTTACCGATACGAGGTACTGCCATCGGACCCTTGTAACCAAATTTCTTTCTCATTTCTTCAACAACGATCTTCGAATATTTTTCTTTTGCTGGAGTAATGTTCATGTCTTTCTTTGTGAGCTACGAGTCCGTACGAATGTACAAATTCATCGCCCATATCCAATTGTCCTATTAAAACTTCTTGTTATTCGTTAATTATATTAATCTCACATTGGTATATTCGCATTGATTCGCCTGCTCGCTCGGTAGGCAGATAATTCACAGAAACTGTCAAAATTCTTTTTTACATTTTTTACAAATGCGGGTTTTCTTATTCTCAGTTGAGATATATCCTATCCTTGTAGCCTTGCCGCAAGAGGGACAGATAACCATAACATTTGAAGCATCAAATGGAGCAAAAATTTCAACGCGCTGTCCACGCTCTCCCTGCCTGCGCGGCTTCGAATGTTTCTGAACAATGTTCATTTTTTCCACGACAATCTTGCCTTCCCTGGGAAGAACTCTTATTACTTTTCCTTCTTTCCCCCTATCCTTCCCCGCAATCTTTTTTATTGTATCTCCTTTCTTGATGCGCATAATTTTCTCTATATATAATCAACACTAATTTATCACTAATTATCTTTAATGTTTTATTCGCGATTATTCGGAATAAATCCGAGTAAATTCACAAACCATTGTCCTATAACACTTCCGGCGCCAATGATACTATTTTTGTGTAGCCTCTTTCTCTGAGCTCTCTTGCCACCGGTCCGAAAATTCTTGTTCCCTTCAGCTCTGTTCCATCCAGAATCACCGCCGCATTTTCATCGAATTTTATGTACGATCCGTCTTTTCTGCGAAGCGGTTTGCTCTGCCTCACTATCACGGCCCTGACTTTATCGCCTTTTTTAACACTGCCACGCGGTTCTGAAGATTTAACACTGCATACAATAACATCTCCTATGTATGCATAGCGCCTTTTGCTTCCTCCAAGAACCTTGAAACACTCGAGAATTTTTGCTCCCGTATTGTCAGCTGCCTTCAATCTTGTTTCTGCCTGAATCATATAGTTATTAACCTCTAATTTACACTAATTTTATCACTAATCATCTCCAATGTTTATTCGAAATTATTCGAAATAAATCCAATGGATTCGCGAGTTATAAAATCTTATGCCTCTTGTCCTTACTAATAGGTTTGCACTCGATGAATTCAACAACATCGCCTTTTTTGAATTTGTTCTCTTCGTCATGTACCTTGTATTTCTTGGTTGACTTATACTTCTTAAGGTATTTCTGATGAGTCTTCAATGATTGCGTGATAACTACGAGTGTTTTATTCCCGGCATCGCTTACAACTATTCCTTTTTTCTTGGCTATTTTCTTTGCCATAATGTCTTTGGACGAAGCGAGAAGCTTTTTGCAAACATCTCGCGCCGATCCGCTGAATTATTTTACTTCTTTCTCTTTTAAAATCGTCAATGCTTGCGCAATTTCTTTTCTAGTCTTCCTGTACTCCCTGTGATTCTTGATTTGCTTGGCTGAAATATCAAACCTGAGTTTCACGGACTGTGTCCGTTTTTCGCTGATGAACTTTTTCAGCTGTTCTATATTCATTTCTCTTATTTCTGATGCTTTCATATTCTCTAATTTACGCTAATTTTATCACTAATCATCTCTAATATATTTGCAATTATTTTAGACAGGATTCGAATGGATTCGCGAGTTATTATCTGTCCTTACTTTTCCTTAACAACAATTTTTGTCTTAACACACAATTTATGCGAAGCAAGTCTCAATGCTTCTCTGGCAACCGTTTCTGAAACTCCATCCATCTCAAACAACATTTTCCCCTGCTTTGTTTTGGCGACAAAATGGTCCACACTTCCTTTTCCTTTACCCATCGGAGTTTCGTCTCCCTTTTTTGTCATAGGCTTGTCGGGAAATATTCTTATCCAAATTTTTCCGCCTCTTTTAATATACCTTGTCATAGCCCTTCTAGCAGCCTCAATCTGTCTTGCTGAAATAAGACCGGACGTTGTTGCCTGCAAGCCAAAACTGCCGAAACTTACAGCGTTTCCTTTCGTTGCAATCCCGCGGATTTCACCGCCTCGATGGATCTTTCTATGCTTTACTTTCTTTGGCATCAACATATATGTATATAATCTCTAACTATACTAATTTTATCACTAATTATTTTAATTATTTTTATTCTCAAATATTTCCCCCTTATACAACCAGACTTTTACCCCTATCGCTCCGTATGTCGTAAATGCGGTGGCTCTCGCAAAATCAATGTCCGCGCGCAAAGTGTGAAGCGGAACAGTTCCCCTGGACAGCCACTCCCTTCTTGACATTTCTGCGCCTCCTAATCTTCCGGAAACTTCAATTTTCACTCCTTTGATGCTCCTGTTTTTTTCAACCTGGTCGAGCATTGATTTAAGAACCCTCCTGAACGGAACCCGTTTTTCAAGCTGTTCCGCCACATTCTGAGCAACAAGAGAAGCGTTTTCCTCAAATTGCCTGACTTCCTGGGCCTCAATCTTAACATCAACCTTTTTTCCTTTGAAAAATTTCTCTTTTATTGTCTGACCCATATCAGTTATGCCTGTTCCTCCTCTTCCAATCAGAACCCCGGGACGCGATGTTTTTATAATAAGCCTCAACACATTCGCGTTCCTTTCTATTTCAACATCGGCAATTGCAGCAGCTTTCCACTTTTTCATCACAAAATCGCGAATTTGCACGTCTTCCTTGAGTCTCTTCCTATAATCCCGTTCTGAAAACCACCTTGATTTCCAAGTTGTTGTTATACCTATTCTTAATCCTGCTGGATTTACTTTATGTCCCATGTTTGCTATCGCAGAATTACACAGAAATTTACGTAATGACAGATAAAAACTCTGTACACCTGTCTATTCTGTTTTATTCCGCGTTAATTCTGTTATTATACAGATTTTCTTTGAAAAACTTTTTTCAAAAACCCACTTTCCTGCTTCCGACTTCCTCCCATGTCCTTTTTTACGATATCAGGCTTTTGGGAAGACTTATCATTGCTTTCTGCGATTATTTCTTCCTTTTCTGCTCGTGCCGCTTCTTCTTTTTCCATTTTTGCCCTTTCAGCTTCACGTTGCTTTCTCTCTTTTTCCATCTGCTCTTTAGTTTTCCTGTTTTTTCCTTCAATCCTCTCTTCGAGTTCCATCACAATATGCGTTGTGCGTTTCAAAATCAAAGTTGCTCTTCCCTGCGCCCTCGGAAGCCATCTCTTCAGCCTTGGTCCTTCCCCCACAAGTATACTGCTGACATACATATTGTTTCTGTCCAAACCAAAATTATTTTCAGCATTCGCCAATGTGCTTTGAAGAAGCTTCTCAACCGGCGTTCCTGATCTTTTTATCAAATGCCTGAGATGAACAAGCGCCTCTTCAGCATCCATTCCCACAATACTGTCCGTAACCAAACGCACTTTCCTTGGGGCTATTCTTAAATTTTTCAGCGTAGCTGTGATTTTCATACAATATAATCCGATTCTATTAATTAATCCTGTCTACAAATACTTTTTTTAATTTTTCCGTTAATTACTTGCCTGTGATAAAGCGGAGACGCATTCGTAGATTTGAATCATTTTTATTTTTTGCCTTCCGACTTCGTCTCTTCTTTCGCAGCCTTGGCAACCTCCAGTTCTTTCTGTTTTGCAGCCAACTCCATTTCCTTCTGCATCTTTCCACCGTGTCTGGTGAATTTTCGCGTCGGAGAAAATTCTCCCAACCTGTGTCCCACCATTTCTTCAGTCACATAGACTGAAACAAATTCTCTTCCGTTGTGAACTCCAAAAGTAAAACCTATCATTTCCGGAGAGATTGTGCAAGCTCTCGACCACGTTTTAATAACCCCTGATCCTGGCTTTGCATTCAGAACTTTCTTGAGAACTCTCTCGTCTACATATGGTCCTTTTTTTAGACTTCTTGACATATATTTTTCTCTAATCTACGCTAGTTTATCATTAATTATCTTCAATTCTTTTTATTCGTGATTATTCAAGACATAATTTGCGTTAATTTGTGATTTCTCTCTTACTTCTTATGTCTTCTTTTTACTATAAATTTATCGCTATACTTTTTCTTTTTTCTCGTTTTCTTTCCAAGCGCCGGCTTTCCCCAAGGAGTTTTCGGGTTCTTCAAACCGATTCCCTGTCTTCCTTCTCCTCCTCCATGCGGGTGATCAACCGGATTCATTGCGCTTCCGCGAACCGCAGGTCTTTTCCCCATCCATCTGCCTCTCCCGGCTTTTCCGATACTCATCGCTGAATGTTCAAAATTGCTTACTCTTCCAATCGTGGCGAAATTTTCGCTGCTTACCACTCTTATTTCTCCTGAAGGCATCTTTAGCTGCGCCATTTTTCCGTCAATAGCCCTGAGTGTTGCTCCACTTCCGGCACTCCTGATGATTTGCCCTCCTCTGCCGGAAATCAACTCCACATTTGAAACGATCGTACCGTAAGGAATATTTTTAAGAGCCGTTCTGTTGCCTTCCTTGATCGGCGCATTGAAAGACGACAAAATCTTTCCTCCCGCCTTCATTCCTTCTGTTGCCAGTATATATCTTTTGTCTCCATCATTATATGAAATCAAAGCTATCAAAGCACTCCTGTTTGGATCCTTTTCTATAGCAACGATCCTGCCTGGAATATCAAATTTCTGCTGTTTAAAATCAATAAGCCTGTAGCGTCTTTTGTGCCCGCCTCCCTGATGCCTTACCGCAATTTTTCCATTTGATCTTCCAGCCTTGTTTTTGATCGGAGCAAGCAAAGACTTCTCCGGCTTTTTATCGGTAAGTTCATCTGGCTTCACAATCGACATATTTCTTCTGCCAGCAGTATTCTTTTTGTAAACCTTTATGGACATATGTTCTCTAATCTATTCTAATTTTACCATTAATTATCTCCAGCTTTTTTATTCGCTATTTCTATTCTCTATGCTCCTTTGAACAACTCTATTTTATCGCCTTTCTTTAATGTGACCGTCGCTTTTCTCATTCCTTGTTTTATCGCCAAATGTCTTCCGTATGATTTCATTTTCGCCTTGGTATTAACTACGGTGACTTTCTTCACTTTTACGTCATATATGCCTTCAATCGCCGTTTTTATCTGCTTTTTCGTTGCGCCCTTAGCAACCTTGAATGAATATTTATCATTGCTGATAGCGCTGTGCGTCTTCTCCGTTATCCACGGCTCTACCAAAACCTTGCTGGAAATGGCAACATTGATGTCAAAAGCAGAGTTGTCTTCTTTTTTCGACAATTCTTTCGCAACCCTTTTTGCTTTTTTATCATCTCTCTTTGTTTCAACAATTGCCATAATATTATTCCTATCACAAATTAACTTTAATCTATAAATGAATTCTCACTAATCACTTGCGTTCATTGACAAATTGAAAGAATTAGATCTTGTTGCCAAACTTCTTTTCCAGAAAATTTATCGATTCCTTGCTTAATAGCAAATATTTGTTATTTAGCAAATCCATTACATTCAAATCCTTTGTGAAAATATTTTTGACACTTCTGATGTTTCTGCTAGCCAAAACACTTTCCTTTTCAGTGTCAGCAAAAGAAACCAAAACTTTGCCTTTAATCTTTAGTTTTTCCAGAATTCCCGCAAATGTTTTAGTTTTAGGCTTCTCCAGCTTCAGAAAATCCAATGCTATCAATTCCTTGCTTCGTAATTTATCGCTAAGCGCGATTCTTACGGCTTTCTGTTTCATTTTACTGTTCAGATTTCTCTTAAAATTCCTTTCGCTTGTAGGTCCAAAAGATATTCCCCCGCCTTTCATTATCGGGTTTCTTTTCTGTCCTTGTCTGGCGCTTCCTGTTCCTTTTTGCCTAAATGGTTTCTTTCCGCTTCCTGCCACTTGTCCCTTGCCTTTCGTATGTGCTATCGAACTTCTCTGATTCCCTGAAATCACCATGAAAACTTGATGGAGAAGCTTATCATTTTTCTTCTCATTGAAAACAGAATCTGAAACTTTCAGATCTTCAATTTTCTTGCCGTCAAAATTGTGAATAGCTATCGTTGCCATATTTAATCTTTATATCTAACTAAAATACAAACCTCATTGCAAATTTACAAATATACGAAACGCTTTTAATTTGTTTTTATACATTCGCAAATCTGCAATTGATTCGTAATTCGTTAGAGCTTATCCTCTTATTTCAACTATTCTTCCGACAACTCCAGGCACTCCTCCGAGAACTGCCAAAATTTTTCTTTTTGGGTCTACATGGGCAATTTTCATATTTTTCACGGTAACTCTTTCTCCTCCCATGCGCCCGGCCATCTTTTTCCCTTTGATAACATGCTGCGGCTGCTGCGCACCGATTGATCCGGGAGCCCTGTGATCATGCTTGTGGCCGTGTGTCTGCGGAGCTCCTTTAAAACCATGCCTTTTCATGGCGCCCTGGAAGCCCTTGGCTTTGGAAATTCCGCTTACTTTCACAATGTCTCCAACTTGAAAATTTTCAACCGTAACTTTGCCGCCTATTTCTATCGATTCATCACTCTCAAGGCGAAATTCTTTGCGGTGAACTCGCTTTTTGGTTTTTAGAATCTCAAGCTGAACAGAAGAATAGCCGTTTTTCTCTTTGCTCCTTACGGCTGAAATGGTGTTTGGCTGACACTCAATTAGCGTCACACTCAAAGCCCCCTGTTTCTTGTCATACAGCGTCGTCATTCCCAATTTTTTTCCGAGGATACACTTCATATTCTCTAATCTACTCTAATTTATCATTAATTATCTCCAATTCTTTTTCGCGATTATCCAAAATACGATTCGCGTGGATTGGTGATTTTATCAATAAAAATACTGGCCTCAAGCCAGCACATCAGGGTTAATCCTGATTAGCTAGTTGAGTATCCAGCTCTTTGCAAGCAAAGAAACTGGACTTTAACTAGTTGCATACTAATGCGAAACTGCGAATACTCTCCGAGCGAACACATAAGGCTTTTGGAGAGCGCTTTCGCGGCACGCTTTCAAATGCTACATCTTTATTTCTACATCAACCCCGGCAGGCAAATCCAAACTTGTCAGATTTTCAATAGTCTTCGGTGTCGGATTCCAGATATCAATCAATCTTTTGTGGATTCTCATTTCATATTGATCGCGCGCGTCCTTATCCACGAATGTCGCTCTATTGACAGTAATCTTATGAATTTCCGTTGGAAGCGGAACCGGACCCGTTATTTTCGATCCTGATCTTTCCGCAGTTTCCACGATTTTGCGCGCTGATTGGTCTATAACCTTATTGTCGTACGCTTTAATCTTGATCCTGATTCTTGTTGATTGATCTGTGTCTTTTTTCGCAGCCATCGAGGTACTTTACTTCTTTTAATAAATAACGACTTAATTTTTTAGCCACTTGTTGCATCAAGTGAACACAAGCAGACATATTGTACAATATGTCTGCATAGTTTACTCGAGGTTATTTTAGAATCTTGGTTACTGCTCCCGCTCCCACAGTTTTTCCTCCTTCACGAATCGCAAATCGCATTCCTTCTGACATGGCAACCGGAGCAATAAGTTTAATCTTTAGGTTAACGGTATCTCCGGGCATAACCATTTCGGTTCCTTCCGGCAAAATAACTTCTCCCGTAACATCGGTTGTTCTCACATAAAACTGCGGCTTGTATCCTTTGAAAAATGGAGTATGCCTTCCGCCTTCTTCTTTTGTCAAAACGTATATTTCACCTTCAAATTCGGTGTGAGGAGTGATTGAGCCCGGTTTCGCAAGAACCTGTCCGCGGGCAACATCTTCCTTCTTGATTCCGCGAAGCAGAAGTCCGGCATTATCGCCAGCTTGTCCTTTGTCGAGAGATTTATTGAACATTTCCACTCCGGTAACAACTGTTTTTGTTGTAGGTTTAAGCCCGACAATTTCAACTTCCTCGTTCAAATTGATAACGCCACTCTCAATTCTTCCGGTAACAACAGTTCCGCGTCCTTCAATCGAAAAAATGTCTTCGATAGGCATAAGAAACGGCTTGTCAATGTCACGAACTGGTTCAGGAATCTTTGTATCAAGAGCCTGGATGAGTTCAAGTATGGGTTTAGCATCAGCATCATCAGCCGATTTGGCTTCAAGAGCCTTGAGAGCTGATCCTCGAACAACTGAAGCATTGTCACCATCAAATTCATATTTCGAAAGCAATTCTCTCACTTCTGCTTCAACAAGGTCAATAAGCTCAGGATCGTCAACCATATCAACTTTGTTGATGAAAACTACTATCGCAGGCACACCGATCTGGCGAGCCAAAAGTATATGCTCACGAGTCTGCGGCATAGGTCCATCAGTTGCGCTTACAACCAGAATTGACCCGTCCATCTGGGCAGCACCCGTAATCATGTTCTTGATGTAGTCGGCGTGTCCGGGACAATCAACATGCGCATAGTGTCTTGTGTCAGATTCATATTCACAGTGCGATGTAGCAATGGTGATTCCACGCTCTTTTTCTTCCGGAGCATTATCGATTTCAGCAACATTTTTTTCTTTTGCAAAGCCCTTAAGGCTCAAGACATGCAAAATAGCCGCGGTAAGAGTGGTCTTGCCATGGTCGACATGTCCGATTGTTCCCACGTTCACATGGGATTTTGTTCGTTCAAATTTACCCGCCATATTGATTTTTGTCGCGAAACGCTATGGCTTTCGAAAAGCCAAACATATCGCACGTTATAAGATAACTTTTTATGAATTGTATGAATTGATTAATTCAGTCCTCTCAAAACCGCGCTTGTTATACCTTTTTTCAGGCAAACACAAAAATCTCCTTTGTCTAAAAACAGTACATTGCTTATTCTACACGATAAATAAAACTTGTCAAGAGTCATTACCATACCCGCCAGTACACCCCCGAAATGTGAAAAATGACATATGGCAGGAAAAATTTGAAACATCTGTCCAGCTAAACAACGCCTGTGCATCCTATTCTTGATTCATTTGGAAAATAAGCCCCTTAAAATTTTTGGCTATCTGCTGAAGAACGGTATCTTTAGGAATTGGAGTTCGGAGAGAATAATCCTTGGAAACCGCCAAATTGCCGTTTTCATCTTCCGAGATTACCTTAAAATAATATACCGTTCCAGCCTTCAATGTTGTCAGAACAGCCGCATGTTTTATTGTTTTTTTATCGCTTATGACTATTTTTTTTCTTTCGCCGTTAGTCCCTTCGCTATACTCAAGCACCGTCGTTGCCGGAAAATTTGTTTTCCATGAAATTATTGTCTGCACCTTGTTCTGAGGCTGCAGATGATTTTCGTTTTGGACGTTAGAAATTTTAAGAGTCTTGTCTTCTTCTGTTGCTTCTTCAGCATCATCAATACTTTCGACATTTGTAAAATCTGTTTGCTGAACGACCGCGTTTTCATAAAAACTTTCCTTGTTTTCCTGTTGAAGCACAATCATGTTCCGAATTTCATCTGTTGTACATTTGGGAATAATAGGTTCTCCGGTGGTAAAAACCTTGATTGGATCTTTTCCTTCTCCCCAGGAAAATACTTTCTTTGCGTTGGAAAAGTCGGCTGAATCAGAAGCAACAATTTGGAAATAGTACTGATTCCCTTCCTTGAGATTATTTATCGGTATCATGTGCGTAACCGCATAGTCGGATTCTTCGCTTTTTGCCACCATTTTTTTAAGATTTTCGTCTTCATAAACTTCCACATAAGCCTTGGTCGCAAGCGGTTTTTTCGCATCCCTCGCGTTGAGTGTTTTGAAAATAACAGTAGCTTGATTTTTTGAAACGTTTCCGATCAAAATATCTCCACGCCCGCTTGGAATATATATCTCCGCCTTATAGGTAACAGGAAGAATTGCGGGACCTATTACGACCCCCAAGAGCAAAAGTACTATTCCACCAACAAAAGACATGAATATTTTTCGCACCTTCTTTTGGTGCTTTTTGAGCTGAGTGTAGGAATAGAATTTCTTTTTCCCGCTATGCGATAGAATAATTTGGTTTTCAGCCGCGCCGAAAAAAATCATGCTAAAATATTCTTCCAAAAACGCAATCAATCGTTTCATGTTTTTTTTCATACTTTTGTGTTTGTATTTGTGGTTAACGAAAGATTACATGATAAATCCGATCTTTTCCTTCACTTCTTTTATTTTTTTCTCGGCAAGCGGACGGGCTTTCTCCGCGCCTTCTTCAAGAATTTTCAAAACCTCTTCATTCGAAAAATCCTTGAATTTCTTTTGGAAGGGCTCGAGAAATTTTATTATTTCTTCTGACAGGTCGTTTTTGAAATCAGCATAGCCTCTGCCTGCATACATTTTTTCAATTTCTTTTGAAGTTTTTTCTGAAAATGCTGAATATATATTGATAAGATTTTTGAGTGCAGGCTTGTCGTCGCTGTAAACTATTTCGTTTCCGCTGTCCGTGACGGCTTTTTTGATTTTTTTCTTGACCGTTTCAGCATCATCAAGAAGTCCGATGTAGTTGTATTCGGATGTCGCCGATTTTGACATCTTTTTTGACGGATCATCCAAACCCATGATTCTCATGCTTTCTTTAGTGATATGCGACTCCGGCACGACAAAAGTTTCGCCAAACTTGCTGTTGAACCTTTTCGCCAAAGTTCTTGTCAGCTCCACATGTTGCAACTGGTCCTCACCGACGGGAACAACCTCAGTGTCATACAAAAGAATATCTGCCGCCATCAGAACTGGATAATCAAAAAGACCGACGCCTGGTGAATTAAATCTCTCGATTATAAATTTTTTATAAACATCGGCAGCAGCATGTGTTGCAGTTTTATAAACAGCATCTATGGCTGCCTCCTTATCTTGTAAAAGAAACAATTTTTCTAATTGATCTGTTCTTATAAAATCTTTAAGCTTCCTATCTCCTAACTCTCTCAATTGTTTTTCAAAAAACTCAAAGTCTAATCCAGTCTTATCTTTAAATTGAGTCATTTTATTAAGATCTCCATTTTTTGTAAGTGTATTCAATATCCACATAAGTTCCGCATGTTCTTTCACATGCGACTGGATGAATATTGCAGATTTTTTAGGGTCAATTCCCGCAGCAAGATATATCTTGGCAATTTCCAAAGTTTTCTCGCGCAAAACTTCGGGATCTTGCGGAATCGTGATCGCATGCATATCAACAACGCAGAAAATGGACTCGTACTCGTCCTGAAGTTTCACCCAATTTTTGATCGCGCCCAGATAGTTTCCGATATGCAGTTTTCCGCTCGGTTGTACGCCCGAAAAAATTCGCGCCATAAAACAAAAATCTAGTAAGATATGATTATCATTGTTTTAATATTACCTAAAGTTGCTTCTTTTTGCAACAAAAAATTTCAACCAGTCTTAAAAAGTTGAAATTTTTTTGAATCTTGAAACAGAAATTAAATTTTATTTTATGCTCAGCTCACATTTAATCCGCTAGGTGCAGCTGGTGGAGTGGTGTCTCCAGTTTCACCACTTTCATTTCCCTGATAATCGACAGCCGTCACTTTGTATTGCGTCGAACCATCCTGATTCCCGAGCCAATCGACATAGGTAAACGCTCCATCCTGATCATAGTCAAATGTCGCGGGAATTGAAGCTATGCGACGTTGTTGAATTGCTGAAGGCTCCGATCCGTCTTGCGCATATATATTATAGTAACGCACATTATCGCCATTTGCAGGCGCATTCCATGAAATCACATATTGTCCATCGGCAGTAGCAGGTGATTGTCCATGCGCATAAGCTACGTTTGAAGGGTTCCCTGGCCGCGCGGTTTCGAAAT
>DBRS01000021.1 GCA_002306085.1 Candidatus Moranbacteria bacterium UBA1362
CTTGAAAATAAAATCTTTTCCAAAATATTTCCAAAAAATATATGGATAAAAATGGAAAACTTTCTCGGTAATTTGAAAATTTTTAATAAATTCGGAACTGATCTTGTGATTGTCATAAAACATGCATAAAAGAAAATATTTGTTAGATGAAAAAAATAAAACTTTCACCAAATATTATCTGAATCCAGATGATCAACCTAAGATTGTCGACGAATTTGAAAAGGGGTTAAAATTAAATAAGATTATAAATTATCCGAAACCCATTAGCTATGACAAGAACAGCATTCAATATGAGGGCTTGGAGATAAAATATAGTCTGTATGATTTGCTCAAAAAAAACAAGCTGGTTGCTGGAGATTTCAAAAAAATAGGGCAATATTTGAGAAAAATGCACGATTGTAATATTTCACACGGAGACTTTACCCCCAGCAATGTTGTATTTTCAAAAGATGATAGGATTTTTTTCATCGATGCGTCCTTTTCAAGATACAATACCAATAACGAGGTGCAAAAATCCGTAGGCAACATTTATGATGACATTTCCCTGATGTTCATGCATTTGAAAGCCAGCAAGCCGCTGTATAAACTTTGGTTGTTTTTTGTCAGCAATAAAAAACTCAAGGATGCTTTTTGGGAAGGATATTTGAATAAAAATGAAACGTTCGATGAAATTGAGTATCTGAATCGGGAAAATGCGGCCATAGACAATAACATAAAATGTTATTGGGAATCGCGCGGATTTTTCGCGTTTAACTATTTGCACATCATATCATTAAAGATATTCAAATTGCTCAACAATCTGAAAATAAGGAGAATCATGAGAAGATCATAATAAAAATTCCGCCTGGTTTTGAAGACGGATCTTTCGCGGGCCATTACGGCTTTTTTATTTATTTAAAATTTATTTTCCATATCACAACACTTTCGTTATCAAAGACTCTCTCCAGCAAGGGGCTTGTTGAAAGAGCATGTATGTTTGCGCCAGCGAAGCTTGCATATCGCCACCAGTCTCGTTGGGAATAAAGACCTTTGTTTTTGTCAAAAGAAAAAAGTATATATATGGGCGCATCTGAAGAGATTTCCGCTCTGTTTTTGCCTGATTTGCCAAAAGCTTCCCTTATTGATGTCAACTCTTCGGAAGTCACGCTGTAGTTGTCGGAATAAAAAATGGGTTTGTATGAAAACATCTTTCTCTTTCCGAAAAATTCGACAACCATGTTGTTGTTTTCCTGCGAGACAATCAGGCTGTCACTTGGAGTATTGTTTTTAAGGTAGAGAGAAGATTCGTATTCTTTCTGAGTTATATAGCCCTGTTTGGCTTTCGCTATATAGAAAGTTCCAGCCAAAGAAACCGAGAAAAACAAAAGTAGGATAAAAACCTTTTTTATTCCAAAGTACTTCGGACTCATCGCATTTAAAAATGGGGGGAGCAAGAATACGGTCGAGATGGTGACAAAAAACCAAGCTCTATCCGGCAAAAGGTTTATGTTGAATCGCGGTAAAATCTCCGCTATCGCAAAAAAGGGAACAAGGGCAATAAGAAACGGCGCATAAGTATTTTTTAAAAAAACTTTCAGTTTTATCTCGCGGAAACCCAAGAAGAAAATCACCGGGATGAGGGCGCTCAAAAAATAAGCATAGTATTCCACCGTTCCAAGCCCATTCCAACTGACATTCATTCCGTCCACGTTTGTGAAATTGTTCAAAAACCACGGCTTAAACATTATTTTTTGCGAAAATACGTTGAAAAATGCCGTCGTATTCAGGATTTTTATCAGCAGAGGATACAGCGAATACGCCGAAAAGACAAGCAATGACAGCAATAAAGCCGAAATCGCGTAAAATTTCGAGGAGCGCATGTTTCTTATTTTTATCTGCACAAGGAAGGGCAGTGATCCTATGGTTATGAAAATAAGAAATAATCCAAGCTCATGATATTTTACGCACAAAGTTGACGTGACAAGCATGGTTATCCACAGAGAATACGATTTTTCTCTTACAGAGACATGTATGAAGTAAAGGGAAATGAACAAGATAGATACGAAAAATATTTGGGGCCTGACCACCTGGGATTCGAGCAAAAACACAGGCGGAGCCAGCACTGCCAGAGGGAAAAACACCTCCATGAATTTATCCGGATTAAAGCTCTTCCCGTATTCCCAAAGTAAGGGAAGGAAGAAGGCGGGCAAAAAAGCCAAAAGGTATTTCATCACGATCCAAATGGAGAAATTGCCTACCAAACAAATATATCCGATAAAGAAACTGAAAAATGGCCGATAAAAAATCTGCGGATGGATGCCGGTGTTCAGCAGCTTCTCCGTGACAGCATAAAATGTATAAGGATCGGCTTCGGGCAAAAACGGGTACATTCCTAGAAGCGCGCTCATCAGGATTGCGAAAATCCCCAAAATTACAAACAAGCCTTTATGATTTTTTTCCGAGCCATGTTCATCTTTTTTGTCAAGAATTTTTGCGACAAAGAAAAATGGAGCAAGAAACGCGAGCATGGAATGCAAGCTTATTATGGCGGTCGTTTCGTTGAAAGCAATGTTCTTAAGTGCGAGAAGATATCCTGTCAGAGGAACAATAAGTATGGAAACCAAGAAACTCATGGCGAATATTTCCGTCTTGCTGGCTTTTGGGAAAATGACAGGAACTAGAAAATATCCAGGCAGGAAAAAGATGGTATAAACAGAAGTCACCTGTCTTAGCAAATCAAGATCAGCCATATACGCAAACCAGAAAGCAATAGTAGGTATCAGCCAGATCTTTATCAGGGAAAAAAGCGTGCGCTTTATAGTTTGCTTGTCTTTTAGCGCCGCTTGCAGTTTTTCGATGGATATTTTTATTTGTCTCATATTTATAAATTCTTCAAAGTGCCGCTCCACTTTGAAGATATTTTCGAGATGGCATATTCTCTTTCGACAAGTGAGCGTCCGTTTGCGCCTATTTTTTCTCTTATTTCAGGATTGTCGATCAAAAATTTTATTTTATCGGCCAATTCCTTGCTTTGTTTCGGGCTTACCAGTAAGCCATCCACATTGTCCGTGATAATTTCCGCATTAACCGGAATGTTTGTCGTAATTACAGGTAAGGAACTTGCCAAAGCTTCCAGAATTGCGTTGCTCATTCCCTCACCGAGAGTCGGCAAGACAAAAATATCGCTTATTTTAAGGATTTCCCTCACGTCGTTCCGGTTTCCCAGAAAATAAATATTGTCTCTTGAGTCATAGTCCCGCACTTGTTCAATGAGCGATTTTTTCCGGTCGCCATCGCCCACTATCAGCAGGTTTATATTGTTATTGGTTTTATATGTTTTTTCGAACGCTTCCAAAAGAAATTCGTGACCCTTTTTGATTCGCAAGTTGCTTACGCAAACAACATTTAAATTGTTCGGATTTATGTTTAGTTCAGCCTTTTTGTTCTCAACGTTCAAATCAAAATCGAATTCTTCGACCATGATTCCATTTGGGATAATGATGAATTTTTTTTCCGGAAGCTTTAATTTTTGCATAAGCTCTTTTTTTGTCACTTCCGTCTGAACTGTATATTTTGTGACCAAAGATTTCGTTAGTCGATCGAAAAACCTCAGCCATTCCCAATTCAAAAGTATTCCGCGTTGGCTGCACAAAACTTTTCTAATTCCGCATAATTTGGCAAGCACCCTGCCGTATAAATCGGCATGAATCAAATACGTAACCAATGTATCCGGCTTGAATTCTTCGACAACCCTTTTGAATCTGACTATCAAATTCGGGCTAAAAATATTTTTGATATTCAGGTAGTGGACCTTTATTCCTTTTTTCTCAAGCAGTTTTCCTATTGAGCCATGGCCTCTGATGCAGCAGACACGATTGTCAAAATCGCCTTGCAGTTCCGGCAAAATTCTCAACAGCTGCTTTTCAGCTCCTCCCACTTCCAGCC
>DBRS01000012.1 GCA_002306085.1 Candidatus Moranbacteria bacterium UBA1362
TTTTTTGGTGTATCCATTTTCGCATAGCTTTCTTTGGAGGCTTAGCCTTCTTTGGAGGCTTAGCCTCTATGTCTGCATTACTCCAATAAATACTTTTCGAGTTGTTTCTTTTCCTTCAGATGCAATGCGTTTTTATTCAGAAATTCAGCATATCTTTTGAGACATTTCCCGGAGTTCAACTCCGGCGCAGAGTTAAACTCCGAATCTGCAAATTGATCCAAAATCACATCTTTCTTGCAAAGCGTTCCGTTTCTTTTCCCGATATAGTCCAGCGCGCTGCAATACTTCCATTCCAAATTCTCAGAGGCTAAGCCTCCACGTGGAGGCTTAGCCTCCTTGTCATTATCTTTGTCATATCCATGGATAAAATTATTCCCGTTCACGTATGCGGACAAATAAAGAAGGTATTCATTTGAATCTATATGGATAGCTTTGAACACACCTTGAAATAATGAACCGCTTCGTTCATATTTATTATTAAAAAACATCGTATAGCCCGTGCTTACCTTTAACATGAATTTGCTGATTCCTTTCTCTTGAAGCTGTTTTAATATCAGATGAAAATGATTTGGGTTCAAACAATAACAAACAATTTCAACCAGTGCATCGCTTTCTTCTCCAGAGGCTAAGCCTCGGCGTAGATATGGAGGCTTAGCCTCTGGAAACTTTGAATTTTTTTCATACAAACTTCCTATCGGTTCAGTCGTGTTGAATTCCCGTAGGGCTGTCAAAAACCTCAAGTAATCTTCGTCGTCCAAAAACACATCCCGCTTGTCCACGCCACGGTTATATATGTGATAATATTCTCCATTTGCAAATTGAACCTTGCGCATATGTTAATATTATAACATAAATTGATTTTAATATTAGCTTAATAGACTTTAGAGGCTAAGCCTCCATGAGGAGGCTTAGCCTCTAACAAACAAAAGGCGCCTCGATCGAATCGAGGCGCCTTGCATTTTGCATTTTATATTCATTGTCATCCTGAACTTACTTGTCCGCCTTTGGCGAGATTCAGGATCCTGATTCCGGATCAAGTCCAGAATGACAGTTTTTACTTCCTGTATCCTGTTCCCGCAGGAATTAGGCGTCCAATGATGACGTTTTCCTTGAGACCTCTCAAGCGGTCGTCCTTTCCTGTAACGGCTGCGTTGATGAGCACGCGCGCAGTTTCCTGGAAAGATGCGGCCGAGAGGAAAGATTCAGTCGAAAGCGCGACTTTCGTGATTCCCATGATGAGCTGTTCTCCGGTGGCAGTTTCCTGTTTGGATTTGTGAGCCAATTCGTTTTCTTCCTGGAATTGATCTTTTTCAACAATATCGCCCGGCAAGAGATCCGTGTCTCCCGGATCGACAACCCTGATTCTTGAAAGCATCTGCCTGATGATTATTTCGATGTGCTTGTCATTGATTCCCTCCCCTTGCGCGGCATAGATTTCCTGAATTTCATTGATGATATATCTCTGCACTGCTTCCTGGCCGAGAGTTTCATACATCTTCTTGAGATCTATATGGCCCTCATTAAGCTGCGTGCCTTTCGCCACGAGTTCGCCTTTTTCCACGATTAGCGTTGATTCGGAAGGAACTTGATATTCCTTAATTTCTCCGCCTTTGGCAGATTTTTCCTGAACTTCAATCTTGATTGTGACAGTCTTGCGGTTTTCGTCTATGATATCAACGATTTTCCCGTCAACATCGGAAATGATTGCTTCTCCTTTCGGCGGACGTGCTTCAAAAATTTCTTCAACACGAGGAAGACCCTGTGTGATGTCTGTTCCGGCAACACCTCCGGTGTGGAACGTACGCATGGTAAGCTGCGTTCCCGGTTCACCGATCGCCTGCGCGGCGACTATTCCGACTGCCTGTCCGATTGCAACAAGGTTGTTGCGTCCAAGATCTTTACCATAGCACGCGCGGCAAATTCCTCTCCTGCTTTTGCATGTAATCACATTTCTGATTCTGACTTTTTCAACCTGCGCTTTTTCAACTGCCTGCCCGTCTTCCTTCGTCGCGAGAGTTCCTTTCTTGATGATAACTTTCTTTGTCTTGGGATCAACGACATTTTCTGCGACAACTCTTCCTTCAACACGCGCTCCGAAGCTTTGTCCGATACGCTCTGAGTCTTCCCTGTAAATGTACGAGCCTTCAGTGTCTCCGCAATCATCTTCGCGTATGATGATGTCCTGAGCCACATCGACAAGACGCCTTGTGAGATATCCGGCAGTCGCGGTCCTGAGAGCCGTGTCGGCCATACCTTTTCTGGCTCCGTGAGTCGAAATGAAATATTCCAAAACATTGAATCCTTCTTTGAAAGAGCTCTTCACCGGAAGTTCAATGGTTTCACCCGTCGGTCCCGCCACAAGTCCTTTCATTCCCATCATCTGCACGACAACGGATTCTGAGCCTCTGGCTTTCGAATGAACCATCGTATAGACCGGGCCTTCCTTGTCAAGTGAAGATTTTACCGAATCGGCAATGATATTTTTCGCGCGATTCCAAACTTCAATAACACGGCTCTTTCTTTCCTCTTCGGTAAGAAGCCCCATCACGTATTGCTGGTTGATTGTCAGAACTTCTTCTTCGGCTTTCTTCATTGTAGATTCCTTTTCTGCCGGCACGCTCAAATCATCCATTCCCCAGCTGATACCGCTTTTTCCCGCCATTTGGAATCCGAGTTTCTTTATTTTATCAATGAATTCAGCGGCTTCATCCTGTCCTCTCAGGGAAAGAATGCGCGCGACGATTTGCTTGATCTCTTTCTGCGTCAATTCCTCGTTCATGAATCGCATTTCTTCAGGAAGAATGTCGTTGAACATTATGCGTCCCGCTGAAGTTTCCAAAATGTTTCCGTTGACGTCCACTTTGATTTTTGCATCTACCGCAACACATCCAAGCTGATATGCGATGATCGCTTCCTCCGGAGTCGCAAAGAATTTGCCTCCCCCTTTCGCTTCTTCTTTGATATGCGTGATGTAATATGCGCCAAGCACGATGTCTTTCGAAGGAACGACTATCGGATCTCCCGAAGCAGGCTTTAGAAGATTTTTCGAAGAAAGCATGACATTCGCGCTTTCTTCGCGCGCCTGATCCGTAAGCGGAACATGCACCGCCATCTGGTCTCCGTCAAAGTCCGCATTGAACGCGGCGCAGACCATCGGATGAATCTGAATCGCTTTTCCTTCGATCAGCACAGGCTGGAACGCCTGAATAGACAGACGGTGCAGGGTCGGAGCGCGGTTGAGAAGCACATAGTGATGTTCAATTATTTCGTCGAGAATTTCATATGCTTCTTCCGCTTCCGCATCAACCATTCGTCCTGCCGTCCTTACATTATGCGCGTATTCCTTTTCTATGAGCTTGTTGATGATGAACGGTTTGAAAAGTTCAAGCGCCATCTTCTTCGGAAGTCCGGCCTGATGCAAATTAAGCTGCGGTCCGACAACAATCACGCTGCGCCCTGAATAGTCGACACGTTTTCCAAGCAGGTTTTGTCTGAAACGTCCTTGCTTTCCCTTGAGAGCGTCCGCCAGGGATCTCAGAGGCCTTCTTTGTCCCGTCGAGGCGGCAACGGACGATTGTCCTTTTCTCGCGCTGTTGTCAAAAAGAGCGTCAACGGCTTCCTGAAGCATTCTTTTTTCATTTCTTGTGATAACTTCAGGCGCGCCAAGGTCTATCAATTTCTTCAGACGGTTATTTCTGTTGATTATTCTTCTGTACAAATCGTTAAGATCAGAAGTCGCAAAACGTCCTCCGTCAAGAGCAACCATCGGACGAAGATCCGGCGGAATGACGGGAATCACGGTAGGAAGCATCCATTCAAGCTTAAGATCGGCTTTCTTAAATCCCTGAAAAAGCTTCATTCTTTTGAAAAGTTTTTTCTTGTCCACGCTTTCTTCGCTTTCAAGTTCTTTCTTGATACTTTTGATCATCTTTTCTATGTCCATTTCCTCCAAAATGCCCCTTATCGCTTCGGCTCCGATTCCGGCGGAAAAAACCTGTCCGAATCTTGACGACAAGTTGAAGTATTCAAGTTCGGAAAGAATCTGCATCGGCTTGAGGTTCTTGATGTCATCCCTAACACCCTTGTACTGCTCGCGCAATTCTTCAAGCGCCATTTGAACACTGTGTTCATTTTCATCCTTCTGCAATTTAATTTCTTTTTGCTTCGCTTTGTACTCTTGTTCAAGTTGATCGATAACGCGGCTGCGCACTTCTTCGTCAACACTCTTGATTATGTATGCTGAAAAATAGATCACTTTCTCAAGATCCTGCACTCCGATTCCAAGCGCCAGACCTATTTTTGAAGGCACGCCGCGCAAAAACCAAATATGCGAAACCGGAACGGCAAGCTTGATGTGTCCCATTCTTTCGCGCCTTACGATCGAACGCGTCACTTCGACTCCGCATTTGTCGCAGACTATGCCTTTGTAGCGGATTCTTTTGTATTTTCCGCAATAGCATTCCCAGTCCTTTGAAGGCCCGAAAATCTTTTCGCAGAACAAACCGTCTTTTTCGTAACGCTGGGTACGATAGTTGATTGTTTCCGGTTTTGTGACTTCCCCGTGAGACCAGTTCATGATGTCCTTCGGGCTTGCGAGTTTCAGACGGACGCTGTTGAAATCGCTCACTTTTGTAATATTTTCCATAAGTTTATTTAAAGTTTTGAGTTTATTTGAGACATTCGAGTTCATTCGAGACATTCGAGCCGCATTACTACTGGCAGCGGCTCCAATACTCTAACTTGCACCCTAATGACCCCAATAAGAACTTAAATGAAATAGTTACAAGAAATTAAATCTGATCGATATCTTCTTCCGCCTTTCCTTCGGTCTGTTCCACAACTTCCTCATCTTCCGTTTCATCGTTTCCAATCTGAGAGTCCACCAATTCAACATCCAAACAAAGCCCCTTGAGCTCGTTGACAAGCACATGGAACGATGCGGGAATGTTCGGACTCTTAATTTTTTCTCCTTTGATTATCGATTCATAGGCTTTCGAACGTCCAAGCACATCGTCAGATTTGATCGTTAGCATTTCCTGGAGAGTATAGGAAGATCCATAACCTTCCAAAGCCCATACTTCCATTTCTCCAAATCTCTGTCCTCCGAATTGAGCTTTTCCTCCGAGCGGCTGCTGGGTGATAAGCGAGTACGGCCCGATTGAACGCATGTGGAGTTTGTCTTCAACCAAGTGGTTGAGTTTCATCACATACATCACTCCGACGGTCGTTTCATTGTCAAACGGTTCTCCGGTTTTTCCGTCAATGAGGCGTATCTTTCCACTTTCCGGAAGTCCCGCTTTCCTGAGTTCTTCCTTAATCATTTCCTCCGTAACCCCATCAAGCGCCGGAGTCGCGGCTTTGTAGCCGAGTTTGAGCGCCGCCCATCCGAGATGAGTTTCCAAAATCTGCCCGATGTTCATACGTGAAACGACTCCGAGCGGATTCAAAATCACGTCGATAGGCGTTCCATCGGGAAGATAGGGCATATCCTCGACCGGAGCGATTCGCGAAATGACACCTTTGTTTCCATGGCGTCCCGCAAGTTTGTCACCGACCGAAACTTTTCGAAGCTGCGCCACCGAAACCTGAATCTGCTTGATAACTCCGGTGGAAAGCTTGTCTCCCTGTTCGCGTGAAAGTATTTTGATGTCAACAACTTTTCCGTGTTCGCCGTGAGGCAGATAGAGAGAAGAGTCTTTGACGTCTTTCGACTTCTCGCCAAAGATCGCGCGAAGCAATCTTTCTTCCGGAGTAAGATCTCCTTCGCCTTTCGGAGTTATTTTTCCGACAAGAATGTCTCCTGAAGAAACTTCAGCTCCGATGCGAATAATTCCCGTTTCATCGAGATTTTTGAGTCTCTCCTCGCCGATGTTCGGAATATCGCGGGTGACGACTTCGGGCCCAAGCTTGGTGTCTCTCACGTCTATTGAAAAATCTTCAATATGTATTGAGCTGTACCAGTCATCTTTGAGCAATCTTTCCGAAATGATAATAGCGTCTTCAAAGTTATATCCATCCCACGGAATGAACGCCACAAGCGGATTCTGCCCAAGCGCCAATTCTCCGTTTTCCGTCGCCGCTCCGTCCGCCAAGAGCTCTCCCTTTTTCACAAACTGCCCTTTCTCAATCCTCGGCAGCTGGCTCATGCTCGTGAACGCATTCGATTTCTGAAAGCTCTGAAGCATGTATTCCCTTTTATATGTATCCTTTTTCGATCCGGCAGGAGCAGCTTCTTTGATAACTATGTGTTTCGCGTCAACCTCGACCACCTCTCCGTCGTTCACGGCAAGAACAACCTGTCCGGAGTCGGAAGCTGCCTTGTCTTCTATTCCGGTTCCGACAAACGGAGCCTGCGGAACTATGCAGGGGACAGCCTGACGTTGCATGTTCGAACCCATGAGGGCGCGGTTTGCATCATCATGTTCCAAAAACGGAATGAGAGAAGTCGCAATTGAAATGCACTGTTTTGCGCTGACATCAATATAGTCAAGCTTTTCGGCTTCAATCATTTCAGGATTTCCTTTGACGCGCGCCTCAACGACACTCTCAATGATGTTGCGGTTATCGTCAGTTTGGACGCGGGCGTGAGTGATCACGCTCCTGTCTTCGACAGTCGCGTTGATATATTCTATTTCATCCGAAATATACGGTTTGATTTTTACTGTTTTCTTGCCGGATTTGGCGATTTTCTTGGCAAGATCACCGGTGATTTTTTCACCTTTCTTGGCAATGCCTGAGATGTTTTCATCCAAAATTCTGTCCACGAGAAGATCGGACTTCACATCCAACTCTTTGTAAAGTTTTATATAAGGCGTTTCCAAAAATCCGAAATCATTGATTCTCGCATACGAAGCCATATGTCCCACAAGCCCGATGTTCGGTCCTTCGGGAGTTTCAATCGGACAAATCCTTCCGTAGTGCGAATGATGCACGTCGCGCACTTCAAATCCGGCGCGCTCCCTTGTGAGCCCTCCGGGTCCCATCGCCGAAAGACGCCTCTTGTGTTCAAGTTCCGCAAGCGGATTCACCTGATCCATAAATTGCGAAAGCTGGGAGCTTGAGAAAAATTCCTTGATGGCGGCGGCAACCGGACGCGAGTTGATGAGTTGTCCCGGCACCACGGTTTCAATATCGCACGTGCTCATTCTGTCCTTGATGTTTCTTGCCATGCGCGCCATTCCGATGCGAAGTTTGTTCTGCACAAGTTCTCCGACCCCTCTAACTCTTCTGTTTCCGAGATGATCGATATCATCGGCAATTGCATGCGGATCATTGTTGAGTCTTATGATTTCTTTGATTATCAAAATAAGATCATCCACCAGAAGAATTCTGTTTTTCTCGTTGTCGGGACGGTTGACATTGAGCCTTTGATTCAGGCGATAGCGTCCGACATTGCCGAAATCATATTTTTCAAAGTTGAAAAACATCGAATCGACAAGCTGCTTGGCGTTTTCCGAAGTCGCAAGATCTCCGGGTCTAATCCTTTTGTATATTTCCTTGTATCCTTCCGCCTGATTTTTTGTGATGTCTTTCGCAAGAGTCTCTTCAATGAACCTGATTTCTCCCTTGTCAACATCCTCGAAAAGCTTAAGAATTTCCTCGTTTCGCTGAATTCCGAAAGCTCGAAGCAATGAAGTGATCGGAATTTTTCTTTTGCGGTCGATGCGGACATTGAGAACTCCGTCGAATCCGGTGTCGATTTCAAGCCAGGCGCCGCGGTTCGGAATAAGTTTCGCTCCGAATAGCTTTCTGCCTTTCTGATATTCCATTGCGAAAAACACGCCGCTTGATCTTATCAATTGGCTTACCACGACACGCTCGACGCCGTTGATGATGAACGTTCCGCGGTCAGTCATTATCGGAAAATCTCCGAGATATATTTCCTGCTCCTTTACTTCCCCGGTTTTCTTAATTACCAGACGGGCTTTGGCTCTCAGCGGAGCTTCATAGGATATGTTTTTGTTTTTCGCGGTGAGCTCGTCTGTTTTGGGCTCATCGAGATAGTAGTCAGTAAGAGAAAGCTCGAGGTCTTTTCCTGTAAAGTCATTGATGGGATTCACTTCGTCGAACAGCTCCCTTAATCCTTTTTCCAAAAACCATTCATAGGAATCACTTTGCGCTTCAATGAGGTTCGGCAGCGACACGATCAGATGTTTTTTGAAGAATTTCCTCTTTCTCAATGATGAAGACGCGCTGTACGATTCCCTTACTTTCAGGGCTTTCTTTTCTTTAAGCATAAAAACAACTCTCACTAGATCTCTCCGTCTTCGAAAATGTCTTGGAAGCAAAGAGCTCGAGTAGCGAGTTTATTTAAGAATATTTAATTTACTTGATTTTTTGCATTTTTCTCATTCCCCCTAATGAGAATATTCACCCTGGAAAACTTCCGTTTTCTCCGTTCCAGCCCGCCTCGCAGAGACAAGCCGATTCTTTCGTCAAATTTAATTTTATAAAAAATTAAATTCATATTTCGAAAGAGACGCAACCAAGCGAATTTCCATTTTCGCTTGACAAAAAAGTTTGTGCATTGTTTTCACCCAAAAACAATGCAAAAAGTTGAAACACTTTCCTAAGTCTTGAATTATAAGAAAAAATTAGCATGCTTTTGAAATGTTGTCAACTCCCCGTTTCAATGACATGTCATCCGCTTCATGAAATTACAAAAAACGGCGAAAATATGTCAAAAGGGGCAGGTTTCAAAATGATTTTTGAGAACCTTACATATTATATATATGATATAAAATCAAATATTTTGCTTTTTTATATTATCTTATGCTGTTTGAGCCAAAAAATTTGAAATTTGAACTCAGCAGCAGGATTTGTCCAAAATAAGGCAAAAAACGCCTTTTCTACATTCTTTCAAGAATTTGAAATGGCTTAAATTAGGCATTTTTTAAACATTCCCGGAGTTTTTTCAAAACCGCCAAGAATATTTGAAAAAACTTAACATTCGGACCGCAGCCGAATTCAGAAAAAGTAATTTACTTTTTTATGTTTCACATCCCGGGAACTTATTTTTGACAAAAACTATTGACCGGCAATTAACAAGTAAAATCCAAAAGGCTTATTCAAGCCAAAAATATACGCCCTACATTCTTTAAAGAATGTAGAAGCGCCAATTTTTGGCTTGTTTCGGGGATTTTGTGCTGGAGAGCTGTTTTTTCCAATTTTAGGGCAAATTTAAAAGGCCCGGGAGGATTACCTCACACAGACCTTTTTGTGAAAAATAAGAACGTAAAAATAACTTAAAAAACTTGTTCAGAAAGCCCCGAATACATCATATGGCGGCAAGGAGGAGGAATATGCTTGTACAACGCGCTTTTTTCCTTTGCAATGTCGTCAAGCATTTTTTTATAGAGCCTCTCCAGGGCATATGCCACTTTCTCCATCGCTTCGCTTTCGTCACGATAGACAACCGTTTCCTTGTATCTTCCGCAAACCGAAGAAAGATGAATTTCGCAAGCGGGCGGACACAACTTTTCCACAAAGAACGTGCCGTTCTCCAGACTCACAAGTGCTGTGATGACTTCTTCATAAATCTTCACAGCGAGCGCCGTAAGATTCGGTTTTCGCCTGGGACTGTCAACCTTTTTCAGAATTCCCTGAAGTTCTTCCATGTTTCTTATCCTTACACGATCTTTGGCGCTGAACTGCAATAATACTTTCATGCCTGGCTCCTCTCTTTTTTAAGATACTTTTTATTTTTTCACAACTTAATATGCTAGCACAATTTTGAAAAAAGGCAACCGCGGCAAAACAAAAGCCTGCGCAGAGCTGATGCAATGCGCAGGCTTACAAGAGAAAGAATTTGGCTGCCATGCCACGCAGCATGCCTATGCCTCCACGACGAAATCGAAATTTCTTTCCAAAGACTGCTTTCTGCGAATCGTCGAGAGTGGCAAATTGTCGCGTCTGGACAGGCATTTTTTGATTTCCGCTTCGAACAAATCCAATTCCTCTAATTTCTTGAGTGCCTTACTCAGCATAATCTCGTTCACATCCGCGATCACATCTTCAACTTTTTTTCCTTCATAACCGATCTTTCCGATAGGATCTGAAGTGACAGATGATCTGATCTCATGTATTTCCAACGTTTTTTTGTGCGGAAAGACCTGAAAGAAAAACTTCAGGGTTTCAATGCCCGCAAGATGCTGAACAATCCTGACACATTCAGAAGGAATGTCAGAATTATTTCCCATCAGCACAGCATCTTCTTTTCCGCGTATGATGGGGATACGCCAATGCCCCAGTATTCGCACCACCACGGTTGCCATATTCCCTCCTCAAATTTTTTTAAAAAACTTCTGCAGGTTTGCAGTATTTCAGAATAACAAGAATTGTTGCGAAAGGCAAATGCGCCAATCATGTCGAAAAACGGAAATTTGAAGCGGCTCTGGATGAAAACAAAAACCTACTTTAAAAGTAGGATTTTGCGAATCGGCAGATTTTTGCCAAAATTTTATCCAAACCGCACCATCCAAATCACTTTCTCTTTCGTGAAATAAGCATCGCGATAATTGCTCCGAGCGCGGCGCCGACTCCGGCAGAAACGATTGTCGCCCTTTTGGGATTTTTCTTTATGTATTCTTCGACTTTTTTGGATGTCTCATCCATTTTTCTTCTTATTTTTTCATATTCCAGTTTTGCGGCTTCCTTCATGTCTTTGCCGGCTTCTTTTGCTTTTTCTCTAGCGCTTACGAGTTTTTCTTTTTCCTCTCTTTTTTCCTGCGCTTTCGTCAGAGATTTTCTTTTTTTCCTCATACTTTTGTTGCCTTAATGTTTATGATATGTGAAAATGGGCCATTCCCGTTCTTCATGCAAACGCTACCCGCGGCTGAAGAAGTAATATCCGACTGCCGCCATCACCAGTCCCGTCGCGCCCCAACCGATCCAGTCCAGATTTTCGGAAAGAAACGAATTAATCAAAAGAGATGCGGCAATCAGCAAAAAAATCAAGCCTATGACGGCAAGATATATTCCTGCGATTTTTTTGCCGAGCTTCAGCGCAATGCTTTTGATTTTTATGTAGACAATACTTTTCGCGTTAAAAGCAACCTCCATCGCGTCAAGCATCATCCTTATCCAGTTACCGTTTTTTCTTTCCGTCATATTGTTTACTACATTTTCACAATCGCGATATGACAGTTTCATAAAGTTTTACAATCTCATTTATTTTACAGCCAAGAATAATTCCGTGTTCAAAAAAAGTGTTATATAACATGTTATATAACACTTTTGCGCGCGTTTTTCGGATTTTTGGAAAAACAAAAAGCCAAAATCTAAGAAGCTGCCACAACGTTCCAAGCTTTTGCAAGAGTCTGCACGATCCTTGAAGATGTTACGCCGGAAGTTTTGCTGATTTTTGGCACAACTTTTTTGATTTCTTTTTTGTCGATTCCGTTTTTCTCAAGAAGCTCGTCAATTTTCACGAGGAGTTGTTCGCTCAAAGAATGCTCGCCAAACCATGACGAACTATCGATGGTTTTGCCGCCTTTCTTTATGGTTACTGATATATTGTTGCCATCCAGTTCTATATATAAAACCATAAATTTTTAATTCTCCAATTTAAAACATGCGTATATTAAACTCAAATTTACTTTTGAATTTTCCCCCAATCAAATCCCCACGGATCCGTTTTTCTTCCCGGAGCGATGTCGCTGTGACCGACAATATATTTTATGTTTTGGCGCGACTTGATGTCGGAGATTAGCCAACTCAATGCATCATATTGCTTGTCAGTAGGTTTGTCCTGCGAATCTTTCACGATAAGTTCGATCCCGACCGAAAAATTGTTGACATTCGTGCGGCCGTCTTTCATTTCACTTACGCCAGCGTGATAGGCGATGTTTTTTTCATCAACAAGTTTATAAATTTTTCCGGACCTGTCTATGATGTAATGCGAAGATACTCCGTATTGTTTGAATTGGCTGATGCATCCTTCCAAACTATACGCGTCATCGCTAAGCGTGTTATATGTGGAGTGAACGACAATCGTGTCAATTTTGCGCGAATCGGATTTTTGAAATCCCCAAGAAACAAGCCTTGAGACTACTTTTTCATTTTTTTCTATTTTTTCTGATTCAAAATTTTCGGCAGCTTTTTCAACTTGTTTTTCCACTTGCGGCTTCTCTTCAGTTTTTTGCGCTGCAGATTCACTTATTTCTTCCACGTTATTCTGCTGAGGCTCTTCGGCTTCGCTTTCCGTTTTTTTCGAAATCTCAACATCAATTTCGGAAGCTTGCCGCGCTTCTTCATTTTGAAAAGAAATCACATTTTTCTGCCAAAAATTTTTCCAGCAGAAATAGCCCGTAAATACCAACAGGATAAGAAGCAGTGCTATTATGATTGTTCTTTTGTAGCTTATCGACATATTTTTGTTTTCATAATTCATACCGCCGAAAATTCAAGGCGATATTCACATAATTATACATGGATTTTGCGTAAAAGTCTAGTCATCATCATCTTTCTTGTTTTTCTTGTCAGATTTTTCCGATTTTTTGAGCTGATCCGTCCATTTTTTGTATGCCGGATCGTTCGGATCGGGAAGAGCAATATTGTTTCGATTTTTGGAATCGGATCCTGAACCGTAATCAGGAACATACTCGATCCGTTTTTCAACTTTTTCGGGATCGGTTTTGCGTGCTTTTTCTTCCGAAATGCGCTTTCCCGTCTTGCTGTTATAATATGTGATTTTGGGTTTCATTTTGAAAGTCGAGTTCCCTTCATCCTTGCCTTTGTATGTGTCGTAGGACGTGAATTTTTCATCCGACTTGTCCGCGAGCACTCTTATCATGAAATCTTTCCAGATCGGCGCCGCAACAAACACGCCGTCGGCTCCTCCCCGCATCGGTCTGTTGTCATTATTGCCCGCCCACACTCCTACCGAAATCGACGGAGTATAACCGACAGTCCAAGCATCGCGAAATTCTGAAGTCGTTCCCGTTTTTGCCGCGACAGTCCTGCCTTCGATGAACAGCGCGCTGCGCGAACCAAAGATGGGGGCTCTTGCGTTGTTGTCCGAAAGGATCGAATTTATCTTTCTGGCTATCTGAACATCCATCACGCGCTGCGGAGAAGAAGAAAATTGTTCATAAGTATTTCCCTGGCTGTCTATGATTTTAGAGACAGAAGTAGACGGGTTGCGCACGCCCTCGGTAGCAAAAACTGAAAAGGCGCTGGTCATATCCAGAAGCTTCACTTCGCCGCCGCCGAGAACCAATGACAATCCGTATCTGTCTCTGTCATTAAGCGTTGTTATGCCCATCTTATGCGCAAGATCTATCGCCGCGTCGATCCCGGTAAGATAAAGAACTTTGACGGCCGGAACGTTGAGCGACATCGCAAGCGTGCTTCTCATCGGAAGCAACCCGTGAAACTTGCCGTCGTAGTTTCTCGGAATATAGTTCCTGCCGTTCGCTCCGCCGGGACCGAAATCCGTCGGCGCGTCCAAAACCATTGTTTCAGGCTGGTAACCCTTGATGAAAGCGGCTGCATATACAAACGGCTTAAAAGAAGATCCCGGCTGGCGCGGCCTTGTTGTCACGTTTACTTGTCCGTCTATTTTTTCGTCATAGAAATCTTTGCTGCCGACCATAGCAAGAATATGTCCGGTTTTCGGATCGACGGCGGTCAGAGCCGCGTTGGACGCGCCATATGAAGCAGCCCGCTGGGCTCCTCTTTTAACGACATCCTCTGCAGTCTTTTGCATTTCGTAATCCAACGTAGTGTATATACTTAATCCTCCGGTCGCCACAAATTCCTTTCCGTATTTTTTCTCAAGCTGATCAAGAACATAGAAGACGAAATGCGGAAACTGCATTGGTTGTGAAAGCGGCTTTATTTTTGCAAGGGTATCCGTCGAAACTGCCTGGCGCATTTCGCTTTCCGATATCATTCCAAGTTCTTTCATTTTTTCCAGTATTTTTTTCTGTCTGGCGACAGTCTCTTCCCTGTGCAGTCCGTAGGGAGAGTAGTATGACGGCGCCTTCGGAAGAGCCGCCAAAAAAGCGGCTTCATCGAGCGTCAAATCCTTTGCGTGCTTGCCGAAAAAAGTTTCCGCCGCCGTTTCAATGCCATAGGCGTTGGCTCCGTATGGAACTTCATTTAGATAGTGATCCAGAATTTCGTCCTTGGAATATTTTCTTTCAATCTTTATCGCGAGAACCGCCTCAATGAATTTTCTTTTGATCGTTCGTTCCGGAGTAAGAAACGCGTTGCGCGCCAATTGCTGGGTTATTGTGGAAGCGCCCTGTCTTATCTGATTGTTTTTCAGGTTGACTTTGAGCGCCCTTGTGATTGCCATGGGATCTATTCCATAGTGATTGTAGAAATTGGAATCCTCCGTCGCGACAGTGGCCTTGCGGATATAGTCCGGTATCCCATCATGTGAAATAATTTTGCGATTTTCTTCGCCGTGAATTTCATATAGCTTGTGCTTTCCCGACGAATCGTAGATAACGGAAGTTTGCGCAATTTTTCTGCTGGCCAACTGCTCAGCCGGCGGAGTGGCTTTCACATATACCCAAGCCACGAAAACTGCACTCAAAGTAAGCACGACCAAACCTCCATCAAGAGCTCCAAGAAAAATTTCTTTGGCATAGTAAAAAAATGACTGAGATTTTTCGTGCTTCATACAGTTGTAGCGTTTAGCGAAAAATTTACACCTTATAATACAGCATCTTGTCTTTTTTATTCGCCAATCTTCATTGTCAGATTTTGCCTTATTTCAGCCGTTTTTAGCATATAAATTTATGGCACAAAAAGACATGTCTATACTATAGCATACGCAAGAAAATTAAAAGGCGATGCATAGGTACACACCGCCTTGTCTTTAAAAATGTTTGCGTTCTATTTTATCTCGACTACTTCAACATCAAATATCAAAGTTGAATTCGGCGGAATGCTGCCTACCGCCCTTGAACCGTATCCGAGTTCCGCGGGAATAGTAAGCGTTCTTTTTTCTCCGACTTTTGCTCCGATAAATCCGAGATCCCAGCCTTTGATTACTTCGCCCGCTCCTACAGTGAACGCGAAAGGTTCTCCGCGATCGATGCTTGAATCAAATGTTGTGCCGTCCGTAAGCGTTCCCGTATAGTGAACGGAAATTGTATCGCCGTCTTTAACCGTGCGATCGCCGGTTCCTTCTTTTGTTGTTTTGATTTCCAGATTGTTCATTTGTTTGTCGCTATCGTTTATTTTATTATTTTCCGCAGCATCGGACTCCGTATTTTTTCCGTCAGGAGCATTCGCAGTATTGCTGCGGAAAAAAATGAAACCCATGATGATCAGCGAAACAACCAGCAGCACCGTAAAAATTCTTTTTTCCATATGTCGTTTGTTTTTAATTGATTATTTTTGAGCGAGATACCAGAATCGAACTGGCGCCTTAACCTTGGGAAGGTCACGTACTACCACTATACTAATCTCGCACCATGCAAAGCAGACAAAAAATCAAACATTGCCATTAACCATGCTCTTGTTTAAGCAAGTTTCATGATAGCAACAAATATTTTTTCTTGCAACAAAAAAAAGACTCCCTAAAGAGTCTTTTTTGATGAGCCGATTATGCAATGACGTTCGAACTGGGTTTAGGGAAAAGGGCTTTGTTTGATGCTCCGGGGACTGGACGACGTTAGAACCTGCCTAATAGGACTTCAAATGACTTCCATATAAAAACCCCAACGCCAAGTCCAGCTATAATTCCAGTAATAAGTCTTCTGTAATTATTTGACATAATTCCTAAAAATTCTTGTATTGACCAGTCAATTGCAAAAGGAATAAGCATTGCAAAAGCAAAAAAAAGATCCGGAAGAGCTCCTGAAATGAAAAGAATAAATGAAAATGTATGACCCACTCCACAACCCAAGCACCTTGAACAAAAAGGCATAGGCTTTCCTCTAAAATAGAAACACCTTTCTGGTATTCTATGACAACCCAAGTTATGTATACTTATAACAGACATTTTAAAATTTTTTCTTACAGTCTAAACAAGTCTTTTCAATATTTTTTGAACCTTTGAAACCACAAAGCAAACCTAATGGTCCTAATAATATTGCCCAACAGCAACCCTTACCGGCACCATAACCCTTCTTGTCAATATAAATATTTTTTGAACCACATTTTGGGCAAGACAAGAAATTATTTTCTTGTGTTGAAGTTTCAGTTTTTTGCGTTGGCGACTGATTATTTAAATCGCTTCCACAGTGCTTACACTTCACAGCCTCGTCTTGTATTTCCTCGGCACAATAAGGACACTTCTTCATTTTTTTATATAAAATTAATTTAATTATTCATAAGCTTATTGTGTTCGTCCCAGTTTTCTTAATTGTTTCAAGGTTCTGGGAAGTTATAAGCTGATAATATTGTTTCATTTGTATACACGTCTTTTATAATCCTTTCCCATTACTGCTCAATCTAATATGATTGTTGATTTTCCATATATTTAATTAAGATATTGAGCACATTCATCTTTTATGCTTTGCAATTTAATCTCTCCCCTTTTTACGCTTTCTGTTTGATTTCTTAATTCTTGACCTATAATATCAAGATTTTTTTCGTGTCTTTTTCTACATTCATCTTTAATTTTTCCACTGCATGATGATTTAGTACACCCATTATCTTTTAAACAATCGCTATAGCAAATTGTTTCACATAGTTTAGTTTTTTCTTTTGGGCAAGCATCGTTTTTAACATAATCATAAACAACCTGATATTCTCCAAACTTTCTTTGTGAATCAGCGAGACTATCTTGGGCATTCTTTAACCTCTGTTCGCAGTCTGTTTTTTTGGCTTGTTGCTCGTTTTCAGTTCTTGCATTTTCTGCTGATTTTAATTTTTCCAATTCCTCTTGCTGTTGTCTATTTTGCTCTTCCAATGAATTTATCTTATTTTGTGCCTCCTCTCTACCACCTATACCGCAACCCGAAAAAACAAAAGCAGCCAAAAAGACTGCTGATATCAAAACAATACTCTTTTTTTGAATCTTGATCATAAATCTAATATCAATATAAATATTAATTTAAGAATATATTCATTTCAATGTAAAAGCAAGTAAAAGACCTCAAAATAGATCTCTTTTGAGTAAATTAGACAAGCTTCTCCCAAAAAAATTGAAGAATTTTTTGAGCGGGTAACTTGAAGATCTCACCTGCTTAGTTTTTTAAAATATTTCTTGAGATTTCTCCTGCCTACACTGCTTTTCCACCATAACTCCCTTTTCTTCGCCTCTTGTTCCGTTTCAAATTCTTCTGTAAATAATATTTTTAATGGCCTACGATATTTAGTTGCTTTTACTCTGCCAGAATTATGACTAGCAAATCTTTCATTCACATCATGTGAATACCCAACATAAGTTCTCATATCCTTGAGACTTTGCAAGATATAAACAAAATACATATTGTTTTCTCGTGAGCGGGCCGTCTCATTTTGCTAAAAGCAAAATGGACGAGCCTCGCTCAAATTTTTTTGAAGAAAAAATTTGAGCGGGTAACGAGAATCGAACTCGTCTCCTCAGTTTGGAAAACTGATATAATAACCACTATACGATACCCGCTTTCGCCTTAAGGCGTATTTTTATACATTCAAGCTCCTATTATTATAACCGAAAAAAAATATTTGTCCAGCATTTAGCGTCTCTTTTTGAAATCATAAAAACGGAGTTTTGTATAAACGTATGTAACAATTAGGCAACAATTATGCGAACAATTTGGGAAGGATCAATGAGTTTCGGACTGATTAATATTCCCGTTAAACTTTATCCCGCAACCCAGGAAAAAAAGCTTTCTTTCAGCTATTTGAGGAAAGACGATTTATGCCCCATAAGATACGCGAGAATCTGCGAAAGAACCGGAGAAGAAGTTCCGTTCGAAGATATAGTGAAGGGTTATCGGCAAGAAAGCGGAGAATATGTCGTCCTTAAAGATGAAGATTTTGAAAAAGCTGACGTGAGAAAAGCTCATGTTATAGAAATTTTTCAGTTTACAGAAGAAAAAAATGTCGATTCAATTTTTTTCGAAAAGCCGTATTATCTCATTCCAACCGAGGGAGCGGAAGGCGCTTACGGACTCTTTCGCGACGCAATCAACAAATCAGGAAAAATAGGAATAGCGAAGTTTGTAATGAGAAACAAAGAAAAACTTGCCGCAGTCAGGGTTATCGGAGATATACTGATTTTGAACCAATTGAGATATTTCAGTGAAATTACAAAGCCCGAAGATATCGAAATTCCGCAAGCCGGAATTGCGGGCGGGAACGAACTTGATTTGGCAATAAATCTTATAAACGAATTGAGTGCGGATTTCAATCCTGAAAAATATCATGATTCCTATACTGAAGAGCTTTTGAGAATCATTAACGAAAAATCGCGCGGAAAGGAGCCAAAAACAAAAGGGGAAATTCCGCAACCGACAATTGAAATGAAAGATATAGCGGAAAAACTCAAACAAAGCCTGGAATACGCGAAAAAAAATGAACCAATGTAATGTGAAATTAAAAATATGACAAAATGCGAAAAAATTCAGAAAATCTTGAAGGAAAAAATGCGCAAATTCAAAGTATTAAAACTGAAACTTGGAAGCAGCGGAAAAGCTGTCAGAAATCCCAGACAAGCCGTCGCCATCGGATTTTCAGAAGCGCGCAAGAAAGACATAAAAGCACTATCGACAAACGATAAAAAATAAAAAATTGAAAAATCTCCGAGAGTCGGAGATTTTTCGCTTTTATTTCATTTTCCATTTTATTGCCACTTATTGCTGCGACGGCATTTTGCTGATTTCTCTTGCGCTCATCACCGTGACCAGTCCATTCTCATCGGTTGTAATAACGTTGCCGGTTACAGAAATTCGGTCGTTTTGGTTTATGTTCTCAGTCCCTATCCTGTTCATGTTTTCATCCATAATTGTCGTGTTTTGATCCACATTTACGGCTATTTCCCTTCCATCTATGCTGAGCATCAGCGAGTTTCTGTCATCGGCTATGGATGATACAGTTCCCATGATCGTCCTTTCGTCCTGCTGCGAAGGCATGAATCCGTCCTGTTGAACTGTTCCATCGCCATCTCGCGGCATTATTGGCGTTGTGTCACCGGAATTGGCGCCAAAACCTCCGCCTGCGAGCGCCAGCGAACCGAACGCAAGAAAAGAAGCCACAACAATCCAGCAAACCATTTTTTTCATGTATTTTTTTTCCATAATGTTTGCACCTTGGGTTAATTTTTAAAAAATCTTCCCGATTGGGAAGAAAGCAATCTGAAATACAACCCATAACGTCATATTTTTCCTAATAGTGGAAAAACTCAAAAACAAAAAGAAGCGTTTCGTAAAACACTTCCGCTTCCAATTGTTCAAAAAATCAAAAAACGTGTTTCATATTCATTTGGCTTCGGCAAATCTGTCGCTTGCGACGCTCCAGCAAGCGACTTTCATGAAGGCCTCGATGTATGAAGCTTTTTTTGTTTCGTAGTCGATCATGAAAGCATGTTCGAAAACATCCATTACAAGTATCGGCGCGCATCCTGCAAGATGTCCCGTGTCGTGTTCGTTTATCCAGGCAATAATAAGCTTGTCGGCTTTCGTGTCAAAATAGAGAACCACCCAGCCTATTCCGCGCATAGCGCCGGTAGCCATGAATTGCTTGATGAAATTGTCGAAAGATCCGAAATCTTCAGTGATTTTATTGTATAACTGGCTATCCTGATCTATCACGCATTTTTCTTTTGCAATGTTCTCAAAATAAAGCTCGTGAAGCCTCATGCCGTCATATTCCCAACCAAATCTTCTTTTGAGCTCCGCATATTCCAGTGTTGCCATTTTCTCATCTATCTGAAAACCTGCAATTGTTTCCATAATTTTATTCGCATTTGTGACATACGCTTCATAGAGAGTGAAATGATTTCTGAGCAGCCTTTCCGAAAATCCCGGAAGTCCTATAAGATTCTCATAATTTTTCGCTTCAAACATATTTTATATATGCAGTTCTAATGCTCGAATTTGCCGCTTTAATGACCTTGATTATTGGAGGCATTGGAGTGTTCGCCAGCCGGCGAAATTTGATAAATTAGAGTCGCCTTTAGTTATATTGTTATATATACAATTACAATTACATTTTATCGCCATTTCTTATCTGCCAAAGTGAACCGCCAGAGATATTCCCTGCAATGCTTGGCATAGTCTATTCCAATCCGCTTTCCCGATTTTATGGACCCTTCTGAAATTTTCCATCCCGTCTCTACCCAAAGTTTTTCTTTTTTTGTAATGTCCAGACCATTAAGCTTTCTGTCGATCCTGAGGAATTTGCATAATTTTCCCGGACCGTTCGCCTTGCGATATTCAACTCCGTCGACAATGACTGATCTTATCAACACCGCGGCGGGATAATTTTTTCTTTCAGTCACAAAATTAAGACAATGATACATGCCATAGATCATGTAAATATAAGCATGGCCGCTTGAACTATACATGATTTCAGTACGCGGAGTCCTGCCTTTCGACGCATGACAGGCAAGATCATCTTCGCCGATATACGCCTCCGTTTCAGTAATCACGGCTTTTATAATTTTATTTCCAATTTTCCTGACCAGAAAGCAGCCAAGCAGATCCCTGGCCACGTCAAGCGTATTTCGACTATAAAATTCCCGCTTCAAAATACTCATGATAAACCCTCTATAATTTTTATTTATATCATTTGGTTTTTCATTGCTTGCCGGTAAACTTTCAGCATTTTTTGTGCACAGATGGAAGATGCGTATTTTTCCCTGGCAATTTTTGCCGCGTTTTCTCCGGATTTTTTTCTGAGTTTTTCGTTTTCAACAAGTTTTGCTATGGCTTTGAAAAAATCTTTTTTGCCTTCTTTGGTTAAAAATCCTGTTTCTCCGCTTTCTACGATATTTTCCGCTCCCGGAGCTTTAACAGCCACAATTGGAAGCCCCGCATACATCGCTTCCGTAAGAATCATGCCCTGGGTTTCTGATTTTGACGCATAAACAAAAATATCGCCCGCCGCATAATAATTTTTAATTTCATTCCTTTCGGAAATGAGTCCTGCAAAAATTATTTTTTTCTCAAGCCCTCTTTGTTTTGAAAAAATCTTGAGTTTTGGCAGCAGATATCCGTCTCCCACAAGCATGCATTTCACATTTTCCTTTTTGGAAGCAATTTCAGCCATCACTTCAAACACAAATTCAACATTCTTCTCTTCCGTGATGCGTGAGATGATGAGCAGAAGAATCTCATCTTCTTTCACACCGTATTTTTTTCTGATCTTTTCCCCATCAGGATTTTCAAACTCTTTATCAACCACTCCTGTAGCAACCGGAAATATTTTGTTTCTTACTCCCCATTTTTCGATTATCGGCACCACTGAAGGAGTCGGAACTACCACAGCATCGGCTTTGTTGGCATATTTTACTGCATTTTTGATGATCCAATGCGCAGCGAATTTTTGCGGCACAAACGGCACAAAATTAGTATATTGGTCGTAGAGCGTGTGCCAAGTGAAGATAAGCGGAATATTTTTTTTCTTCGCCCATTTCCAGGCGGCGCTTCCCAAGAGATTTGGGTGCTGCGAATGAATTACGTCAAGATTGAGTTTTTCCAAAATTTTATCCATACGCCTGGAACAAGGAATTCCGAGCGGCAGCCGGAATCTTATGTTTATGTCAAGCGAAGGATAGCGAAACACGTTTTTGTTCTCGTCGGAATATCCCGGAAAATTCGGAGCAAAAATGAAAACTTCATGCCCGAGCAATTCAAATTCTTTGCGAAAAGTTTCGATCGACATCGGCACGCCGTAAACATTTGGAAGATAGTTGTTTGTAAAAATCGCAATTTTCATGCCTTATAACAGCTTAAGCTGAATAATTTAATTTTCTTCCAAAAAATCAAAAATATCCTTGAATACATGCTCATTTTTAATGTCTGAAATGAAGGTATGGTACGCTTTTTCGATATATTGCTTTTTCTTTTTCTTGGAACTGATAGAGCTATAAATTATTTCCATACTATCCTTTGTGACTATATGGTCATGCGTGGACTGCAAAATAAAACAAGGATGTTCTATTTTTTCAAGACCCTTCCTCGACTGCTTGATAAGATCGAACGCTTCCAGAGCACTTATTATCGGATATGTCTGATATGAAATAAGACGCGTTACGGTCGCAGCGGACCCAAAAGTTGGAGGATAAAATTTTTTATTGTATATGTTGCCGAACAATGAAAGGAATTTCGCAAAAGCCACCACCAAGCTCTCAAGTTTTAATTTATAAGGTGCCGCCATGAGTACAATTGCGGAAATATCCGGCTTCTCTTTGGCAAGCACCATTGCAACATTCGCCCCAATGGATGTCCCGACGATATAAACTTTTTCATGATTTGCCTTGAGTTCATCATATCCTCTCAGCGCGTCATCAACCCATGTTTGCCATTTGATACCTTCAAGATCTTTGGGCACCGTTCCATGGCCGCTAAATTGGATACCTGAAACAGTATAGCCTCTTTCATTCAGATATTTCCCGAGACGCCGCACCTCATAGGGAGTACATGTCCAGCCATGCAGAAGCAAAGCGGCTTTGCCGTTTGCGCCCTCAAAATAAAACGGCTTATTTACAAATTGCCGTTCCTCACGATAAAGAAGTTCCGGATTTGCAAAAAAAATATTTTTGGCTTTTTTTAGTATCCTTTTAACCATTCATTTGCGCATTTTTAGCCTATTTTATAATTATATACCCAAACTTCATTATCCGACACTTTTTTAAAAAAGAAAAGGGCGAGAGACTCTTGGCAAGACCTTCGCCCGTTTTATTCCTTTGACACAACATGCCATACGAAAATTAACCGCCGTTCGATTCAAACATTTTTTTGGACTGATGTTTTTTGTAAAGAGTTATGATTGCAAATGAAACGATAGCGCCGATTGAAACAGCCCAGCCGATCCAATCTATATAATCCCTGATTTCGCGCCAGAGATACCCATAGAAATAGCCCATGGCCACCAAAAATCCGCTCCAGACTATGCCGCCTAAGAAAGAATATTTCAAAAATTTTTTAAAATCCATTCTTACGATTCCGGCCGCCACGAACGCCGCCCAACAAAGGCCGGTCGTTGATTTTACGGCAAAAATAGTTTTGCCGCCATGTCTTTGAAAATACTTTTCCATTTTAATAACCAACGATTCCGTTATGCCTATGCATTTTCCGATTCTGCGCACAAAACCCATTCCATACCTGAAACCGAGAAAATACAAAATCACATCTCCGATAACATCGCCCGCAATCGACAGCACCAAAACAATCGGCCAACTGAAAGCTCCGAGGCTTGCAAGCATGCCGGCTATTACTGTCACTATTGGCCCTTCGATAATCATGATGGGCACCATTCCCCAATAGCCGTAATTTTTCAAAAATTCAAAAATGTATTGTCCTGTCTGTTCCATATGCTTATGGCAATAATGATAGCCCACAAAAAAGAAAAAACCAAGTGATAATTTAAGAGGCTATGGAAACATTGCTCCGATAGCCTCTTTTTTCTGGGATAGTTTTCCGCTACTTTGGGGAATAAATGCCCGAATCCTCTCTACGACAGCGGAAAAACCGAAACTTTTTGGGTGCGTCAAGATTCTTTATTTCATGCCTGCGAAAATAGTTGTAGACCTGGTCATAAACAAGGACATCCACCAGGCCCGCAATGAAAGCCGTCATTGATTTTATAGCTTTCATGACCGCACTAGAAATTCTTTTCAAATCCATATATCCCTCCCAAATAGGATTTTTCAGCTGTAAAACAACTGACTTACTATTAATACACATTTTCGCTGCAAAGTAAAGCCCTTGATTATTTATTCTTTTTGTGTTAGGCTATGCAATGTTATAGTTTTTCAAAAACAAGCATGCCGCCATCGTCTAGTGGTTAGGACAACAGGTTTTCATCCTGTAAACCGGGGTTCGATTCCCCGTGGCGGTACGATTAAATTAAAAACTCCCGTTTTTCGGGAGTTTTTAATTTAATTCATATTTTCACGGGGAATCAAACGAGCAGAAGCGAGCAATATGCTCTAATGATGAAAATAAACCGTTTTGAAACAATATATGTATATTTGTTGATAGTTTAGTTGTGGTAAAGTATAATAGAAACATAAAAATTTATAATAAAAAAGAATTGACAATTCGTTCGTTAATAATTGCAAGGATTGTCACAAATCTTGCGAATAAATTTTAATTTAATCAAAAAGATGAAAAAAATACTCGAGAAATATTCTCTCGTCATAATTTTATTACTTGCCACTGTTTTAAGACTTTTTCAGATAGGCAAAAGGGATTTTTGGTTTGATGAGGCTTTTACTGGAATAGTTGTTAAATCAAGCATTTCTGACATGTTTGCAGTCATTCTGAAAGATGTCCATCCTCCGCTCTACTACATCCTGGCCAAGGCTTTTTCCTCGTTTTTTAATTATAATGTCATTGGATTAAGGCTCTTTTCGGCAATTTTTGGAATCCTCGCTGTCTCTGCAGTCTATATTTTTGCAAAAGAGCTGTTCAATAAGAAAGCTGCTGTATGGGCAAGCTTGATAACTGCCATATCGCCTTTTGCAATTGAATATTCGCAAGAAGCCAGGATGTATTCTATGTTGGGATTTCTGATTGTAATAGCTTCATATTTTTTCCTTAGAGGCCTCAAAACCAACAGAACTGCTTTTTTCGTCCTTTGGGGTATTTTTCTTGGATTAGCCGCATTAACCCATTATATGGGCGTTATATTTGCTCCTATTTTCTATTTCATTTATATTGCCTGGGATTTCAAAAAAGACAGTGAAGAAAAGACTGGCGTTTTGTCTTTAGCCAAACGGATGCTGATTAAGCCCAAATTATTTCTTGGTTATTTTGTATCAATCGTGGTCTTTATTCCTTGGATGAAGGTATTTATAGAACAAGCAGTTAACGGTCAGAATCTTTCTTGGATAACTCCTGTGGGATTGGGCGATATTTTCAAAAATATTCAAATATTTCTTTTGGGCAATCCAGCAGGAGATATGTCTTCAGGTATGCCAGTTCCAAATCAACTGCATGGAGTAGACAGCATTACTGCGTTAACTCTAACTGCTGTATTGACATGTTTCGTTTTATTTTTTCTGTTCAAGACTTACAGAAATAAGCGCGAATTTATAATAATATGTTTACTTTCTTTTGGATTTCTTATTCTTGTTTATTTTTTTAACCTTGGCGGGAAATATTTGTTTGTATCGAGATATATGATTGCCGGTTCCTATTTCTTATTTGTGCTGTTGGGATTATGGCTTTCGATTATTAAACCGAAGATTTCATATGCTGTCATAGCTTTTTATTTATTAATATTAACTGATATTGCATGGGTTCAAACTTCCATGGGATACAACGAGCTTTATGCAAATAGGGTGAAATACGAAGACAATAACATATATTTCTTAAATTCTTTTGATTATGTCATAGGCAAATATTATTTTGGAGCCGACAAAATCACACTGTTCAATGTAGATTGGCCGCAATACAATCCCGGGGATTGGTCTGCCATAGGGCCAACGCTAGTACGAACTGAAGACTTTAGTGTTTTGAAAAATGATGAAAAAGGGCTGATTATTCACAATACTCAATGGCCCCTTGATTGGAGAAGTGACAAGACTTTTGAACCTGATAAGTTCCAACTTGTCGATAGATATCACAATATATCCGTCTATAAGTCCAATAGTTACAGGGAATAGTGTATCTGTATTTTACTTTCTCTATTCTTTAATTGTTACAATATTTCACAATAAAACATAGTAAACTGGAAAAATATCCTCAAACAAGCCATTTTTGGCGGCTCTACATTCTTGCCGTTTTTTGAAAGCATTGAATTTTGGCTTGTTTCAAGCAAAAAAAGAAAAATCGCTCTTGAAGATGATTTTTTTGCTTTTTTAGAGCCTTATTTTTCCACCTCTTGCTCTCTGACAACGTCCAGAAGCTTCTTTTTTGCCCGGTTTATGAGCGTTCCGACAGTATTAACCGGCTTGTCAAGCATCGAACTTATATCTTCGTAGGATAATTCCTTGAAATATCGAAGTTCCAAAATCTGTCTGTACTTTTTTGAAAGTTTACCAAGCGCATGACGCATTTCCTTGTTAATCTCCTGTTGCATCCACTTTTCTTCCGGCATCTCGTCGTTTGTCGCGGTATCGAGCTTGTCCTTGCTCGAAGTTATGTCTTCCCATGAAACAGTATATCTTTTGCTCTTGCGCTTCAGGAAATTCACCGCTTCATTATGCGCTATTCTGTATATCCACGAGGAAAATTTTCTATCCGTGTCAAAATTTTTTATGTTTTTATATGTTTTGGAAAAAACATTCTGAAGAATATCTTCAGTCTCATCCTTGTTTCCGATAAGATGAAATATGTATGTGAAAAGCTTCTTGTGATATCTCGAAAAAAGTTCCTTATATACCTGCCTGTTCTGCTTTTGAATAACAATGATAAGTTCATTGTCATTAAGCTCCTTGCATTTGACCAGATCGGCGCTTCTCCGATAATATTTCGGACGTGATCTCGACGTGATCGGCCGCCTCACCAAGAGATTTTCCCCTTCTTTTGTTTTCCATGGAAAATCAGTTTTCCTCTTCAAGGAGGCGCTCTTTGCTTTTGTTTTGATTTTTGCTTTTATTTTCGGGTTTGATTTTGTTTTTGCCCTTGTTTTTTCTTTTTTTTGAGCCTTTGTTTTTACCCGAATCAGCCTTTTCTTTTTCTCTGCCATGTGTTAGTATTTTTTAATGACATGAGTTGAAGATATCCTTTAAATAATAACATGAATGCGACAAATAAACTAATTTTTATTGCTATTGAAACTTCTTGCGACGAAACATCGGTTTCCGTTCTGGAAGCATCCGACGCTGGTTTTAAGGTGCTTTCCAACGAAGTTTCTTCACAAGTTAACCTGCACGCGAGATGGGGCGGCGTTGTGCCGAACCTTGCCGCACGGGAGCATGCAAAAAATATTACAACTGTCTTTGAATTATCTTTACAAAACGCAGGAATAAAAATTAAAGATATTGATTTAATCGCGGTGACGGAAGGTCCGGGACTCATTCCAGCGCTTATGGTGGGAACAACATTTGCAAAAACTTTGGCGTATCTTTTAGAAAAACCACTGATCGGAATTCATCATATCGAAGGACACATCTACGCCAACCTTATAAGCGCCAAGAAACAAGAAGCAGGCGACAAGAAAAATGCATTCATGTCACATGTCGCACGTCACATGTTCCCTGCCCTGTGCTTGGTCGTGAGCGGTGGACATACACAGCTTATATATATGAAAGATCACCTTCAGTATGAAATAATAGGACAGACCCTTGATGACGCTGCCGGAGAAGCTTTTGACAAGGTTGCGCGAATTTTAAATATCGGATATCCAGGAGGACCGATCATTTCGGCATATGCTGAGAAATTTCGGAAAAAAATTGAATTTGAAAATCCTGATTGGAAAATTGATTCAAAATTTAAAAATCAAAATTCAAAACTTTCGATTTATTTCCCCCGCCCAATGATGAATAAAAAAGGTTTTAATTTTTCTTTTTCTGGATTAAAAACAGCTGTCCTGTATGAAACAAAAAAACATCCCGAACTTGTGAAAGATAAAAAATATATTGCTGCGGTCTGCCATGAATTCCAGCAAGCAGTAACTGATGTGCTTGTTTTGAAAACAATCAAGGCCGCTGAGAAATATGCGCCCAAAACCATCATGCTAGCCGGTGGTGTCAGCGCCAACAAAAAACTTCGCGAACAATTGGGAAAGGCAATTAAAGAATTTATACCAAACACCATATATCAAATACCGGACATCAGTCTAACCGGCGATAACGCGGCCATGACCGCAGCTGCTGCAGCAGTGCGCTGGCAAAAAATGTCCGATTTGCAAAAAAAAAGAGCTCTGCATGGTTGGAAAACCCTCCAACCGGATGCAAATTTGAAGTTGAAATAAAGCTATTAAGCTGATACTATAGCGTTATATGAAAAGAGACCTTCCAAAAATTTACGAACCTCAAAAAGTCGAGGATGGAATATATAAGCGCTGGGAAGAAAGCGGGTGTTTCAATCCGGACAATCTTGAAGGCGACCCATATTCGATAATGATGCCTCCGCCAAACGTAACCGGCGTTTTGCACCTTGGGCATGCTCTGGAAAATTCGCTCATGGACTTAATGGCCCGTTTTCAGCGTATGCAGGGCAAGAAAGTACTGCTGCTTCCGGGAACAGATCATGCGGCCGTTGCAACTCAGGCAAAAGTTGAAAAAATTCTTATCAAAAAAGGAATTGAACATCCTCGCGAAGAGCTTGGACGCGAAAAACTGCTTGAAGAAATCCGAAAATTTGCGGAAAATTCAAAATCAACAATTTTGAAACAAATAAGAAAAATGGGTACAAGCTGCGATTGGAGCAGGCTTGCCTATACTTTTGATGAAAAAAGAAGCAGGGCCGTTAATGAAGTATTCGTTAGAATGTTCAATGACGGCCTTATTTATCGCGGATACAGAGTCGTAAACTGGTCTGTCAAAGGTCAGTCTACTTGCAGCGATGATGAGCTTGAATACAAAGAAAGAACAACGAAACTGTACACTTTCCGTTACGCCAAAGATTTTCCCATTCCGATTGCAACTACCCGTCCTGAAACGAAGCTCGGCGATACTGCAGTTGCAGTAAACCCGAATGACAAAAGATATAAAAAATTCATCGGACAAACCTTTACTGCGGAAGTGGGCGCTGCAAAACCGCTTGAAATTAAGATAATCGCAGATGAAAACGTTGATATAAATTTTGGAACCGGAGCCGTCGGCGTAACTCCCGCCCATAGCGCGATCGATTTTGAAATGTACGAAAAGCAAAAATCTTTGGGAAACCCTATCAAATTAATTCCGGTCATCGATGAACAAGGCAAAATGAATCAAAATGCCGGAAAATATGCGGGACTTCCAGCCGAGGTTGCCAGAGAAAAATTTGTTGCTTGGCTTAAGGAAAATGATCTTTTGGAAAAAGAAGAGGAAATTACGCACAGCGTGGGCATGTCGGACAGGTTCGGAGATGTTGTTGAAGCTCTTCCGATGACGCAGTGGTTTGTTGATGTCAACAAAAAAATTCCAGACAAAGAAAAAAGTCTCAAAGAACTCATGCGTGATGCGGTTGCAATCGGGCATGGCGAAGATTCTGCGCAAAAAATCACCATAACACCCGACCGTTTTGTGAAAACATATTTCAATTGGATTGAAAATCTGCGCGATTGGTGCATCTCACGCCAGATTTGGTGGGGGCACAGAATTCCGGTGTGGTATAAAAATGAAAAAATCTATTGCGCTCCGCAAGCGCCGCAAGAAGAAGGATGGGAGCAAGATACTGACACTCTTGATACATGGTTTTCATCAGGACTTTGGACATTTTCAACACTGGGATGGCCTGACAAAGAGTGGGAAAAAGAGAAATTGTTCCATCCCACAAATTGGATGCAAATGGGTCATGAAATACTTTTTTTCTGGATGGCTCGCATGATTTTGATGTCCACCTATGCCATAGATCAGATACCATTTAAAGACGTATATATCCATGGAATATTGCGCGACGAAAAAGGACAAAAATTTTCAAAATCCCTTGGAAATACCCTAGATCCGATCGCGATAATTGAAAAATATGGCGCTGATTCATTGCGCCTAAGCTTAGTTGCGGGAGTATCGCCCGGAAACGATTCCCGATTTTATGAGGAAAAGGTTGAAAGCTCGAGAAACTTCGTGAACAAGCTTTGGAATATTGCAAGATATGTTTTAATTTCCTATCCTGCAGACAAACATGAATTGAACACGGAAAATCTTTTGCCGTCCGATGTTTGGATTTTGCAAAAATTCAGCTCTTTAATTAAAAACATAAGTAATGATATTAAAAATTTCCAGCTTTCTCAAGCCGCAGAAAAACTTCGCGAATTCACATGGAGCGAGTTTGCAGATTGGTATCTTGAAATTGCAAAATTTGAGGAAAATAAAGACGTAAAAAATTGGATATTAAATAATATTCTGGAAGATCTGATGCGGATGTGGCATCCTTTTATCCCGTTTGTAACTGAAACCATCTGGAACGAAAGCGGCAAGAAAACAATGCTCATAGCTGAAAAATGGCCATCGTCCGACAAATACGAAATTAAAGCGGAAAAGCCGAAACATGAAAATTATCTCGAGTATTTTGAATTTGTACGCGAAACAATTGTTGCAATCAGAAATATTCGCATCGAAAACAAACTAGATTTAAAAAAGAAGCTGACTGTTGTTATCAGACTTAAGACAGACAGCAATCCATTACTCAAAGAAGTATTTGAACATGAAAAAGAAATTATCAAAAAACTGCGCACGGGTGTTGGAGAGCTTACCATAGAAATCTCTGATGATATCATTGAAGATGCTTATCACTTTCCCATTAGTGACGGAAATCTTTATGTGCTTCGCGCCGGACTTGTCGACGTTGAAAAAGAAAAGGCCCGCGTTGAAAAAGAGATCGCAAATATCGAAAAATTTGTTGCCGGACTGAAATCGAGATTGGAAAACAATGATTTTGTTTCCAAGGCTCCCAAGAATGTTATTGATCAGCAAAAAGAAAGTCTTGCAAAAAAAGAAGCTGAACTTGTCGAACTAAAAAAACATCTTTCTTCGTTAAAGTAACACGTGGCTCAAGCCTAGCGCGCCAGTCTGCTGCAAATGCGGACGGCTTCGAATCAAATATGAAATACAAAATCGAATCTTTTTTCTGGGGAATCATCGCTGCTCTTGGAGCATTGATTTTGGAACTTATAGCCTATATCGCGCTTTCCTTTTTCCAAAACCATTCTGCCTTGCCGACTTTTGTGGATTTCTTTTTTTCTCCCCAGATCATTATCATAGCGGCCGCCATGGAAGAAACTTTAAAATTAACAATAATATCGAAACAAATAGAAAAATTTTCAATTGAAAAAGACTTGATCTACAATTCTATTCTTGTCGGCACAGGATTTTTCGCAGTTGAGGTTTTTTTGCTTGCGCTAAGCAGCTCTCCGCTGCCGCATCCTCAGCATATTCTAGAAATCGCTCTTCTTCATGCAGGAACGGCAGGACTGTTCGGAGGATATATTGCATTGACGGGCGCAAGAAAAATTCCCTCACTTTTTCTTATCGCAGCTGTGGCCATATCTCTGCACGCTTCCTATAATTACCTTGCGATTGAAAGATCTTATGTTCAAAATTGTCTTATCTATGCAATTCTGACAGTTATTGCAATATCAAATGCCGCAAGTTTACTCAAAACAAGAAAGGATGCCGAAAACTGGTGAAAAACGGCTTGGCTTGCGCGGTGGAAGCAACTGTTTTATAATGACCTTAGAAATGTAATTTTTAATCGGAGTCAGGGCCTGAACGCTTATTTTCGGCAGGTAAGGGCCACTGATTCGCAGCATCAGAATATGCTAAAAACAAAAAAATCTTTTTTTGAAAGAGTAACGGGCGCGACTTCGATCGACCAAGACGAGGCAAACAACAGGCCAATGCCTATTTACGCGGAACGCGAAGAGGAAGAAATGATCATGCGAAACGAACCGCAACACAACGTGTTCGTGGAAGAAGAAAATTTTTCAGCAACATCAGACGGCCAGCTCACCATTGATGTTTATCAGACAGATACCGAAATTGTAATAAAATCCACAATTGCCGGAGTAAAACCTGAAGATCTCGACGTTTCCATAAACAATGATATGGTCACTATCAAGGGTGAAAGAAAAAATGATGAGGCAGTAAATCCGGAAAATTACTACTATCAGGAATGTTATTGGGGCGGGTTTTCACGATCAGTTGTCCTTCCCGTTGATATAATTTCTGACAAAGCTGAAGCATCGCTCAAAAACGGAATCCTGACTATCCGACTTCCGAAAGCCGACACAACAAAGATAAAAAGACTGCAGGTAAGAGGATTTTGAAATAGTTTTTTCAACACAAGCTTTCTATATTTTTTCAACAAAAAAGGACGCGAGTTCTTTTTTGTTTACTTTTCTTTCAGAACTGAAAAACTGAAAAAATTTTTCCAGTGTTGTTATAAGCCTGAAAATACGCTATTCTTTATGTGTAATAATGATTAAATCGCCTTATCAAATGGCAAAAATGCGCTATTTTTTACTATCCTTGTCTTTCATGACTGTCTTGCCGGCGGTTTCCTTAGCCGATACTCAAAATCCGGGCGTTTTGCAAAGCCCTGGCGAGATTAAGTTTGTTATCGATGGCTATGAAGAGTCGGTACCAAAAGATGTTTCAGACACGTGGATAACACAAGAGAATATTTTTTCGCTTTCCCAAAACGGGCGCGCCGAATTTGAGAATGTTTCCTACTGTCCCGTAGATTCCATATTTTGCGACCTCACGCTTACAAGTGAAAAAAGACACAACATTGTGCTTGTCCCGCAAACATCCCTGAATGAAAAGGCTATAAGATCCTATCTTGAAGATCTCGCCAGAAAAGTAAACCGTGATCCCGAAGACGCCAAATTTAAAATAGAAAACGAAAGGGTTGTGGCGTTTTCAGAAGCGAAAAACGGAATGGCGCTCGACGTGGAAAAAAGCACAGCCAAAATATCGGAAGCAATACAAAAAAACGAACTGAACGATAGCATGGAGCTTCCTTTTGAAACGAAAAAACCTGCCATAGAACATTCTGATGCTGATAAACTAGGCATAAAATCACTCATAGGAAAAGGCACATCAGATTTCAAAGGCTCTTCAAAAAATAGGATCTACAATATCAAAGTCGCAACCCAGCGCTTCAACGGCACGCTAATAAAGCCTGGCGAAGAATTTTCATTCGTGAAAATACTTGGAGAAGTAGACGAAGAACACGGATACCTCCCGGAACTTGTCATCAAGCACAATAGAACTGAACCGGAATTCGGTGGAGGAGTGTGCCAGGTTTCAACCACGGCTTTTCGCGCCGCAATATATTCGGGACTTAAAATTACCGCGCGGCGCAATCACGCATATCCCGTATCCTACTACAACCCGCAAGGAATGGATGCAACCGTCTATGTTCCAAACCCTGATCTGCGTTTTATAAATAACACTCCGGGACACATTCTGATACAGACAAAAATAGAAGGAACCAAGCTTGAATTCGATTTTTATGGAACTGAAGACGGCAGAAAAGTTATCGTCGAGGGCCCAAGAATTACAGAAAGGCAGCCGGACGGTGCCATGAAAACGACATTTTCGCAAAAAGTCATAAGCAAAGACGGTGAAGAGCTGATCAGCGATGTTTTCAACAGTGCATATGATTCACCGCACAAATATCCACATCCCGGAGGACCGGTTCTTACGGAAAAACCATCCAACTGGTCAAAAAAGCAGTGGAAAGAATATCAAAACATGATAAAAGAAATGAATGACGCTTAAAAATGCCATTCATAAGCCATTTTTCGATAATCATGGATATTGACTAATGGAAAAAAAATTGCTATGATAGTCCCGTTGCATTGAATCAGATAATCGCGGCAGACTCTTTCAAAATATCCGCCAAACGCCTAGTAAGTAATTAATTACGTAATTAATTACTTACTTTGAAATATGCGCTGTTAGCTCAGTTGGTAGAGCAGTTGCCTCTTAAGCAAACGGTCGGGGGTTCGAATCCCTCACAGCGCACATGGTTTGATGCAGGATGAAAATCCCGCATAACCTATAAAGCAGATTGGGATAGCTGCCCGCAATGCATGCGACGCAGGCAAAGCAACAGCAGCCTTTTTCGCCCGACTCACTTGCTGTCCTCGTAGTTCAATGGATAGAACGGGAGCCTTCTAAGCTCTTAATGTAGGTTCGATTCCTACCGAGGACACTAGGCCTAATCAAGATAGAAGATATGATTTCAATTATTGCTGGTGGAAGATTAATTTTAATTGTAATTTCTGCTATCTAATCAAATTTTTGATACAAAGGCGATCAAAGATTAAAAATTGATTAGAAATCAGAAATTTTAATTAGAATTCCCCATGGTAGCATGATATATGGCGGTCATCGTCTAGCGGCTAAGACATCGGTTTGTGGTACCGAGAATCTGGGTTCGATTCCCAGTGACCGCCCCAGCTAGCAAAACATTTGCGCCCCTTTAGCTCAATTGGATAGAGCGTCTGGCTTCGGACCAGAAGGTTGGAGGTTCGAATCCTTTAGGGGGCACAAACAAGGGCAGACGAGAAATAAAAAAGTTGGATATTCTCAGTCCACCATCGGTTGCGCTGAAGACAATAGCAAGCGGGGATTTCTTTAGAGAAGGCACGGGCAGATACAGGCAAAATAGTATTGTAGGCATTATTTTGTCATTAAACAAGCTCCGTAAAAGCATTTCAAAAAGCACCTTGCGGTGTTTTTTTATTGTTTTTTCACAAAAACATACTGGGAATCCTATTGATATGGTTCGAAAATATCATTAATTGGCTGGTAGCTGATAGGATCTGCCGCTTTGCGTCTTTGCACATCTTCAAGCACTTTTCGAAAGTCGTTTTCTCTGAAAACAGTTTTTGTGTTCTGCATATTCAAATATTCCTGTTTTTCTTGGTCTGTCCAATTTGCACCAGACACGCTGTTTCGCCAAATATATCCCCCGAAGCCTATCGAGCAAAAAAGGAGAGTAAAAAACAAGGTCATATGAATCTTGCTCCATGCTCTCGCAGCCAAGTTTAAAACATGCCTGGTTTCGAGTTTGAATGATTTGCTGCTAATATTGGTCTTAAAGTTCATTTTTTGTGTAAAATACTACATCAATTATGCATTCAATATTTTTCTTGATATCTTGTGATTCCTCAGGCTGGCTCGAAGAAGGGTCACTTTCCTCAAAAGGGTCCACCAGTTCACTTCTCCTATTATATTCGCTGGAATCGGCATTTCTCATTTGTATCGCGACAATATCACAATAATATTCCAAATTTTCAAGAAAGTCGATAAATTTGATGATTGAATTATAGTCACCTTTAAGCTCAATTTTCATTTGAAGGTACTCCTGACTTGGCAATGAGCCTAGTACTGTTTTTTCTTCATCTTTTTTATTTTTGGTTGTATCGAGCATCTTCATTCCTGTATCCTGTTCCTGCATAGTAATCACTATCGTGTTCTGAGAATCTTGAGCAATTTTTTCCAATTCTTCAATCAGCTGCACCGCTTCATTCTCGTCAAGAAGCACATCAAGAATATTTTCATTCTTTTCCACAAGCTGATATTGCTGCTGCATTCTTGGTATTTCATTTACACGCTGCCGTACGATATCATGATCCAAAATATCTCTTTGAGCGTTGTCTGCCACATTGCTTATTTTTTTCAAAAGCGGAAAAATAACAAAGCAAACCAAAAGCACAACAAAGCCCACATATGCAACTACTGTTAAAACTTCGCGCTGTTTTTGAAAAAATTTCTTCATCTTATTGTTTTTTGCTTTTTAGACAGTCGTCTTTCAGTGTCAGATCTATTTGAAAATCCACATTTTCCTTAACAACCAAATTTGACAACGGTACGTCAACTTTCTCAAAACACTCCGATTTTTCCAGCTGATTCTTGAAATCAATCAGTATATCGCGGGTTTTTGCTTTTCCCATAAGAAAAACACTGTAATTTTTTGTTGACAGATCAATTATGTATACGCCATCAGGAGTAATCGCGCTGAGCTCATTTAACAAGTTTGTCCAATAGAGGTGCCCGGATTGAATATTCACAAGAGCTCGACTGACAGTATTGATTTCTTTGAATTTTGTTTCATATTCTTCAAGCTGCTTGTATTTGTCCTGCGCCTGTTCAGTTAAATAGGCTGTCGCATGCATATTTCTCTGAATAGCAAGCACATAATAGACATTAGCAAGAATTATTACAAACACAATGACTGGCAATGAAAACAAAATTTCCTCATGCAAAATTTTGCGGTAAATTTTTTTCCGCTTAAGTTCCTGCTTTCTTTGTTCTGGCAACAGATCAAGGTAAATCTTCATAATGTAGTCCTTTTAGGGCCAGTCCAATCGCTGTTGAATATTGTACAGACTGATTTTTACCTATTATCGGCAATTTTTTTCCCAAATTAATGTTTATCCAGGGATTTCCAAGTTCTATTTCGCGCCCAAGTTTCTTTGACAAATACGGCAAGATGCCTTTCGTGTTAGCGCCTCCTCCACACAGAATTATTTTATCTATGCTTTCGGAATATTTGAGTCCCGTGATGTAAAAATCCATCGATCGTTCTATTTCCTGGACAAGATTTTCAAGCACGGACCGTGTTATTCTGAACAGTGAGTCGTTTTTAAAATCATTTCCAATGCCATAGGAAAATTTTATCTTTTCAGCCTCTTCAAATGAAATGCCCATTCCTTTTGATATTACGTAGGTCAAAGATTGTCCGCAAAGAGGAATACTGGAAGTAAAACAGGGAAAGCCTCCTTTGTTTATGGAAAAGCTGGTTCTTCTGTCTCCGATATCAACAATGAGCACGGTCAAGTCGTTATTTTTTTCCGATAAAAGACTTCTCGCCTGTGCTATAGATTCTATTTCAAGACCTACCGGTTCAAGACCGGCTGCCTCCAAAACTTCAACGACTTGATCAACAGCAACCTTGGCTATGGCGACAACAATAATATTTATCTTGTTTTTTTCCGGAAGCAGTTCTTTTGGTATCACCTGCCAATCATAGTATACCTGTTCAAGAGGCAGGGGAATGTTTGCTTCCATTTCCCATTTAACCGCCTCGTTCATTTCCGCCTCTTCCATTTGCGGAATCGAGATTATCCGCAAAAAGGCTTTGGTTTCGGGCAAAGAACATATTACCTTTTTTGATTTAATTTTTTTCGGTCCGGAAATTGAAATGGCTTTCTTTATGGCTGACACAACATAATCCTTTTTTCGAATTTCACCGTCGCTAACGCATCCCGGCGACATCAGCACTGAAGCGTAGCTTTCGACAGATTGAATGTTGCCGTGGTCTTTAAGCTTGATAAGCTTAAGAGAAAGGTCGCTGAGATCCAACCCAAAAATATTTTCTCCTTCATTAAAAATTTTCCTATTTAGCAATCCCACAATGTTGCGATTGACAATCTACAAGCCAAAATTTTGACTTGTAAACATGACCGAAAAATTATTTTTACTCTGCTTTATACATTATACACAACGTACGGAATTTTTCACAGCTCCTCCCATTGATCTATGGCATATTCCGTGCCCGTCGGAAAATACGGAGGAGGATAATAGAGGAGATTATTGTCGAAATTGAGATTGCGAATAATATAGCCGGTGCCATTGGTATAAGAAAATCCGTATCTAAGATTCGTGGCTATTGATCCATTGATAGTAATGGAATTTTTAATAGTACCGTTATAGTAATCGCGTCCGACCCTTCCATCTTTAGCTAGCAAAGCTGCATCAATTGTCAGATTTGTTAAACTGTCTCTTATTACTTTCACGTTATTTTGAGCTATAACGCCGATGATATCAGAGCCGTCGGTATTGGTGTACAATAGATTATCCATTCCTAAAAAAACATTTTTCTTTCCTCCTGTGTTTTCCGATTCATCAGAAAGCTCGGCTGCAACTATGGAAACCTTCCTGTTATTTATAGTTCCTTCCAGCCAAATATGATTTGCGACAAATATTACGCCATTATTCGGAATTGTATGATTCGACATGCTATAACATTTTCCTCTATTGTGGTTGCTGCTCGATATCCATGGACATAATGCTCCTATGCAACAAGAACTGGTGATACATGCGGTTCCGTTTGTTGATGCATAAGAACCAGAAGCGCCATAAACTTCTCCTATATAGTTGACAATTGCGTCTGTTTTATTGCTAGAGGCATTATAGATAGCCGTGTTTTCAGAAAAAGAATTGACCGTGCACATATCGAAAGTCCCGTCTGTTTTCAAAATTATTCTTCTCCCTTGACCACTGTTATCAAATCTCGTTTCTGTGGTTTCTGCTTGAGAACGCATGTATGAGATATCAGAAACAACACTGTCAAAACTTATGTTTGCCACGGGAAATTGCCTGCCGCCCTGAAACACATCGGTACGGGAATCTACAGGATTCGGAGGAACCTCATTGGGCCTATAAGTTTCGACAATTGTTCCGTTGTTCATTTTATGCGTATGCACTCCAAACTCTAGCTTTTCAGCACCAATTTCATCATGATCAAGGTCATCATAGCTGGGCAATGAACTTGATACCACATTTGTCGCCAAACCGTCAAATCTTACCCCACGGTTGGAATGTATTCTGCCGTTCACCGTTGTTCCGCTTCCGAAACGCATATCGTCATTCGCAAGCACGATGTTCTCGCTCCAAGACGGTCTTCTGAATCTAACTCTGACCGTACGTTTCACAGAAGGTTTTTTGAAAGTCCATCCGGTTGATGTTGCCATTACTATAGTAGAACCCAGCTGCGGTTTTTGCACTTCAAGCCGATATCTTCCAATCACGTTTCCCTGAAAGTCTTTAAAATCAGCTTCGTATGCACTGCAGACTCCAATTGGGCAGTTTGGTCCCGTCGTTTCCCAAAAATCATTGATCTGTTCCGCTGTTCTTCCGGAAATTTCATGCGCCAAATACCACCTATAATAAAATATCCCGGCCTCGGCTACCTGAAATGCTCTTTCGCGTTCTACTCTATCCTTGCTATAACTTACTTGGGAGGTTATGTATCCCAAAAGAGAGGTAAGTATTATCGATACTGCAGCAACCATGACCAAGACAAGTGCAAGCGCGCTGCCTTTTTCGGTTCCATAAATTTCTTTTTCAATCTTTTTCATCGAAAATCAATTTAATGAATGCGATCATAATCATTGAGGTTTCTAAGCTCAACAAAAGTTTGTTGATGAATATTTTCCGGAGCATTATTCGGATCAATGTTTATTTTAAGAAATATCTTAACAAGGCGTACTCTTGACCGGTCAGTCTCCGAATTCGAATCAGCAGGATAATTCATATTATAGTAAGTGAACACTGGATCACTCGCCGTATTGACGATATGCTCGGCAAGCACAATAGTCTCTTCATCTCCCGGTTCATATATTGGCGGAAGTCCCGCTGATGGATTTCGCACTCCCATATAAACAGTATCGTCATCATCCAGAAAATAAATATGCAGGCGCTCAGTAGCTCCGTCATTGTCGTAATCCGAATAAAAGACAAAATCGTTTTCACCGATTGAAGCAATAGGATATGCCCCGGTATCAGATTGACGAGCTTTTCTAATATATTTTGTCAAATCACCAATACTCCTAGAAACCGTGAAAGATGCCCTGCCCATTTCCATGGAATACCTCTTATTTTGCACCGTCTTATTGAAAACAAGAACAGACGCTTGTATGCCAAGCAAAAAGAGCGTGATTGCAACTATTGTTTCTATTAATGTAAGTCCCCTTTTAAAATATTTTTTGTTTTTCTCCATTTTAGCTTTCTGTTAGCACAATATTCTTTTTCGTAAGACCACTTATTGTAATAGAATCATTTTGGGTTTCATATCCTGCCGTCTGTATTTCCAGGTTATACGTCCCGCTTGCAAGCGGAGTCTCTCCATTGGGATAGAAAACCACACCTCTAGCGGAACTTTTCTCGCCGGAAAAAACCTCCGCACCGGAGCCGTCAACCATTCTCACCTGAGCTCCGGCAATTGGATTTCCTTCACTGTTGGTTATGTTCAAAAACAAACTGTCGATATTTTTGTCTGCAACTTTCATGACGTACGTGAGGTCGCTTCCGGGCATCAAGTTTGCAGGAGTTTGCGATGGATCAAAATCAATGAATTCAAACTGTGCGTGAGGTTCCATTGTTATCTTATAGTTTCCGGGGCTTATGTCGGGATATTCTTTCTTGCCGTTTGTGGAATCAGTTTCCGCTGTCGCGCTCCCTAATCCGAACAATTCGTTTCCGTCGGTATTGGACATGTTATAAACATCATTGCCCTCATTATCGCGTCCTATTCTTTTCCCTCCTTCCATAGAAAACCTGATATTTCCAACAGGATTTCCTTGAATATCTTCAGTCTTTATTGTAAGGTCCGCAAGTTTGTTTTGTTCGTAGGCATAAAGATTCATTGATCCCATGATAACGCTGGCATGCGGATACCTCGGAATAAATGTGGGCGTGGCATCCATCGTTTCAACTGTTTCGTAGCCATTTTTGGTAATAGTAAAATGATATCCCCCGACCGAAGCGGATGCGGAAGGCATCAATATGTGTCCGTCAATGCCCGCAACCTTGGTTGTGCTTACAGTCGGAGAAATGGAATTGTTTTCTATATGTATTGACGGCTCTAAAACACCGTTCCCGCTGCTATCCGTCACATTTATGGCCAATGGCGCGCCGCCCGCATCAGTCTCAAGTCCCGGCGGAACAAAGCGGGACACCGATACCACACTTTGAGATTGTCCATTGCTGTCATCCCAGGAAACAATTACCTTAACAATTTTATAATCATTGGGAATAAGATCAGCATCATCAACAGCTAAGCCGTCATATGGATCGTCTTGATAATCGACCGAGGTTACTATATGAAATGATTTTCCGTTTGTGACAACGTCATCGATTTGTGGAATATTGCCTGCCGGAATTCCATTTTGAAGGGCAATGTCGTCATAAGCCAGATTCCTGACAATTTCCATTCTTTCATTAAGAAGGGCAGCGGCGACAAGCCTGTTTTTTGATTCGACAATATATTTGATTCCAATAGTGGAAACAGTATAAAAGGCAACAAAAGTCACAGACATGATGAATATAACGATAAGAACCTCGACAAGTGAAAAGGCATTTTTAGTTTTATTCAAAATTCGAAATTCAAACTTCATAATTCTTAATTCTATTTGATGGTATCCATCATGCTATACATAGGCATAAGCATGGCTACGGCAAAAAATCCGACAGAGGCGCCTATTACCACCATAAGAAGCGGCTCAATGATTGACGAAAGGTTCTTTGTAATCTGGTCAACCTCGGCTTCATAGAACTCTGCAAGCTGAAGCAAAACACTTTCTGTTTTTCCCGTTTCTTCCCCGACTTCAACTATCTGTGAAACCATTATCGGAAATATGTCCTGGTGATCCGCCAATATTTTGCTCAATGCGACTCCCCTTTGTATGTCTTCAACGCTGCCCAAAATCGCCTTCTGATAATAATAATTTGTGAGGGTGTGCGATATTATTTTGAGCGCGTCCACCGCACCGACCCCGCTTTTAAGGAGCGAGCTGTAAATCCTGGCAAAGCGCGCACAATTCATCTGTTTAACCAAAGGACTGAACAGCGGGAACTTTATCGATATCCAGCTGAGGACTTTTTTTCCTGTTTTTTGCCTGAAAAAATATTGCCCGAATAAGATCAGAACAATAAGACCTATCGCAACCAGCAAGCCGTGGTTCCTGAGCGCGTCACTAATCTTTATAACGACCTGCGTCATGACAGGAAGCTCCGTTCCCATATCTTTGAACACCGCGGTAAGCTTCGGAAGCACGAATGTCAGCATTATTATCCCGATCACAAACATCACAGTCAAAATCACTGCCGGATATACCATGGCTCCTTTTACTTTGCTTTTAAGATCATGCTCTTTTTCAAGCTGAACAGCAACAATCCTCAATACTTCGTCAAGGTTTCCGGCAGTTTCTCCCACGCTCACCATATTCACAAAAAGCTCTCCAAAAACATTGACGTGCTTTGCCAAACCTTCACTTAATGATTTCCCTGCCTGTATCTCTTCATGTATGTCTAAAAGGATTTTTCTGAATTTTTTGTTTTGCGTCTGAAGAGCAAGATTATTAACGGCGCGTGAAACGGTCAATCCCGAAGAAAACATAACGCCAAGATTTCTTGCAAAAATCATTTTTTCCTTAAGCGGAACCGATTCGAATTGATCAAGAAAATTCGCTGACGTTTTGCCTTTTTTTTCTTCTTCGACTTTGGTTATGGAAGTTACCAAAAAACCCTCACTACGAAGCTGCTGAGCAAGGCTTTTTTCATCTTGAGCGACTATTTCCCCGCCCTTGGTTTCACCATCATAACCTTTTGCGGTATAGATAAATTTAGGCATACAAAACTAACTTATAGCTTATAACTCATAGCCATTAGATCATATCCACTAAAAGCTAACAACTATAATCCACAAGTTATTCTTTCGTCACTCTCATTACCTCTTCAATCGACGTCAGCCCTTGTAATGCCTTGATAAATCCGTCCTCGGCCATAATCCTCATGCCTTTTTCTCTGGCTTTCTTTTCTATCCCGTCGGAAGTAGCATTGGATGTTATCAATTTCCCGATTTCTTCATCAACTTCAAGTACTTCATAGATGCCTAAACGTCCCCGATAACCTTCACTTGAACACTGTTCGCACCCCTTCGCACGATAAAATTTCAAATCCTTCCAGTTGATTTTAGCATCAACAATCCCATTAAGTTCAGGCACACTTTTCATCGTTTTTAAAATATCGTCCATGTCGAAATTGTCACTGAGAGCTTTAATGTCTTTTTCAGTAAGGCTATATGCTGCTTTACACTCGTTACACAATCTCCTCACCAACCTTTGCCCGATCACCACATTAACCGTGGAAGCAATCAAGAATGCTTCCGCTCCCATATCCAAAAGACGAGGAAGTGTTGCAGCCGCACTGTTGGTGTGCAATGTCGAAAGCACCAAGTGGCCTGTCATAGCAGCTTCGATTGAAATCTGCATGGTTTCCCCGTCCCGAATTTCACCGACCATGATGATGTCTGGATCTTGACGCAACAAAGCCCTCAGCGCTGCAGCAAATGTCATTCCTATTTTTGCATTCACCTGAGTCTGATTGATGCGCATCATTCTGTATTCTATCGGGTCTTCCACGGTGCTTATGTTAACTTCCGGAGTATTTAATATATCCATTATCGTATAAAGCGTTGTTGTTTTTCCACTTCCGGTCGGACCAGTAACCAAAATCATGCCATTCGGTCTTTTTATGTGTTTATGCACTGCTTCAAGCGCATTTCCCGTAAGACCCATCTTCTCCAAAGTAAGCCCTTTTGATGATTCATCAAGCAAGCGCATAACTATTTTCTCGCCTTCAAAGACAGGAATCAAGCTTACACGGAAAGAAATTTTGTATCCCTCTTTTTCAATTTTGAACCGTCCGTCCTGAGGCAGACGATGTTCATCCAACTTAAGGTTCGAAAGCACCTTTATTCTCGCAACAAGACCATCAAGAACCTGCCTTGGCAGCGTCATGGCATCGTGCAATATCCCATCTATGCGATATCTTACGCGAACTTCTTTCTCGTCCGGTTCAATATGAATATCGCTCGCGGACTGCAATATCGCATGTTTGAGTAAAGTATCTACAATTCTTACTATCGGCAAATCCTGCGCAATTTTTTCGAGGTCCTGGCCCTCCGCCGCAGAAACATCATCGGAATCCTTGCTGATAATGTCTCCGAATTCTGCTTTCAGACTTTTTTCATATTGTTTTAGAATCGTCTTTATACTTTCCTCATTTGTGAGACAGGGAATAATTTTAAGGCCGGTTTTCTTCTTTATGAAATCAATAGTTTGCAGATCTTCCGGGTTCTTCATTGCCACTTTTAGATTGTTTCCTTCCTTCTCAAAAGCAATAATATTATATTTTTTCGCAATCGGCTCCGGAATTATCTGCAGAATATCAGAAGTTATGGTTTCTTTTTCAAGATTCACAAAAGGCACACCCAATATATAGGCATACATTTTGCGTATTTCTATTTCATTGACAAGTTTTTTTTCTATGAGCAAATCACCCAATTTTTTGTTGGTTTCATTTGCTTCTTTGAAGTTTTCTTCAACAACCTTGCGCTCAACAAGATTTGAATCCAGCAAGAACTCTTTAAGTTGCTTGTTGTCTATCTGCATATTGGTCTTTTGTTTTTATTTTACCAGTATGTACCGGCATGGATATGCGCAAGAACCCGCCAAAAAGGTTGCATGCGAGCTTTTTATTTTTCAAGTATTTCTTTGATTTTTGACGCAACTTCTTCCAATTTGTAATCAGCTTTTACAAGATATGTGGTAGCACCCAATTCAAGGGCTTTTTCAACATCAGAAATACTGTCAAGATTGGTAAGGAGTATAATTGGAATATCTTTTGTTTTCGAATCGGATTTGACTTCTTTTAAAACCTCGTATCCATCTTTTTTAGGCAGAATTATATCAAGAAGTATAAGATCAGGATTGATCGTTTTTGACATTTGCAGTCCCGTTTCTCCATCAAGCGCGGAACTTATTTCAAATCCCTCGCTAGTAAGATATTCCGTCAGCACTTTTTGCAAAACAGCGTCGTCCTCAACGATGAGAATTTTTTTGGCCATATATGATTTTTTGGCTATTGAATTGCTAACGGCTCGAACAAGTCCGGCACCTTTTAGCAATGCAACAGTTTTTTTACTTTTTTAGATATGGGCAGCGTAAAATAAAACTCTGAACCGACATTTTCAATTGACTTGAACCATAACGATCCCCCGGATTGCTCAACAATGTTTTTCGCTATATATAAACCTAGTCCGGTACCATCCGTCTTGTTCTTTATTGGATTATTGCTGCGAAAAAACTTCTCCCCGATTCTTGCCTGCTCACTGCGCGGGATTCCAACACCATTATCCCGTATGCAAACCTGAACCAGATCATCCTTTCTTTCCAAAATGATTTCAACCATTCCCGATTTGCCTATATATTTTATCGCATTGGAGATAAGATTGTCGAGAACAACAGAAATACGTCGTTTATCCGCAACAATATTAAAATCACCTTCGTCAAAAGATACCACGAGTTCAACATTTGATGCGTTTGCCAAAGCTTTTTGAGACTGCACAAGTTCATCGATCATGTCCCGCAAGTTTATGTTGTCTTTTGCAAGCGCCAAGCTACCCTGGTCAATGCGTGCGGTATCAAGAAGATCATTTACAAGTCTTCCCATCTTTTCTCCAGAGTGAGCAACCTCATTGATTATTTCAAGCTGTTTTTCACTGAGTCCGGAACTATATTTCGATTTCAGAAGTTCCATCTCCCACCTCATTTCCGAAATCGGAGTTTTTAATTGATGTGAAGCAATCGAAACGAATTCGGTTTTCATTTTGTTGGCCTTGGCAACAGATTCGACCGTGCTGATAATAAAATTTCCAATGGTAAAAAGAAGAGCCACAACTGATGATTCGCTTATTATCACTATCTCGGGAGAATTATAGTGTTTCGAAGCTACATAGACACCAAATATGGCAGCAACAATCACTACCCCCATTACAATAAACAGAAAACTGGGTGTTTGCCACACGCTAACTCCAAGCTCTTCAGCTTGTTTTTTAAAATTAAACTCGTTAAGTATGCGCTGTTTTAGCATTTAAACAAATTGAAATTAAACGATTCTTTTTATTATTATAGCACACAAAACGGATAATTAACAGAAAGACATTTTGAAAATTTTAAAATACGCTCAAAATTAAAAGATGGCTTTGAATAACCATCTTTCACGTTCATTTTAAGGCGGCATTCAAACAGTTCAAATACTCATATTTTAAATTCAATTACGTCGCCATTGCGCACAATATAGTCTTTTCCAGCCGATTTTATCTCTCCCAAATCTCTGGCTTTGCCCCATGAGCCGATTTCCAGAAGTTTGTTCCATTGAATCACGTCGGCTTTAATAAATTTCTCCTGGAAATCCGTATGAATTGCAGCTCCCGCTTCCGGCGCGGTCGAGCCTCTTTTGATTGTCCACGCCCTTGATTCGTCCTTTCCGGTCGTCAGAAATGTTATAAGTCCCAGGAGATCATAGGCAGCAACAACTAAATCATCGATATGCGAAATCAAACCCATTTCCTTTTTGTCCTCCTCGCTCATATCAATCAATTCTTCTTCGATTTTGATATCAAGCTTCACGTGCTTTCTTTTTTCAAGTTCATCCGCAAGCTTCTGCTCAACATCAGCCACATTATAGACGAACAAAAACGGTTTCATGGTCAGAAGTGACATTCCCCGCATGATCTTTTTTCCGTTTTCTTCTTTCATAATTTCTTCCAAACCTTCGGTTTCATTTGCTAGATTTCCGTTTTCCAACGTTTTTTTTATTTTCTCAACAGCTTCAAGCTGCTTGTTGGCGCCTTTTTTGTTGCCTCGCACATCTTTTTCAACCCTCGCTTTCGTTTTATTTACCGTCTCAAGATCCGCAAGAATAAGCTCCGTGTTTATCGTCTCAATGTCGCCGATTGGATCAATCTTGTCGTGTACATGCGTTATTTTTTCATTCTCAAAGACACGCACAACCTCGGCAATTGCATCAACTTCGCGAATATTTGCCAAAAATTTGTTTCCCAATCCTTCGCCCTCTGATGCGCCCTTGACAATCCCGGCAATATCGACAAATTCAACAACAGCCGGCACGACTTTTGCCGAATCAGACATTTTCGCAAGCTTTTCAAGCCGCTCGTCCGGAACCTTCACAACCCCCACGTTAGGCTCGATCGTACAGAACGGATAGTTGCTGATATCAACCGGATTTTTTGTAAGAGCCTTGAATAATGTTGATTTTCCCACATTAGGCAACCCCACAATTCCAATTTTCAATGACATATAGTTAAATTTTTATTGTTTAAGAATTTTATTCACATAAAAATTTCAACCATTTCGCAGAATAAACCGTTTTTTGGCATAGCAATCATTTGAGAATGATACAACAAGCAACCAAAATAATCAATAAACCTGCTCTTTCTTTTTATCAGAATTTGTGGTATTAATAATTGATACCTTTTATATATAACACTTGCCACATGATACCTGATACTATTTTGATTCATTACGGTGAAATCGCACTTAAGGGAAAGAACAGAAATTTTTTCGAAGAGCGGCTGATCCAGAACATAAAATCGCAGATTGAATCGTTCGCTCCCGGCAGTTTTGAATATGTAAAAAAGTTTTCGGGAAGCATCCTGATAAAGCCCAATAAGAACGGGATTAAAAATATCGAGAAAGTGAAAGGGGCATTGCTTCACACGTTCGGCATCACGAATTTCCATTTTGCCGTAAATGTAAAACAGGATATTGAAGCACTCAAAAAAACATGCTGGGAACTTTTCAAGGATGAAAATTTTGAAACTTTTTGCATAAACACCCGGCGCTCAAACAAGAATTTTCACCTGAATTCAGCGCAGATAAACGAGAAAGTAGGAGAATATGTTCTTGAAAAATTCCAAGGAAAAAAGGCTGTGAAACTCAAAAAACCCGATTTGATCTGCCACATAAACATCGTTGAAAAATCGGCGCTTGTTTCGCTTGAAAAAATCAAAGGGCTTGGCGGAATGCCGGCAGGAACGCAGGGGCGCGCCATGGTTCTTATGTCCGGCGGTTTTGATTCTCCGATTGCCGCTTGGCAGATGCTTAGGCGCGGAGTTAACGTTTCCTATGCACATTTCCATTCGATACCATATACCTCGAGGGCTTCCGTTGAAAAAGTCGAGAGTCTCATAAGCGCCCTGAAAAAATTCGGCTCGTCCGGAAATTTGTATCTCATTCCGTTTGCCGAAGTACAGAAAGAGATTATGATGAAAACTCCCGCTCCGCTTCGCGTGATTCTTTACCGCAGATTCATGATGCGCATCGCAGAAAATCTGGCGAAAAAAGAAAGAGCCCTAGTGCTCGTCACAGGCGACAGCGTGGGTCAGGTCGCATCGCAAACTTTGGAAAATATTTTTGCAGTAAACGAAGCGGCAACACTTCCGGTTTTCCGCCCGCTCATCGGAACAGACAAAGAGGAAATAATCCAAACCGCCAGAAAAATCGGGACATATGACATTTCCAGGCTTCCGCACGACGATTGCTGCACGCGACTTATGCCGAAAAGCCCGGAAATCCGCGCGAAACTTTCTGAAGTTCTTGCGGCCGAAAAAAACCTCAATGTTGAAAAAATTATCCAAGAAACTTTAGAGAAAACAGAAAAAGTTGCAATAAAATAACACAACAGACAGCCATCCGTTGTGCCTATAGGGCGTTATCAGCAAAAAATCACAAGACTTTCATGAACACTCACTATCAGGAAGATCGTATCATTGCAGCACAATCAAAAAACCGTCTCAAAAAGACGGTTTTTAAAATTAAGCCATGTGTTTTTCTACCATGACCTGAATTCAACAGCCTCAAATTCTCCGACATTCAACTCCTTGCCAATTATCTTTATCTTTTCTCCTGCCCGTATCTTGAAAATATTGGGATGAATCATGATTTTTTTAATCAGCCATTCGTTCCCATGACAATCTTTAACAATCATCTTCCCGTTGTCAAATTTAATATCAATAATTTCCCCACCGAGAAGTCCGCTGTGCGGGTTGCACCAGATCCAATTTTTATCAAGACTCACAAAATGATAAAACGGAATCCTATCTGACAAGATTTGATCTATTTGCCGCCCGACGCCAGAATAATAAAAAAAGATTCCCATCACAAGGCTTGCAATAATGCTGATGGAAACAACCACATATACTTTGCATCGGTACCAACCTTTTATGTGCACAAAATCATAACAGGCAAACCATGCAAATAACAGCAGGGAAATGATCCAAACATACGGTATCGACAGAAGCACGTACTGCATAAATGATTTGTTAAGGTGAAAATAGATATCCCAATCATGATTCAGGAGAAGGTCCGCCAGAACAGCAAACGATAGCGCTCCAAGCAAAAGAGAAATGATAAACATACACCAAAAAATGCCATCCCTTACCACAAACATCCAGCGCGGAGATGGAATGATGTTTTCTTTCTTAATTTTTCTTAGAATTTTTTCTGTCGTTATTGTCATACCACTTTTGATTACTCTTGCCGACAAGTGCCATAAAAGTTAATGTATTGCCAAAAATCATTCTTTGACAATATTAACGCTTGAGCCTCTTTTCTCTTTCCCGAGCTTTTTCTCTAAACTGTTTTTTGGCCCTGTTGATAAGCGTGGCTATTGTTCCCATGGGTTTTTCCAGAATGTCCGATATTTCCTTATAATCCTTCTCTTCAAGAAATTTCAAAACGAGTATTTCTCTGTATTTATCCTCTAGCTCGTTCAATATTTCATAGACTTCTTTTGCGGTGAATTTCTTATCGAGATCTCTTGCGATATCTTCGTTGCTTGCCAGAATATTGAGTATATTCGAGTCTCCTTCATATGTCATGACCCTGGGACGCGCGGAAACTTTCCTAAAATGGCTTATTACTTTATTATGCGCAATCCTATAAATCCACGATGAAAATTTCAAATCCTGATCAAAATCGTTAAGATTTTTGTACGCACTTAAAAAAACATCTTGAAGAACGTCCTCTGCGTCTTCTTTGGAATTCACTGAAATCCGCATTATGTATCTTAAGAGTTTTTCCTCATAACGTTCCATTATGGAAGCATATACCTGCGGATCTTTCAGCGCCAATGCAACAAGCTCTTCGTCAGTTTTTTCTCGGAGGTCTTCCGATATTTCAAAAAAATAATTTTTCATCCTTGCGAGGACGCGTGTACATATAGATACGCAAACCAATACTCTGCCATTTCGTTTTCACCGCGTCCGTTTTAAAAATTACATGCCAATCTTGAATATCATATCATACATCTTCAAAAAAGTGAAGAGGAAAGCGTATTTTCAAGAAATTATTCTCGGAATTAGCGGTGAAATGCGGGCTGTTATCTCGTAGTTGATAGTTTCAAGCATCAACGCCATGGATTCGGCAGAAATATTTTGTTTACCCTGGCATCCCAAAAGAACAGCTTCGTCTTCTAATTCAACATTTTGAATGTGTGAAACATCGACTGCAAACATGTTCATTGCAACCCTGCCCAAAACATTGCACTTTTTCCCTTTTATCAAAACCTTTCCCTTATTTGAAAAGCCGCGATCATAGCCATCACTGTATCCCTGAGGAATTATTGCTATCTTTGTGGGTTTTTTAGTGATATAAGTTAACCCGTAGCCGATCGAAAAATTTGCCGGAACCGCTTTGACTTGCGCAACATGTGTCACCCATCTTAACACTGGTTTGAGCTTGAAATTATTCTTTTCAAATTTCCTTTTCAAATCCTCGGAAGGCCACATGCCATACAACATTATACCTGGTCTTACTATCAAAGATTTCCCGCCGTTTTTTTCGTATGCAAGAATTCCTGAGCTTGCCGAAATGTGTGTTTTTAGTCTGCACAGCCCGCTTTTTTCGCATATCGAGACGGCTTTCCCGAAAAGATTCAACTGCTTTGCCGCATGCGAAAAATCGGTAGTATCCTCGATATTGGCAAAATGCGAATAAACGCCATCAACAATAATGTTTTTACAGCTCTTAATTTCATTCACCATTTCTTCAAGATTTTCAATCAAAATTCCTTGCCTTCCAAGCGATGCATCAATTTTCAAATGCACTTTGGCTTTTTTGCCGAGTTTTTTTGCTGCACGATCAATAGCCAAGATTTGATCTCTGTCGTATGCGCATAATATTCCGCCGAGCTCTATGACTTCAGCCATTTCTTTTCTCGGAACATATCCAAACACAAAAGTTTCTTTCTTCGAAACTTTACGGAGCAGCCTCAACTCTTCAATATCGTCAACCTGAAAGTAATCCGCTTCTTTTTCCAAAATTTTAGCAACTTCATTCTGTCCGTGCCCATAAGCGTTTGCTTTTATCACTGCCGCTATTTTCACTCCGGGACGCACAAGTGTTTTCATTAAACGAAAATTATGCAGAAGATTTTTTTTGGAAATTTCAATGTACGAAAGCATATTGGCATTTTATAGTTAAAATATCAAAATGTAAAATAATAATATAAAATGAAGAACAAAATCATCCTTCACTCAAGAAGCAAGCAGTATTTGCTTGAGAATATGCAAATGTGGNNGTGGACTGTAGGAGAGTCGAACTCCTGGCCTCAGCAATGCGAATGCTGCGCTCTACCAGCTGAGCTAACAGCCCAAGTAAAATATAAATGATGATGAACAAAAACCGCAAAAAACTTCTAAACCAAAAAATGTATCCATGAATGCAAAATAGAAAAACTTATACCCATTTCCCGCTTATTACCCGGCACATTTCGCCGCTACTTCCTGCGCCCTCATTAGGAATCGAACCTAAATTTCAGGTTCCGGAAACCTGCGTTCTATCCATTGAACTATGAAGGCATCTGATTGATATATGAAAAACCCGCAGATTTGCAGAACCACTACGGAATCTAAAATCATGTCATTACCTTCAAATAAAACCTTCCCTTCAAAATCCGCTTAACCTTTCAAATTACGCTCCTTATTCCTGACAAGGCGTAGATGTCATTATATACCAATCAAAACATTGTGACAATGGCAGGCGCAAATTCGGCAGCAAATGTATCAGATGATTTTCCGGTTTAACAATTTTGTTAACGGACATTTCGCGTGATCATGTATTATCGCCGGACAATATTTTCTTCCGTAATTTACCAAAAGATAGTTGAAATCGATCCAATCTTCTCTCGGCACAATTTGCATCAGATCTTTTTCAATCTTATTTGGATCTTTTTCATCGCTAAGCCCCAAAACGTTTGCAAGTCTCTTCACGTGCGTGTCTACCGCAATGCCCTCCGCTTTTCCGTATGCGCTGCTAAGAATTATGTTCGCGGTCTTGCGCGCGACTCCCGGAAGCCCGAGAAGCTCTTCCATCGTATCGGGAACTTTTCCGCCAAATTTTTCTTTCACCATTTTCGCGCTTGTCAGAATATTTTTTGCTTTGGCATTATAGAAACCGGTTTGGTATATATCTTTTTTGAATTCGTCTATATCGGCCTTTACATAGTCATCAAGAGTTTTATATTTTTTGAAAAGTTTCTTTGTCACTTCATTCACTTTTTTGTCCGTGCATTGCGCCGACAAAATCACCGCAACAAGAAGCTCCCAGGGATTAGAATGATTAAGAGCCACCTTGGCGTCTGGAAAAATTTTTCTAAGCTTCCGCACAATGATTTTGGCTTTTTCCCTGCGAAGTCTGATTTTATCTTTGGAAAGTTTTTTCATGGGAAAATCTAAAAATACTTACGTTTTCTCAATTCAATATAAGCACAGACAAAAATTTTCTTCAAATATCGGAATTAGAAGGGCTTTCAAAAATTCAATATGCGCATTTTCCTTCTTTATTGCAATATCGTAGAAGAAAAGAGCAGCAAAAGCTGTAAAAAATAGCATGACGAGCCAGCAAAACAATAACTCGCGCAAGCCGGACAGGCAATGATAAATTTCAACAAAAAGAAAATTTTAATAATATCGCCCCATCCCGATGATGAGGCTTTTGGCTGCGGAGGAATAATTCAAAGATGCCGAAAAAGCGGAGGAGAAGTCTATGTTCTTTATCTAACTGTTGGCACGACCAGGGATTTTTCCAAAAAAGAAAAATCAACCGCCGATCAAAGAATGCAGGAAATAAAGAAAGTCGCTTCTCTTTTCGGTATCAAGGGATATAAAATCGCATTTATCGGAGAAAAATACCACCTCAAGCTGGATTCGATCCCGATCAAAGACATCATAAACGAAATAGAACGCGGAGAGAATATTTCCCTGGAAAAAATAAAGCCTGATATACTGCTAATTCCGCCCGCGAACGACTATAACCAGGACCATCGCATCGCAAATCAAGCATCAATCGCGGCGGCAAGACCCACAAGCGGAGAATTCAAATCCTTTCAAAAAACAGTTCTTGAATATGAACTTCCTCCAAATGCATGGTTTCTGGGAGAAATATGTTCGCCGCCCAACTTTTATATTGCCCTTGAAGATGACGAGTTTGAGACAAAGCTCAAGTCCCTCGAATTTTACGGATCGCAACTCAAAAGCTCGCTTAATCCGCTATCAATTTACGGATGCAAAGCACAAGCATCGTTCCGCGGAATGCAAGTCGGAAAAAAATTCGCTGAGGCCTATTTTGTTAAAAGATTAACGGCAGAATGATATGATCCTTACAGCACACCAACCAAATTATCTGCCCAACATGGGTTTTTTCTACAAGATGAATCAGGCGCATATCTTTGTTGTCATAACAAATCTGCAGTTTGAAAAAGGAGAAGGCTGGCAAAGGAGGCATAAAATTCTCGGACCGCATGGCGACATCTGGCTGACCGTGCCGATCAAAGGATCGAAAATGGTAAACATCAAAGATGTTGAAATTTTCAACGGAAAAAACTGGCGCAACAGACACGCACAAACACTGCGCATGGCATACAGGCATACCAGAGAAAGAGAATTCTTGAAGCAACTTGTATCAATATATGAAAAAAAATGGGATAAACTTTACGATCTAAATTTCACCATCATCAAATTCATGAAAGATTTTCTCGAAATTCCCACAAAACTCGTGCTTGACGACGAGGTGTGCGGAAGAAAACAAAAACTTTTCATAAACATGTGCAAAAAATACGGCGCATCGACGTTTCTTTCCGGCATGGGCGCAAAAGATTACATGACGGAAGAATTTATTCTGGACATGAAAAGAAATAAAGTAGGGCACGAATTCGTGAAGCGGAACGTAACCGCTGGTTATCCGTATTGCGCCGCGCACTATATCCTAACTGAAGGGAAAGACTGGGTTAAAGAGATTATAAAGAAGGACGCCGCGGAAAAATTTTCACAACCTGCGCTCGGGACTCTTCCACGTTCCGTCTGATTCGATGAAAAAAGCCCTGAAAGCATTTGTTATGAACATATAGGCGTCTATGATTCTTAAAAAAATGAAGCCGAGTCCATAGAAAAGAAGTATCGGCTTTTTTTCCAGGAAAGCGACTACTGCGGTTACGGTATAATCCACCGCAAAGACGGCAATGAACATGTCGCGAAATTCTACGCGGCCGAATCCGAACATTTCCCGCATATACGGAATCGAAAACGAAGCATACGAAGTCAAAAAATACCATTCAAATATGAAGGGCATGAAAAGCATGAAAAATCCGTAAAAAGTCATTTCAATCAGAAGCACGCTGAGCGCTGCCCAAAAAAAACTCGGCCAGACTCCGTGCCTTTTCACGGTCTGCCAAAACCCAAGATTCCACCGGTCGACTTGACGCACATAGTCGCGAAGATTAAAAGGATCCTGGCAGGCTCCGAACGCTTTGGGATTGTAGCCGATTTTACCAAGTTTTTTGCGATGTAATTCAAAAGTCATGTTGAAATCCTCAATGATAAGTCCCGGAGCGTCTATTTCTATATTTTTAAGCGCTGACGTTTTGTAGATGCTCGCAAATCCCGGAATAATAATCGTCACGTTCGTGTAAAACCAGGTTTGTCCGTAGCGGATCATCGCCTGAAGAACTTTATACAACCTCACTCTGTAAGCAATAAAAAACATTGACCATCTCGGAAAATAATGATTTTTCCATTTAGTCACCGCGTGCCCGGCAATGGCCGCCACTTTGGGATTTTCCAAAATAGGCAAAGCTTCTTTGAGATAATTTTCATCTATTTCCGTATCCGCGTCCACGATGATGACGGCTTTATACCTTTTCAACAAATCAAAACGCTTCAGCAAAAAAGCCAGCACCTTTGCCTTTCCGCGGTTAGGCCGGATGCTGGCCACGTTGCAGCCCTGTTTTTTTGCTATTTCAAACGTCCTGTCGGATGAAGAGTCGCTTCCAACATAGACATTTTTTTTGGGCACTATTTTAAAAAGAGATTTCAGCGTCTTCTCTATGCATAATTCCTCATTGTATGCCGGAACCATCACTGCGACCTCAGCGGGAAGAATTCGATCGGCGGCGTTTCTAGGCCCCATTCTGCTCATATATTTTTCTTGAATGTACCTCGCTATTCCGACGAAAGCCCAAAATGAAGCGCTCAGGCCGACTAGGGCCAAAAACCCGACAATCCACTCCATACTCATTTGTTCATAATTTTATTTTTTTGCTCATTCAAGAAATACTCGACTGTTTTTTCAATTCCTTTTCTCAGAGTGATTTTCTTTCTCCAACCCAAGGAACGAATTTTTTCGATCGAAGGCTGGCGCGCGCAATGATCATCGATAAAATGTTCCCTGTGCTCCACTCCGCCTTTCCAGTCGACAATTTCAGACATGATTTCGGAAAGCTCATTAATGGATACCTGTTCGACGCTTCCGATATTATACACATTGCCTTTTGATCCGCTTTCCATTACCCGCACCAGACCATTCACCAGATCATCAACGTACAAAAACGTCCTCGTTTGATTTCCGTCGCCGTAAACGACCGGTTTTTTGTTGGAGAAGACGCTTTTAAGAAAGCGCGGAATGACGCGCGGATCTTCAAGGCGCATTCCAGGACCGTATCCATTGAAAAGCCTGACGATGTCGGCATCAACGCCGTATTTTTTCACATACATCATAATAAGGCTTTCAGAAAATCTTTTTCCTTCCTCATAAGGACTTCTGGGTCCGACCGGATCAACATTGCCGGCATAATTTTCGTCCTGCGGAAATTTCTCGGGTTGCCCGTAAATTTCACAAGAACTTGAGAACACCACCTTCGCACCGCATGCTTTCGCGACTTCCATGACATTGCGCGTTCCGATCGACGAAACCATGAGCATTTCTTCCGGGAGCTTCTTTATATTGGGAACTCCCGTAGGACAAGCCAGATGAAATATTTTTTTGAGCGGAAGCTTGGAAAATTTTTTTAAAAAATCGTCAGAAACAATGTCTATTTCGAAAAATCGGAAATTTTCCTCTTCCAAAAGCCTTGCAGTGCTCTTTTTCTCTCCGGTTATAAAATTATCCACGCCATACACCATGTTGCCGCCTGAAACCAGATGCGCACAGAGGTTAGATCCGATAAAACCGGCCGCACCGGTCACAAGCACGTGTTCTGTGTCATTTGTTCTTTTTGCCTTCAAACTGGCAATTTCTTCATTTTTTGCATTGAATTTCCCCATAATTATTCATCCATAGTCTGCTTTTTACGTTCTTTACTACAAAACAACCCGACATTTCTTCTTTAAAATCAAGCTTTATTAAAGCCAAAAATAACGACTTAAAAGCCATTTTGTAAATTTTGGCTAAAAATTGATGCCGAATAGAAAAAACGTGAACCATTTTCAAAAAATATGTTTAAATTGAATGTTTTTTGCTGAATTTTTGGCAAATATAAAAAAGAGCTTCCTTTAGCCACAAAACACTTGTTTTAAATTCTTTAAAGAATGTGGCGAGGCTTAAATAAGGGCTTTTTTAGAACCTAAAATTTCGCCTCGGAATGATTTTTCAATCAAAAAACATTTTTTGAAAAAAGTAATTTACTTTTTTTCCATATTCCATACTTTCGCAGTTAGCATTAAAAACTCCATTTCAAAAACTTTGAAATGGCTAAAAAAGATGGCTTATTTAAGCCAAAAATATATGCCCCACATTCTTCAAAGAATGTAGAAACACCAATTTTTGGCTTGTTTTGGAGATTTTTTTGTTTTTGATAAAAAACAAAATTTCAAAGTTGTTTTTAAAAAAATAAAAAAGACATTCTTTCGAACGCTTTTTTGTCTGTCAGGATGCAGGAATTCGAACCCTGTCTAAATGGTCCCGGATCACTCGTGCTAGTCGCTACACCCCCAGATGAAGTTGCCTATGTATACTGTCATAAATAATACCCAAAAAATTATAGTCAAAAACATTAAAAAAGCGTAAAATGGATGTGTAATCAGTATTTTGTTACGTAAATGTTGCGTAACGTCAATGAATGCATGAAAACAAAAATTTTTTCCATCTTTGTTTTTGCTTTTGTTTTTTCTTTTTGTGCAGAAATAGTTTTTGCCAGGGAAAATGTTACGGACTGGTACATCAAGAATTTTGAGACTGAAATCGTGGTCAACAAAGATTCGACGCTGGATATCACGGAATGGATCACCGCTGATTGCGGAAATGCCGCAGGAAAACACGGGATTTTTAGAATTCTTCCCGAAGACGTGAAAATTGAAGACAAAAGCATGAGCATGCCAATTGAACTTGTTGACATTACTGATTTTAGCGGTTTGCCTTTGAAATATTCGGAATCAAAAGGCGCAAAAGACAAGACTGTGACTTGGAAAATCGGAGATCCCAATGTAACTGTCAGCGGAGTCAATAACTATATTATTCGCTATCGCGTAAAAAACGCTGTCAGATTCTCAAATGATTCTTTTGATGAATTATATTGGAATCTCAACGGAAATTTTTGGGATTTGGAAACAGACAAGTTTCACGCAAAAATCGTTTTTCCTGAAGAAATAACGAAAGACAATAGCAAAGTCGAATACTATACCGGTTTAACGGGAGAGAAAAGAAAGGATTTGGCGGCATTTTATTGGAGCGCGCCGAATGTCCTGGAGTTTGATTCGACAAAAACACTTTTGGCAAGACAAGGAATTACCGCATCGGTAATTTTTCCGAAAAATATAATTTCTCCGCACAAGTTCGGTTTTTGGGAGCTTTATGGAAAATATTTTTGGCTGCTGATCCCGCTTGCCGTGTTTGTTGTTTGTTTTTTCCTGTGGTGGAAATACGGGAAGGATCCGAAGGTGAACAAGACCATCATGCCCGAATATGAAGCTCCCGGAAACCTTACGCCGATGGAAATCGGCATGCTTAAGTCAAGCGGGGGTTTTAACAACAGCTTGATCACGGCGGAAATAATCAATCTTGCAACAAAAGGCCTGATTTCAATAAAAGAAAACGATGAAAAAGCTTTATTTGTAAACAAGAAAGAATACGAATTTGCAAGACTCCAGAATCCTGAAAAAGAAAACAGCCTCAACAAATCGCAAAGAATGATTCTGGAAAAAATATTTGAAAAAGGAGATGTGGTGAAGCTTTCTTCCCTGAGAAGCTCTTTTCACAAAGTCACCAGGGATTTGAAAAAAGCGACAGAGGACGTCTTGGTGGAGAAAAAATTGATCGTAAGATCTGCGCTGAAGCTGAGCATCGGATTTCGCATCACGGGAGGTGCGCTGATATTTGCGTCGTTCTTTTCTTTGCCGATTTCTTTCTGGCTCGCGGCAAGCTCTTTTGTTTCAGGACTAATCATTTTTCTGTTCGGCCTTGTCATGCCGCTAAGAACCGCTGAAGGCGCGGATCTCTATTGGAAAATCAAAGGTTTCAAGCTGTTTATGGAAACGGTGGACAAAGACAGGGCGAAATTTTATGAAAAAGAAAATATTTTTGAAAAATTTCTGCCATACGCGATTGTTTTTGGAATCACCGATCTCTGGATTAAGAAAATGAAGGAAATCTATGGAGAAGAATATTTTGCAACACATGCTCCCGTCTGGTATGTCGGAAACGCGGCAGCCTTTAATGCGGATAATTTTTCAAACACGATAAAGTCGCTGTCAAACGCAATTGCAATGAGCACCTCCTCGACGTCAGGCTCAGGAGGAGCGGGAGGATCAGGCGGTGGCGGCGGAGGCGGAGGCGGAGGCGGATGGTAGAAGTAAATCGCATGACAAAAATCTCTCGGGAAAGAAAATGACCGCCCCGAATGCAAGAAATAGAAGATCTGGCAATAGCGGTCTGATTATTGACCGGAAGCGTTTTTTGATGTAAAATAAATTTTAGTTTTTAGCACAAGTATTATTCTCTAAAGCCGGGGTGTGGTGTCAACGGCTAGCACGAGTGGTTTGGGACCATTTAGACAGGGTTCGAATCCCTGCACCCCGACATTAATCGAAAAACACCCCTTTTCAGAGGTGTTTTTCTTGTTAAAAGCTTCTTAATTCTCTACTACCAAATCTGTAATTTCTTCGCTTCCTATCTCGACGTTGAGTTTTTTTATTATATTTTTTCTTTGAAGAGAGATTTCACTTTCCCAGGTTGAGCCTGTGGCTTTGACAAAAATTTTTCTGTCCCGAAAAAAAACAGGCTGGATATTTTTTGAGCCCTGTTTTCCGTATTCTTCCTTAATCACTTGCCTGAAGATATAGAAAATGGTTTCCGGATCAACCGATGTTGGCCTTGCCAACTTTTTTTTATTCAATAAAGTTCCGATATTTTTCATACTATCTGTTTTTAGGTGGATGGCGAAACGGTGGTTGTTTCGCCTGATCATGAATCACGAAGCGGTTTTTTTCTTCGAAAATTTTTCAGGATCAGAGAAGTGCGTAGTGCACACGCCAGTGTCCCCGTCGCATTCATAGTGATCATGTCTCATAGACATAAGACTAGTACGAAACTGACCCTCTGGTTTACAAACTTCCTTAGACTTGTCGTGTCCGCAAACCGGACACATGAAGGTGCTTTTCCTTTTTGCCACTAACAAACCTCTTTGAGTTTTATTCCCCCGCCCAAAAAACAGATTCAATTCTTTATCGGCATTATGATGTATGTGTATGTTGGAATTTCTTCTTTCTTGTCCGTCGCCATCCTTATGACCGCGGCCGATGCTCCGCTGTTCATGAGAAGAAAAAATTTCGGCGTTGCAATCGCACCAAGCCCGTCAGCCATATATTTCGGGTTGAAAACCGCTTCCTGCGCCTGACCGTCTATCTCGGCATCCAAGACGGTACTGTTTTCACCCACTTCCTCAGCTCTTGAAGCAACCGTGACGGAATTTACGACTGGATTTACATTGAACATAACCTCTCCGGTCTTATTGCTTGTAAAAACTCCGGCGATCTTCACAGCTCTCAAAGCGCTGTCTTTTTCGAGCAAAACCTTGGTCGCAAATTTCTGCGGAATAATCTGACGATATTCCGGATATTTGCCGTTAATAAGCCTTGAAACAATTCTCACGTTGTCCACCTGAAAAAATATTTGACTTTCTTCAATACCAACATTGATCTCTTGCGTGTCATTCCCGATAACTCTGAAAACTTCGAGGAAAGTGTTCAGCGGCACTATTACAGAATTTGTTTTTTCCAAAAAAAGATCGTAAGCTTGACCGCCAGTCTTTTTTAGCTCAATTATGGCTTCAGCAAGCCTAAAACTATCAGTAGCAGCCATTCTTACCACATCTTTTTCCAAAACAACATCAAACCCGGTCAGCTCTGGACGAGAAGAATCCAGTGAAACACAAACACTGAGCTTGGGAATCGCCTCTTTTGTTTCCTGGGCTGGCAGGGAAAAGAGAAAATCTCCATCCATTTCGGGAATAATGGGAAAATCCTGAGACCCAAGACCTTTGATTTGCGCCTTGGATGAGCCACTTTCTATAAAAAGAGTCTGATCTTTGACTTCAAGGGATACCGTACTCTCGCTTGGCAAGTTGTTCACAAAATTACTGAGAAGCTTTGCCGGAACAGTAATCGCGCCCTCTTGTTCTATTTTGGCCCCAATCTTGAGAAAAACACCTATCTCAAGGTTGGTCGCAGATATTTTCAGCATCCCATGGTCAGTTTCTAAAAGTATGTTTTCCAGAATCGGAAGTGTGATTTGCTTGCCAACAACCCTCTCGGTGCTATATATAGCCTTTTTAAAATTTTCCTGCGTGCATGTAAGTTTCATATGAATTTTCCTTAATTTAAGCCTTAAAAACTATTTCTACATTTTTTAAACTTTTTGAGCTATGAAAAATATGCCTTTATTGAGCTACTTTTTCATTATTCACAGTTTTACACAAGTTATCCACAACTTTTATATGGCATAAAGCCTGTCTTTTAGAATTGCCACATCTTCTTTGACTTTATCGTCGTTTTCTATGTCTTTTGCTATTTTCTCGAATGCGTGCAGCGCTGTTGTGTGGTCTCTTCCGCCAAACTGGATCCCGATGCTGGAATAGGAAGTGTTCAGTTCGCTTCGCATGAGATACATTGCCAAGTGTCTGGCATAGGCAATCTCCTTTTTGCGGCCTTTTTCGATAAGCTCTTTCACCGGAATGTTGAAATATTGAGAAATAGCAGCAATTACATCCTGAGGCTGTATTCCCTTCTTTTTCCCGCTTGAAATAATCTCTGAAAGCGTTTGCTGAACGAATTTGAGCGTCGGTAGTTTTTTATTGAACTCACAGGCTGCCACTATTCTGTTGAGTGCCCCTTCGAGCTCCCTGATGTTGTTTTTTATATTTTCGGCAATATATCTTATCGTCTCCTCATCTATATAACAATTCTTTTCCGCCGATTTGGATTTTAAAATTGCTATACGGGTTTCAAGATCGGGCTTTCCGATATCGGCTATCATGCCGCCCTCAAAACGCGATTTTAGTCTTTCCTCAAGCGTAGCGATAGCTTTCGGCGGACGATCACTGCTTATCACAATTTGCTTGTTTATCTGATATAAGGCGTTGAAAATATGAAAAAACTCATTTTGCGTTTTTTCCTTGCCTGCCAAAAACTGAACATCGTCTATTATAAGCAGATCGATTGCCTGATAAGCAGCTTTAAAATCGTTAACCGTTTGGTTTCTGATAGAATCTATGAGTTCATTTGCAAAGCGCTCCGAGGTGATATATTTGATTTTTTTGGTCGGATCTTTCGCTAGAACTTCATTGCCTATCGACTGCAAAAGGTGCGTTTTTCCAAGTCCCACTCCCCCATAGATAAAAAGCGGGTTGTATACTTTTCCTAAATTTTGCGAAACAGCATAGCATGCCGCGCGAGCAAGTTCGTTGTTTTCCCCAACGATGAAATTTTCAAACTTATATCTCGGGTTGATATTAATTCCTTCCTGCGTGCTGTGGTGAAAATGGGCGCTGCTTTGAGCAAATCCGGCGTTTTGAGCCGCTTCAGATTTTTCGTTCTGCTGCGTAGAAATAACTGAATCAATTTTTCTTGTTTCCTGCCGCGGAAGCTGATCATTACTGCAAATAACACAACTGATCTCCCTTACATCGTCCTGAAAATTCCTGATGGCCTTATATATGTATGTGTTGTATTTGTTTTCAAGCCATTCCTTTGCAAAGCCGTTTGGAACGCCAATAACGACTTTTCCGTTTTCATTGGAAACTATCGAAGTGTTCTTAAACCAGGTGCTAAAGTTTGCTTTTGAAATAGAAAGCTCTATTTCGCCAAGCGCCGCCTGCCAAAGCTCTGCGTTATTCATAAGTGTTTACCAAAAGGATATTTAAATAGCAAAGCATTTTTCATCTAAACGCATATTGAATTGTACCATGCGCCCTTTGCATAAACCAGAAACAATCGTATCCCGATTGTTAATAATATGTGCACAAGTGAATAACTTTTTTCTTTTTGCCTTAAAAGCCTCTCATTCGCCTTTTTCTGTAGAATATTACTCTTTATGTCAATTTGTCAACCCTATAAAACCCGTGAATGTCTCTTGGCATCTTTTGTTGTGTATAACAAGTGATTTTAGGCGGTATGACAGGAATTTTTTCCAAAATCGACATTTTGTCGAAAAAAACCTTTGCTGCGCCATTTTTATACGTGATAAAAATTGACTTTTTCCCCGTTTACTGATAAACTTACCTATAGTTATCAACATTATATTATTGAATATTTTCGGGAGTTGCAAAGCTAAATTGCTCCTGCAAAAACGGAAAAAACATCGGGAATTGTTGATAGCTTATGGATAAAAAATTTAACAAATTTATTAACAAAAACAATGAAACGAACATATCAGCCGAAAAAAGGTCGCAAAAAGAGCAGACATGGTTTCCTTCGCAGGATGAGTACTAAAACCGGTTCACAAGTAATCAAAAGGCGAAGGCAAAAGGGACGCAAGAAGCTTTCCGTTTAACGCTTGGAAAATATGCTTCCAAAAAAGAACAGATTAACCAGGCGCAGCGACTTTGCATCCGTTTATGCCAAAGGTTCTTATTTCACACACGGACCGGTTTCAATAAAATTTCTCAGAAACGGACTGTCAAACACTCGCATAGGTTTTTCCGTAGGAAAGAATTATTCCGCAAAAGCGACAGAACGCAACCGGATGCGAAGAATTTTAAGGGCTGCGTGTCTTTCTCATCTGGAAAAGATTGTCCCGGGCTATGATATTGTGATAATGGCAAAACCCGCCAACAAGGGACCTGATACAACGGAATATTCCTCGCTTCTTGGAAAAATTTTTGAAAGATCGGGCCTAATGAAAGGAACAGTTCAATCAAATTTCAAAAAACAATAACATGTCATTTATTTTTAACACTTTCATCTACGAACCTCTGTATAACATCCTTATCCTGCTATATAACATAGTACCTGGAAGTGACTTTGGTGTTTCAATAATATTAATGACAATTCTTCTTAGAATATTCCTAATTCCGCTATATCAAAAACAAATCGAATCACAGAAAAAGATGCAGGAACTTCAGCCGAAAATAAAAACCATACAGGAAAAAACGAAAAACAACAAGGAAGAACAGACGAAACAATTGATGGAACTTTACCAAAAAAGCAAAACAAACCCTTTTTCTGGATGCTTTCCACTAATCATACAACTCATATTCTTCATAGCAATTTACAGAGTACTGATCAATATTTCAAACAACGGGTTGGCTGCTGATCCGTCGTTACTTTATTCCTTCATTTCCGACCCGGGAAAAATAAATCAGTTCTTCATACATATTATTGACCTTACCAGGCCAAGCGTGGCAATAGCGATCCTCGCCGCCATCGCCCAATATTTCCAGACAAAAACACTCATGGCACAACAGCCGCAAATTCCTGCAAAGACCGAATCTGACGGAAAACCTGACATAGCCCAGATGATGAACAAGCAAATGCTCTACCTCGGACCGTTCCTGACATTGTTTATAGGAATACAGTTTCCAGCGGGACTGTCGATATATTGGCTGGCCAGCACGCTGTTTATGTTAGTTCAGCAAATGGTAATACAAAAGAAGCTGCCAATCATGCAATCCGCCCCCAAGCACAATTAACCATTTAAATATAAGGGATCTTTAGGAAAACGTCCGATTTGATACCTTACACTGAATATGAATGAAAAAACAATAAGCACAATCAAGGAAACGGTTGAAGAAATCTTGGAAAAAATGGGATTTTCGGCAAGTGTCGCCATTTCCCAAGAAAAAGAAGACTCCGGGATCATCTGTGATATAACCACCGAAAAGGATTCAAACTTCCTGATTGGCCAGCATGGCTCTAACCTTCAAGCAATCCAGCATATCGCAAGATTAATCATACGCAAAAGAATCGAAGAAAAAACCAGATTCATTCTTGATGTTAATTCGTACAGACAGCAGAAAAACCAGTCGATCATAGAACAAGCGCTTTCAGCCGCTGAAGAAGCAATCGCGCAACATAGGGCAATCGTAATGAAGCCGATGTCGACATATGAAAGGCGAATCGTGCATCTTGAGCTTTCCAAAAACCCCAAAATCACCACGGAGAGCACAGGGGAGGGAGAAGAAAGAAAAGTCATTGTAAAACCTTCAGATCTTATATAACCCAGAAAACCACAAAATTATTACCCGCCTGCAACGCTATGCGAAGCACTGCAGGCAGGCAAAATACAAAAGCACAAAAAGCATTTTCCATATTTTTGTATGGTTATAATTTTGTATCTTATTTGTAATTATGTAGATTATGGCAATTGTCAGAAAAATTGCGTATAACGTGGTTTTCAATGTAATCGCGAAAATACTTTCAACTGTTCTTGCCCTGGTCGGAATAGGGTTTATTACCCGTTATCTTGGCGCAGGAGGATTCGGAAATTATTCAATCGTCCTTGCTTTTTTTTCGTTTTTTGGATCGATTGCCGACCTGGGATTATATGCGATAACCGCAAGAGAAATCTCCCGCCCAAACGCGGATGAGAAAAAAATTCTTGGCAATGCATTCTCTTTGAGGCTTTTTTCATCAATTGCCGTTTTTTTTATAGCTCCCGTTATTGTCTTTTTTTTGCCATATTCAAATGAAGTCAAGCTGGGAATCCTGATCGCAGCTGCATCATTTGTTTTTTCATCAACATACGCTGTCCTAAACGGAGTCTTTCAAAAAAACTTGGCGATGGATCGAGTTGCAACCGCGGAAGTGCTTGGCAAGACGCTTCAGATAGCAATTATTATTTTCGCCGTCATAAATGACTTGGGTTTCATCGCGATCGTTCTTTCCATTTTGGCGGCAATGATTCTGAACTTTTCACTTGTTCTTTTGCAAGTATATAAATATGTTCCGCTTAAACTGCAATTCGATTTTGTTTATTGGAAAAAAATTCTCCTTGAAGCCGCTCCTGTCGGATTTGCAGCTATTGTTACTTTCATATATTTCAAATTCGACACAATTATTCTTTCCATACTCCAGGAAAGCGCAGATGTCGGAATCTACAACGCAGCATACAAGGTTATTGAAAACCTTTCCTTTTTTCCGGCTATGATTATAGGTCTTGTTTTTCCGATGTTTTCCTTTCACATTTTTTCAGACAAAAAACGTTTTGAATACCTGGCAAACGAAACGATGAAAGTTTTTTGCCTGCTTGTGGTGCCGATGGTAATCGGCGCGATTTTTTTGGCGGATGGAATAATTGAACTGATCGGCGGAGAGGGGTTTTCTGAGTCTGCCAATGTCTTGCGTATTTTGATTTTTGCCCTAGCCTTCATCTTTTTCGGAAATTTTTTCAACAATATTCTGATCGCAGCCAATCATCAGAAAAAAATGCTTGCAATTCTTGCTTGTTGTGCAATTTTTAATGTTTCAGCAAATTTTATTTTTGTTCCGCTGTATTCCTACACGGCTTCCGCGACAATTTCAGCCATTACGGAATTTTTTGTCGCTTCAGCAGGATTAGTTCTTACCGCAAAATATGTTTCATATGTTCCCCGCGTTCCAAATATCGGCTGGATTATATTTTCAGGCTTGATAATGGCAATATTCATGTTTTTTTTCAGATCTATCGGATTTTTCCAACTCTTCATCCTGGGAACAGTTATTTATGCCCTGTTTCTTTGGCTCACCAAAACCATCACTATCAATGAATTGAGAAGCATCGTTTCAAGCAAATGATGTTTCGTCAAACAACGCCGCAATGCAAAAGCAAAAACTTCCACTGGTTTTTGTCATCATTTTGAACTATAACGGGAAAAACAAGCTAAACGCCTGCATATCTTCCGTTTTGCATTCCGATTATGAAAACCTTGAAGTTGTAATTGTCGACAATGGCTCAAGCGATTCCTCGTTCGATGATGCACGCCGCGATTTTCCAAAATGCCACTTTATCAAAAGCTCGAAAAATTTTGGTTTTTCGCGAGGCAACAATCTCGGACTCCGCTGGGCGCTGGAAAAATTCGCGGACTTTATTTTTATCCTAAACAATGACACTCTGATTGAAACAACGACTATTTCTACATTGGTGGCAACAATGAAAAAAATACCCAAAGCTGGAATCATAAGCCCTTTGATTTTCAAAAAAAACGGAAAAGATGTATGGTTTGCGGGAGGAAAAATCGATTGGATAAGAATGCGAACTGAGCATATTTTGGAAAACGGCTTTTCGACTCCTCGCAAGACGGAATATATAAGCGGCTGCGCGATGCTTATAAGAAAAGACGTTTTCAAAAAAGTGGGTCTTTTTGATGAACGATTTTTTCTCTACTATGAGGACGCTGATTTGTCGCTGAGAGCTTCACGCAGAGGTTTCGAATTATACATAGTACCCGCAGCGCGAATCGTGCATCTAGAACAAAGCAGCACTGAAAATGCGGCAAAAACATACTGGCTTGTTGTTTCAGCGCTGCTTTTCTTTAAAATTCACGCAAACATTCTTCAGCGGACATGGCACGTGTTTTATTTGGCAGCAAGACGCACAAAAAACATCTATGATTTGTTTTTTAAAAAAAGTCGTACAGCAGAAGAAGTTAGGAGAGCTTACAGGGATTTTAAAACGATATCTTTTTGAACATTTAACGCCTTCTATGGAAGTATCCTTTATCATCTTAAATTACAGGAGCGAAGAATATCTGAGGCGCTGCATAAAATCGCTTGCGTCGCATGTTAATGACGTTTCCTATGAAATAATCGTGGTAAACAATGATGAAAAACCCTTAATGATTGAATTCGACAGTCCGAACATAAAAGTCATAGACAATGAAAGCAATAATGGTTATGCCAAAGGATGCAACATGGGAGCTAAATCTGCCAAAGGAAATATTCTCTTCTTTTTAAATGCGGATACCGAATTTTTGACTTCAGGTTTGCATGATTTTCTAAAAGTATTCAAAACCGACAATATTGGAGCTGCCGCCCCGCGCCTTCTGACACCGGAAGGAAAAGTACAGGCCTGGAGCGCAGGCAACGAAATAACCCTTGGCGAAATCATAAGAAATAACATGGGCCTATCAAGAAACAGGATGCTTTTGGAGAAAGAAGATATTTACCACGTGGATTGGGTAAGTGGAGCAGCATTGGCAATACCCAAAAAAACTTTTATCCGCTGCGGAGGTTTTGATGAAAATTTTTTCATGTATTTTGAAGACGTGGATATTTGCAGACGCATCAGAAACCTTGGATTTAAGGTAACGCTTGTGCCGACGACTAAAATTCTCCATGCAGGAGGAAAAAGTTATTCAAGCGCAAAAAAACAAAAAGACCACTACTATAAATCTCAGGATTATTATTTCAAAAAACATTTCGGAAGCATTATATGCTGTGTGTTGGGAATTTTAAGAAAAATTTTCACTTAAGTCTAAAAGCGAATCAACTTAACCCTATGTTCTCAAGAATTTTTTTAATTTTTTGCGCTTTTTTGCCATTTCAATTTGCCCTAAATCCGACAGAGGAGATCGACTTGGCCGTGGTAAGAATGATAGTGCTTTTGTTTTTTGCCGCGATTGTTTGCCTTGCCATATTAGAAAGAAAAACCGACGTATTCCGAAAAGATAAGATGTCAATCTTGATTGTGGCGTTTCTTCTGCTCGCAGCTATTTCTTTTTTCTTTTCGCAAGACATTTCTCGGTCATTGAGAAAAATGCTTTTTTTGCTTTCTCTTTTTCCCGTCTATTTTGTAGCATTGTTCTTTTTTTCTCAAAAAGAAAATACGCGAAAAATACTTGCTGCTCTTGTTTTTGGCGCATCGCTAGCCGCCTTTGTGGCGATAGTTCAATTTGCTGCGCAATTTTTTGTCGGGATCGATTCGGTCTACGCCTTTTTTGCAAAACAGGCTTCGTTTTTCCTCGGAAATTCGTTTTCCAAGACAGTTTTAGCGCACCCCAGCTGGCTTGTTAACAGCTCTGGTATAACATATATGCGGGCTTTCGCGTTTTTCCCCGATCCGCATATGTTTTCATATTACATGGGCATGCTTATTCCCTTTTCTATCGCCCTGTGGACCACAAGTTCCTCTTATAAGAAATTATTTTTTGTTTCCTCTTCCCTTTTGATTATTGCTGACATTTTGTCTTTCACAAGAGGAAGTTATGTGGCGTTGATTTCGGGCTGCCTGATGGCTCTGCCTTTTGCTACAAAACATGCCGCAAAACGATTGATTTTTGCGGCCACATTCCTTTCAATTTTATTCTTCGCGATTCCTCATAGCCCGATTTCGCAACGATTCGCCTCGAGTTTCAATCCTGATGAAGGCTCTAACACTGAAAGAATGAACAATTGGCAACAAGCATTATCAATAATTGTTGCTAACCCGATGGGAATAGGAATAGGCAATTATTCTCTTGCTATCAATCCGAATGTCGCATACAGAACTCCTATCTATGCGCATAATCTTTATCTTGATATAGCAGCAGAATTGGGAGTAGCGGCTGTCGCGATTTTTATTGCGATACTTTACCTAACATTTAGCAACTTTATAAAAGCCGGAAAAGAAAATGCTCTCTTTGTAGCCGGAATATCCAGCATGACAATATTTGCAGTTCACTCACTCGTCGAAACACCGCTTTATTCTGTCCATGTTTTGACGCTTTTTCTCATCATAGCCGCTTTTGCGGCAGCATCACAAAAATATGAAAAAACTGCTGACAATTGAAAATTTCTTATGTCTTTTGACGCTCTCCGCACCGTTTTATCTTGTAAAAGTTTCTTTTTTTGGCATTCCTACAAATGCTTTCGAGCTTTTTGGAGTGTTTTTGTTGGCGCTTTTTCTTGCGCTTCAAAGAAAAACTTTTTTTGAAGAAACAAAAAACCTCCCAAGAGTTTTGCTTGTGAGCATTTTTGCAATACTTCTAGGAGTTATTGCGTCAACATTGGCAAATGACAATTGGAAAAGCGGCTTTGGCATCCTCAAGGGCTGGTTCATTTTGCCAATCCTATTTTCTTTTGCGATATATGCAGTTATAAAATCAGAAGAGTCGATCGAAAAGCTTTTTGCATCAATCTGTTATTCTATCGCCATTGTCAGTCTAATTGCGCTTGTCTATAAGATGCAAAAAATAACAACCTATGATGGCAGACTCAGCGCGTTTTACCTGTCTCCTAATCACCTTGCAATGTATCTGTCATGCGGAATATTTTTTCCTTTTTATTTTTTCGTAAAGGGAATTTTACAAAAAAACATACTAAAAACCACGCTAAGCACAACAATATTATTGCTTGTGATCCTTTCGTTGTTTTTTACTTTTTCATACGGAGCATGGATTGCCGTTTCTCTTGCACTCGCATTTACAGTTATTATTTTTTCTAAAAGAAAATTTTTGTTTTCTTTGTTTCTTGTTTTGATTGTTGCTTTTGCTTTTTTGCTCCAATTTGATTCGGAAAAATTCGAGGCGCTCCGAAATTTTTCCGAGAGATCCTCTTTTGCCTCCAGAATGATGATCTGGAAAACATCACTACTAATGTTGAAACAATCTCCTATTTTAGGAATAGGTCCGGGTAATTTTCAAAATACATATTTGTCATTGCAAAAATTTTTCCCGCCGTATCTTGAATGGGCAGTACCGCAACCGCATAATATTTTTCTAGCCTTTTGGTTACAATCGGGAATAATAGGATTTGCCGGTTTTTTTCTGATCGTCTTTCATGCTATAAAAAACCTTTTAAAAATAAAAGGGATGGATTTTTCGTTGCATATACCACTGGTGGGATTTTTCTTTTATACCTTGCTGCATGGATTGGTTGACACCCCTTTTTGGAAGAATGATCTTGCTTTTCTTTTTTGGCTGAATCTTTTCCTTGCCGCCGCAATATGGAAAATAGCAACAAAAAAACCGGTCTCTTTGGAAACCGATCGCGTGCAGTTGTGAATTGCAAATCGCTTTTTATTTTAAATTTATTTTGTATAATTTTCCGTCTATTTTGTTCGTGAAATATAAAGCGTCTTCCGCACTTGAGAGAAAAAGATTTGCCGAATCAAATTCGCCATCTATAGCTTCCGCTTCTATTATCCTTTCCTTTTTTCCGGTTTCCAGATCTATTTTCCAAAAGGTGTCTTTTGTGTTGAAATTGCCTTTTTGATAATCATTCGGCATTACGGCATTTTCCGGAATTCCGCCAGGCAAAGCATAGTAAACATTTTTTTCGTCTTCAGACCATGCACATTTGCTTACCAATGTCGGGATCTGCAAATCCGTGTATTCGCCGGAAAAGTTTATTATGCCGAGAGTAAAGGCGCGTCCACCTCTTTCAGTCGATGAGCTCACTAAAGCTTTCGATCCACCGGGAGACCAGAGATAATCAGACCCGAATTTTCCGGTCAATAAAACTTTAACCTCTCCGCCAGTGGTCCCTATGATAGAAAATTTGGTTTCTTCGTCAGCATCAGGAAAATTCCAAAAAGAAGCATGCGACGTAAGAGGAACAGGTGCTATCGAAACGTTTCTGTGTTCAATGTCAGCCAAATATTTCCAGTCGTTTCCGTCAGGATTGGAAACATTTAAGGATCTTTTTCCAGTTACAGAGTCATAATATTTGTAGAAAATTTTTACCCCAAGATTGTCCCACGCGGCCGAATCTAATCCGCTTTTCAATCTAAAATCCTCCTGAGCATCCAAATCATGCCTATAAAAAACAGTTTTTCCATTTTCTTCGCTCATTGCCAAAAAAGATTTTCTGTCAGAAGACCATGAGAGACTTTTTATGTCTTTAATGTTTGTCGTGGATACCTGCTGCTTTTCTCCGGCCACCGGATCAATTTTCCAAATCGTTCCACTGGTTGGATCGCAATAAAGAATCGTTTTTTCTTTTTTGTCAAAAACAGCTCCCAACACAGTCTCACTTGAAATTGTTTGCAGCTGTTTTGGGGACTGTTTCGCTGTTTCTGGAATTATAGAAACTTCCTCCAGCACACTCTGTGAAGGTTGTTGTGCTGAATAGTTTTCCTGTTTAAAGACAAAATTATACACGCCAAGAAAAACTAGCACAAAAACAAGAAGAACTGCGGAAATTATAAAAACATTTCTCATTTTTAAAGCTATCTTTAATAGTATCTTAATTACAAGACGAGGACATTCTTGGCTTTTCAAAATGCCAAGGCTCACTATCCAGCACACAAAAACCTCTTTCTCTCATGGCCTGAATTAGAGCCGCCTGATACCTATTTTGCCTACACGCTGCAAGATTCTGCGTGCACTCTTTTTGCGAAATAGCTTGTTTTCTGCCATCAGGCGTAAAAGCCCAAATATCCACAGCACGTCCCGTCGTGTGTGGACAGCTGGAGGGACCATCTCTCAATAGACATGTCGGGGGAGTACACGGACCATTTGATGGATAGCTTCCGCAATTTTCTCTAATAAGCTCTATCTGTTTTTTTTCTGTTCTTAATCCCGAAACCACGACTGGCTTCATTACGGTTGAATATGCAGGATTTCTTTTTATATCATCCAAAGCCTCCTTGAAGGATATATCAACCATGTGCCCATCGACAGAAACCAAATTTGTTGAGACGCTTCCCGAGACGCTTTCATCTTCGGCTTCAAGAGGGACTTGGTCCATGAAGTCTATGTTTATTTTCGTAAGATCAGGGTTGATCACATAGAGAAAAAGATATGCTCCCATCGCAGTCACAATGCCCACAAGAGCATCTGCTATTATATTTTTAGCACTCGCAACAACTGAGGTATTACCGGCGCTTCCGGCATACATGACTCCTCCAATAACAAGCATAAAAAGCCCCGCGATTCCAACGGTCCATATGCCGAATTTATATATTGCCAAAATCAAAGCCGGGAAATCTGTCAATACGGACCCTTCAGCATAAAACCCCGGGATTGATTCAAGAAGATGATATTCGAAAGCAGCAAAGGATGTTTTTGCTCCCACAGTAAAAATTATGCAAACAAACAAAAATATCATCAATTTTTTAATTTTGGAGCGCATTTTTGTTTTTATAAGTTTTTATTCTGTTTTATTTTGTCTTTTTGGTAAGAATTGATTCAGGCATAAGAGCAAACAACAGGCTTGAAAATAACAACAAAGCAAAGGCTGTGAGAGTTATCTCGAGTAAAAAGACAATTTGCCCAGGAAGATGCGTCGCAAGACTCGCCAGCATCGAACCCTTTGTTGCTCCTATTATGTTTGGAGTATCCACAACGTTTATTTGAATTGTATCACTTTCAATGTTTTCTAGCGAAATATCATTTACAGCTGTTATCCCCCAATGAGCCTGAAGGGCTTTTCTTTTGTTCAACACAAGAACATCCTGGGACGGGTCATAGATAGGAGTAACACTAACAGTATAACTTTCTCCGTCTATTTTATTCACCGGGAACGAAATTTCTCTTTGATTGAAAAATTCATCTCTTGCTAATCCATCAATAATCCAACTGAAATTATATCCCGTAATATCCCCCGTCCTGGCAAGTCTAATGGTGTTGCCCATGTGTGTTTCAAAAATTTTATTACTATAATCAGCTTCGTTCGGTCCAGTAGCGAATTTTCTATAACCAAGAAGTTTTCTCCAGACGTTGCTTTCATCGGCAGAAATTATACCTATCATCGATTCTGTAATTATAAAATACTTTCTAATTTCCACAGTCTCTCCCCTTTCGTCTACACCTTTTGCCACAACAATAATGCCCTCTCCAGGTTCTCCAAGAACCGGAAAGAAAAGAACATTACCCCTGGAACAATCGCTTGAAATGCTTCTACTGCATGTAAATGGTTGTCCATTAATTTCCCATGTTATACTAGAAAGATTGCTCGCACCCCTGCCTGCTATTCTCAATCCAACAATTTCATTTTTTGTCACATAACAAGAACCATTTGCTGTCATTCCATCTCCGGAACATATAGGAACAACTTCGTTCAAACTAAGTGTTCCGTCGCTGTGAGGGGTAACTAAATAAGCTCCTATGTTACTCCTAGACTGCTTTACTTTTATAATTACATGACCTCTAGCAATATTTGTGCCAGACCCCACCTGTTCACTTGCTGTCACCCTTGCGCGCAAATAAAACACCTCGTCGTCACCAACAACGTCTTCATCTAGATTAAGAAGAAATCTTAGTTGTCTTTTTCCGACGCCCTCAAATTCACTATGACTACTAAATTCATCTTCATCAATGACACGCCAGCTCGTTTCATCAGTTGGAACAGCATCTCCATCCCTACTTAAGTCAATCGCCCATCTAAAGAGCATGTTATTGACGTCTGCATGCTGAACGGAGGCGGTAACAGTAACCGTATCCCCCACTATTCCATCTGAATCATTTATTGGATTTGTCGGGTTTGCTTCAACATCAACCCTCATATTAGTGAGACCATTGTCACTATCGCGCGGATCCAATAGATTATCCTCCAAACAATCATTCAAATCTAAGTTTGTAGTAAGTATTCCTATATCTCCATTATCCAAATGCTCCACGTAAAAAGCTCTTGCTGCCACTTCATCCTCATCTTCTTCACCACTATAAAGACTGTCATCATCTTCTTCCATCTCTTCAAGAGCGCTACATTCTCCCTTTGAGAATGCCCATGTTCTAATATAGGAAGAATCTCTATGTTTTGTCGGCATCAAAGTAATTCCTTCTACAGCAACACCAATCTCATCTCCTTCAGAATATGTCCATGTTATTCTGTCAACCCCCAGCCCCATTACGGCAGCCTCATCTCTTTGCCTTCCATTCGTTGAAGTAGAATTAGGATCAGCCCCCCAAAATCTTTTCTCCGCAATACCAAATTCACCGTCACCAACTTCTTCATCGTCAAGACCTATTTCATCAGTATACTCCAGAAAGAGATGTTTACAGTTGTTTTCACCCATCTCAAACGAACAAGTTGGTTCTGAGTATCCAAGAGCATTTAAGCCACTGGTACAAGTAGCATTATTTGATTGCCCAAAATAAGATGGGGGATTTGCATTTATGTTGGCAGCTATATTTGTACCCAAAAATGTACAAAGATTTGTGCCGGCTGTACCGAAAATTGCATGATCATTTGAAGAATTTCCGTCGTTGGTAACACTAGATCCATCTAGGTTACCTCCTCCGTTCGGCATACATACAGGAGCTCCCCCATTTGGACAATATGGACTTGCTTCAAAATCTCTTAACTGAGTGTCGCTATTTATTCGGCACACCATGTTATCTGTATCACGGGAAGACTCCCGACATGATCTTAAATTATCAATATCTATAGTAGGAGGATCTGTGTCTGGTGGGATAAGATCAGGATCATAATCTGGGTTTGGGACAGTGCAGGTGGTATCATTATAGTCCCTTACACACGCGCGGTGATATCCGCTTGCGCACGAATTTTCAAAATCAGACTCAACTTCCCTTAATTCGTAAAATATCCCCGAATTTGGCCCTTGAATATAACAATTAGGAGCATCCTCATCATCCCAATCACGTGGTTCTGCCTCAACACCGCCTCCTGCGCTACTGCCAGAATAAGAAGCACTTTGCCAGTCGAAATTGCCACGCACAATCACTCTTGCAGCCGCTATTTTCCAATCATTTTCGGTTATATCCCCGTCTCTATCAAGATCACATGAATTGTTTGAACCAACATTATTTTCAAGGTCGCATCCATTTTTTTTCAAATACCAAGTAAAATATAAATTACTAGTATCCATACCATCAATAAATCCCCCAGGAGCAGCAATGGCTGTAACGCGAGAACCATTTCTAAACCCCCTATCTGATGAAAAAGCAACCTTCACAGAAGCGCCTTTTTGTTTGCTTTGCGATGTTTCTGCAGCCGCCCCAATGTCGCTTGCACCCAAAAGCTCCTCCGGCACAAATTCGCCCGCTACCACCTCCTGGGCATGAACACTAACCGGATAAGTTTCAATAAAAAGCATTCCTAAAATACATATAACCGCTGCTCCCTTTTGTATTTTAAAGCTTATTTTCTTAAACATACTTGTTTATGTAAAATTATTTTTATTTTAATGTATATATCATGCCCGCATTAAGCAAAAATAATATTATAAATTGCATAATGCTTGAATAAATAATTGATCTACTTTTATACACAATAATCCCTGCAAACAATGAAAAGATCATATATGGTACGAGCGTCCAAATAACACTTCCTGCAAATATTGCTAAAGCAATAAAAACTACTGCCTGCACCACAACCGCCCAAAACCCAATTTTTAATTGCAATATCCCCATTAAAAACCCTCTGAAAAATAAATCATAAATTACCACAAAAAACAGCGTTGTTGTAATTGAATATAAAATAAAATCCTTATAACTATTCACAATTGACGCAGGAATAAGGTATTTCTCATAAAAACCAAAGAAATAAATAAATATTCCGAAAATTATCCCTATCAAAGCTGTGCTTGTTCCAGACCAAATTAATCCTTTTTTCCAATCTCCAAACTGCAAACCAATGTCATCAAATTTTCTTTTTAAAATTAACGAATTAAACAGAATAGGAATCACAACAAAAAAACTCAAGAAAGCTACTACCTTCTGAAAAACATCAGTAATTGGAAAAAAAATACGCACACTTATTAATAAAAAGATAAATACTATTGAAATGATAAATTTTTTTGTTTCCATTTTTAAGACTTTTTAAAGAAAATTTTTCTTAATAAAATAATAACACAGAAAAAGCAATTTATCCAATTCTTAAATAATTGAGTTTATATTAATTATAATATATTTGTATATTTTAAATTTACTATTATTATGCGGAGGATTATTGTGGGTAATTAAAATAAACCTTTTAAAAAGGGCTTGTTTTAGTATAAGTATATGTGGAAAACAGTGTGAAATTTAAATATAACTATGTTTATAATAAAAAAATTTTTAAAAAATGTTTTGAAGGTTTATTTATTAAACAACTAATGCAACCACTATCAACAAGAAAAAAAGAGCTTTCAACTGGTTATACACAATTTATTCACTATTGTACAGCCTTGGAGCAGCTAAATGTAAAGATATTATGAGTACGCCCAAAAAAATGGCTATATCGGCCAAATTAAAAATTGGGAAAAATCCAAAAAGCGGTCCGATATAATCAATAACACAACCAAGTCGGACACGATCTACTATGTTTGAAAAAGCACCCCCTAATAAAAAAGTCATACCACACAGAAAAAGTAAATTATTTTTTTTAATAGCCATAAAATAGCAAATTAAAATAAAAAAAAGGCTTAAAATAAGCAAAAATAGGATATTTTTTATTTCAAATCCAAATGAAATTCCCATATTACAAACAAAAAAACCGCTCGATGAGCGGATTTTATACTTTAAAAATTGATCTATTAAAACAACCGCACTTAAAACGATTCCAGATAAGAATATTTTAAAAAATGTCTTGTTTAAGCCACTATTTGCTCTTTTCACAAATTGAACAAAATCTAGCATTGCATGCAAGTTTTAGCGGAAGGATAGGCCTTTAATCTCTCAATTGGAATTTCTTTGCCACAATTTTCGCAGATTCCATAGGTTCCATCTTCAATTCTTTTTAAAGCCTCTTTCGTTTCTACGAGTCGTTTTTCCAAGCTTGATTCAATCGCAAGATTTCCAGCATATTCCTCAACCTCAGAAGCGTTTTCATCTTCGTCATCTCCTATATTTGTATATGTCGTTGCATAATCTCCAGCCTCTTCGTTTACCGGTTTTGCTATTCTTTTAAGCTCGTCTTCAATCTTTTTTTGCTCTTTTAAAAGCAATTCTTTGAATTCTTCCAATGTTTTTTTGTCTAAAGCCATATTTTTATTTGGTTAACGGTAATATTTCTTTAATTTAAGTATAGCAAAAAAATAAAACAAAGTCTATTTTATTTTTCTTTATTTTTCGCTGAATCAAGAGCAATTTTAAACAAAAATATTTTTTATATGCCTAATTGTTGCCCGCAGCTTTGTAGCATCTACAGATATGGCTATAGCATCAAATCGATACGGCACATCCTGCATGTTGTTTTTTGCTAAATAAAACGAGGCAGCTTTGTTTAGTTTAAGTAATTTTGCAGGAGTTATACTTTCTTCTGGTAAAGGAGAAAATGAGCTGTTTAAAGCCATTCTTGTTTTAACTTCAACAAAAACAAGTTCATTTTTGTCTCTGGCTATTATGTCTATTTCTCCAAGCCTGCGTCCAGATTTATTTGAGAAATTTAGTGCAACTATCTTATAGCCGAGCTTTTTTAGATAGTTTTTTGCCGCTTCTTCGCCACGGGCGCCCAAGGAGAGTGATTCTTTGCGCCTAAGGATGTTTATGAGCATACTTATTTTTGGGTATGGCCGCATGCGGTCAACACTTAATTGCAAGTTATCTAGTAGGTTTTATATTTTCTATTGTCCTAAAAATAAATAAAAACCCCTTTTCTGGGTTCATTTTGATTTAAAAAGGATATAAAGATGAAATTGAATTTCATGTTTGTATTCTTTTTAAATAGGAAAGGTGGCCGCGGTATGGAAACCCGGCGCTGTAAAGCGCCCAATTAAATTTAATAATGGCGAACAGCGCCGAGTGTTATGCATGTATCAACACTAGACGCGGAAACGATATAGCCCGGGTGAAGGCAAGTTCTTCGTTATTTAGCGCAAGTGTATTTTGCATACATGCTTGGTTTAATCTTGTTTCTAACCTTTTATTACAAGATTTTAGCTTCTACCGTTCTCTGGCATAAAGCCTTTGATTGGTTTTTTGCAAGGTACTACTTTTTTATTTTTTATTTTTGTTTTATAAAAAAGTGTTATTGGGATCCTACTTGCGCAAGCCATAATATTATATAGCTTGCATAAGTAGGTCCCAATTTTTTGTTTTTGTTTTTTTGGGATCCTCGGTTAGAATCGAGGCTGTTTCTTAATGCTTTGATTATGAAACATTTGAACAGTGAGAAGCGTTCCAATCACAAATAGGGGGAAATTGTGATTGGAGCGCCTCCACCGTTCCCAAGGAAGAATTAAGTTGAGAAAGAACATGTTTATAACTCAATTATATCAAAAAATTTGCATACGGTCAATGATATGTCATAATAAATGACTGACTAAAGCCACAAAAAGGTATTTGTATAATATTTATTACAATGCAAATAAAAATTTATAACATGCGAAAGTGGAAAGACTTTTTAAAATCCGACAAAAATAGTATGTTTATACACAAGTTATCCACAATCTATAGAAATTTGATTTCAGTAATGCCAGCGTTTGAAGTGAGTAACGAAAAATATTGTCTTGCTTCTATTAATAACCCCTCATTAAGTCAAACAATGGACCGCTGCAATTGAGCACCGAGTTGTCAATGAAAGCATTTTCAAGGTCTCTTGCTGCCTCATCGAAGTTTTTTGTGTTGTCATAAAGGCAAACCATCTCTTTGTCTATCCAGTTTGGGTCGGGGTTAGCTGGATAAAAGGTTTTTATTTCACAACGTCCGCTTTCCGGACCCATTATGCTGTATGTGTAGGAGGATCCCATAACGCCTTGCTCGGTGTATGTGGCAGGTTCGCAATTTTTAAATTTTTCCAGAAATTCTGCTAATGGCTGATCTGAGTCAGCTGCTGCCTGACTTTCCATATCCATGTTTTCACTTATCTCGATGTCTTCTTCAAGCATTTCTTCCGTCACTTCTTCGTTTGGTTCCTCTGTTTCATCTAGTGTTGCTATTTGCTGTTCCTCGGTAATTTTGTCTAAAATTGCATGCATCGCATTTTTACTGGTTGCTATAACAAGAGTTCCGTCCGATATCGTGTAGTCCAAGGATAAGTTTTTTTCACTGTCAATATTTTTAAATCTAATTGAAACGTTGCCATATGAGCCATTTCCAAATTCTGTGAGTGGCGTTATTTGTTCTGATTCGAGAAAAATCGGGGAAAGGTCACGTATGAGCGTCGCTTCTTGTTTTAAGAGATCGGTCGCCACAGCAGCGTCATTATTTGTTTTTGCTGCAATTGACAGTTTAATTCCGGTGTCGTTAAAGAAGAAAAATGAAAAATCTTCAGCTAAATTTGCGAGTATCGAGGGAGACAGTTCGAGTTTCGCTGCGGTCGCGAATATCGGAAATGCAATCGGGTTATTGTTGGAATCAACTATCATGAATTCATAGACGGGTCCGGCTGGTTTATTTGCGAGTTCAGAGGCGACAGAGGTTATAATGTTCCATATTTCGTCGGTAGTAAGTGTGGAGATATCTATAGGCAAATAATTTATTTTGTTTGCTGAGTACTTTTCTTCCGGGTCAATTATGACGACAGCCTGCTCTTCAACAGAGGAACCAGTTTGTTGCTGATTTTGCGGCAATGTTCTCGTTTTTATAAAATAATAAGTTCCCGCTCCTGCAAGCGCTACTACGAACAATATTCCAAAAGCAATCAGTACTAATGAAGCCACTCTGTTAGAAGAAGATTTGCTTTCAGGAAGAGGAATTTCAGTCAGATTGCTTTCTTGTCCGGGCGGGGGCGCAACTGTTTGTTTTGTAGGAGGTTGTGCGCTGTTGCCAGAATTAAACGGGTTATTGCTTGGAGCGGAATAATTTTCCGCCAAATTCCCCACTTTTGTTTCACCGACTTTTGCTGTTGTGGTGGATACATCATTAATTTTGCCTGTTTTTTGCAGGTTGTTTAAATCATCTCTCATTGTTCTTATGTGCGCGTTTTCGGGAATCTGTTCTCTTTGCGGAGTATTTGACGGTTTTTTTTGTGAAGCATTAAATGGATCCAACATTTTTTTGTTTTAATTGGTTAGAAAACTTGACAATAAAAATAGAAACACAAAACGTGCTTCTATTTTACAATAAGTATGAATTGTTGCCAAGAAAAATTATTTTTTCCTAGAAACGTTTTTTGCGGTCAAATTAATTCTTCCCTGATCGTCAATCTGTTTTACTTTTACTGGAACGATGTCGCCTATTTTTGCAACATCTTCGATTTTTGCTATTCTTTTGTCGGAAAATTCGGAGATATGAATCAATCCCTCCTGTCCAGGCAAAATTTCTGCGAACGCTCCAAAATTCATGAGTCTTGTCACTTTGGCGTTGAAAATTTCTCCTACTTTTACTTCGTGGGTGAGATTGTCAATCCATTTTTGCGCTTTCAATGCTGACGCTTCATCTGACGACGTTATAAAGATTGATCCATCGTCTTCTATGTCGATCTGTACGCCTGTTTCATCAATTATTTCATTTATAATTTTTCCTCCTGTGCCAATGACATTGCGGATTTTGGCAGGATTGATATGCATTGTTAGTATTCTTGGAGCGTACTGTGACATATTTTCACGCGGCGCCGGGATTGCTGCAAGGATTTTGTCCAAGATTTCCATGCGATTTTTTCTGGATTGTTTCAAAACCGCATCCAGCATTTTAAGGGTGACTCCATCAACCTTGACGTCCATTTGGAGTGCCGTGATTCCCTTTTCTGTCCCCGCAGCTTTGAAGTCCATGTCTCCATAATGATCCTCAAGTCCCTGGATATCTGTTAAAACCTTAAAGCTATCTTTTCCGACAATTATACCCATCGCAATTCCGCTTACCGGCCGCTTGATCGGAACACCGGCATCCATGAGTGAAAGTGTTGAGCCGCAAGTTGATGCCATCGAGGAAGATCCGTTTGATTCCAAAATTTCAGAAACAAGCAATATTGTGTAGGGGAATTCTTCTTTTGAAGGAATAACAGGGATCAGGGCGCGTTCTGCAAGTGCTCCGTGCCCTATTTCCCTTCTTCCCGGGCCGCGCATGGGGCGTACTTCACCAACTGAATATGGCGGAAAATTGTAGTGATGGATGTATCTTTTCTTTTGGTCGACTTCCATTGTGTCGATTACCTGTTCGTCTCCGGGCGCGCCGAGTGTTGTGACGGTGAGAGCCTGGGTTTCGCCGCGGGTGAACAGCGCTGATCCATGAGTTCTTGGCAAAACTCCGACTTTGCAATCAATGTGGCGTATTTCGTCCAATTTTCTGTCATCAGGTCTTTGGTTTTTCTCCAAAATGTTTTTATGAACAATTTCATCGGATGTTTCCTCAAAAACCTGTTCGGCAATTTCTTTGAGTTTGTCAATGTCTTCTGTGTATTTTTCTTCAATATGCTTATTAACCTTTTCTTTTATTTCGGCTACTTTTTCTTCAATATTTTTTTTGTTTTTGTCGTAAAGGATATCTGAAAGTTTTTCTTTAAGAAAAAGATCCTTTATTTCCGATTCAAATTCGGGCGTTCCGGCAAGAAGCACCGGTTGGGCTTTTTCCTTTCCAACTTCTCTGGCGATATTTTCAATAAACTCCGCAATTTTTCTGATTGCTTCGTGTCCAAATTCAAAGGCTCGAACAACATCCTCCTCCGTAATCTCTTTCATCCCTGCTTCAATCATATTGATTTTTTCTTTTGTCCCGGCAATAATAAGATCCATGTCGCCTGCTGCCACTTCGCCGTTGATAGGATTAAGAATGAAATCACCATTTAATCTTCCGACTCTTACGGCGCTAATAGGGCCGTTCCAGGGAATATTTGAAAGTGAAAGGGCTGCAGAAGCAGCAATCATTGAAACAATATCCGGATCGTTTTCTCCGTCAATAGAAAGAACGGTCACAACGACCTGCACTTCATTTCTCATTCTGCCATTGAAAAGCGGCCTGATGGTGCGATCGACAACGCGCCCGGTTAAAATCGCTTCATCCGACGGACGTCCTTCACGTTTAATAAACCTTGAACCTTTGATTTTTCCCGCAGCGTAATATCTTTCTTCGTAGTCAACCATGAGAGGAAAATATCCGCTGATTTTTGAAGCGCCTTTGCTCATTACCGCAGTAGCCAAAACAACCGTATCGCCATAGCGGACAGTTACTGCGCCGTTTGCTTGTTTAGCAAGAAGACCTGTTTCAATTTCAAGAACTCTTCCCCCGATCTGAAGAGACCATTTCTTATGTTCCATAGAAGAAACGTATTAGCCTTGCGCCAATGACGTTATTAACACGATATTGGGTTTAAGTTTTAAGCCCACTATTGTGCCCATGACGCATTCGCGAAGGCAATTTATATTGTTAATATACAAATTTTAGCCCGATTTTTAATTTTTGTCAATTTTTACGGTATTTTTATTTTCTGTTAGGATAATTTGTGGTTATTGCAATCAGATGGCCATGTTTCGCGAGATATTTGGCAATTTTGGGGTCGTCAAGAGTCCAGACTATGACCGGTAATTCCATAAACTTAAAAACTTTCATATAAAAAGGGATGAGCGCCAGTTTCCAATGCACGTCAACAAAATCTACTCCAAATTTCTTAATTCTAAAGAATGGGAAAATTTCTCTAAGACAAAGCACAATCGCTCGGACAAAGTTTTTCGGCGCCTTATGTCCGAGAAGCAGTCCCGCTTTTACGTCCGGAAAATTCTTTTTCACGCATTCGATAACTTTTTCTTTAAAAGAAACGACAATAAAATCTTTTTTGTCAAAATATTTCAAAATAAGATCAATTGCTTCTCTTTCATACCCCTCTTCTTTTATCTCGACATCCAATTTTGTTCTGCCTTGCAGGAATTTCAATGTTTCTTCAAGTGTTGGCACGTGAAAATCTTGTCTTTCGGAAATCTTTAAAAGTTCTTGATACTTTATACGCGCAATATCTTTTCCTTCTATTTCAGGATCATGAAAAAGCACCAACTTTTCATCTGCAGTTTTTCGCACGTCAAACTCGACCATATCGGCTCCCAACTCGATCGCTTTTTCAAAAGCTTCAAGCGTATTTTCTCTCACGTATCCTGATGCTCCGCGATGCGCGATAATGACCATAAGGCAAATTTGTTTATAACTGGATTATATCATAAAAGAGTAACGTTGGGCGATTGTTTTATCATTCTGTTTGCTTTGTTTTCAAGAGTAAGTCTTTTTCTGATGTCTCGAGGTGGGTTAAGTACCCGTTTCCGGCCTTTTGTATCTTACAAGAAAACTTTTCAGTTTCTGTTTTATTGTTTTCACGCATATCACTTTTTGCAAGAGCTCGATTGCGATCAGGGCCCAAGCTACCGAGGCGCTAAGTTCGAAATATTCCTCAAAAATGACCATATCGGCCGAAGTAAAATTTGAAAACCTTATTATTCGTGAGTCGATTATTGATGAAAACAGAAACATAAAGAAAATTATTATCAAAAAACCTTGGCGTTAAAAGAAAAAATGTTTTTCCATAGTTTCAGTTTTCTTATCAAAATAAATGCAATAGACACGAATATCAGCAAAAGGGCCGCGGCAACAAAAGGTTTGTGCCAGTACCAATATGTGTCAAATGTTCTCAAAACAATTTCTACAAAATCATGAGCTGAATCTATCCTTACTCTTAAAAATGTGAAATTTTCGTATTTGAGCATGTCGCGTCCCCAACTGATTTCTTCCATGAACAGCAAAAATCCAAGGATAGAAAATGAGAGCGGGACATATTTTTTGCTTTTAGTGAATATTGCAGCTGCAATAGCGATAATGCCCGAAAAAACATAGAGTATAGCCTCTATGCTTTCAACCAATCCATTTTCTTCGGTGAATATTTCTGTGTGCTGCGGAAAATAAAAAGCGACCAGCATGGATACTGCTAGTCCTATTGAAAAGTATATCAGATATACCCAAACAGCCATTATGTGCATTGGCAAATTATTAACTTTGTTTATAATATCACATTGAAAGCTAGGTGCAAGCTTGTTGGACGGTTACCGTGCTTAAATATGAAAAAATCGTAACAAATAAAACATAAAAGCGGCCCTTTTGGGGTCACTTTTGTTTTTGAGCGGGTAACGGGAGTCGAACCCGTATCTCTACCTTGGCAAGGTAACATAATAGCCGCTATACGATACCCGCCTTCACTAAAGCTTCGGCGGGCAGGCCCGCTTGCTAATAGCTCAGGATTTTTAATAAATTTTTGTGGGACCAATAGGATTCGAACCTATGACCAAGCGGTTATGAGCCGCCTGCTCTACCGCTGAGCTATGGTCCCGGCCTTTTCTTTTTTTGTGCCGGACCCCAGAGTTGAACTGGGGACGCAAGGATTTTCAGTCCTTCGCTCTACCGCTGAGCTAGTCCGGCAAAATTTGTGTGGTGGGTGATACTGGACTCGAACCAGTGACCCCTTCTTTGTAAGAGAAGTGCTCTAGCCAACTGAGCTAATCACCCCGCAAGTCAAAAACCAAACAGGTTAAATATTTTGCAGTTTCAATTTATGTTCTTTTATTTTCAATGTGTTTTCAAAGAGATATTTCACTCACCTTGCTCTTTGAAAACTCACAGTTTTCAAAACTTTCCTTCAGCGGGAAACTCCCGCTTCCCGACCCCTTCCCGTTATTGTTACTTCAAATTTCGGTGCCTTCGAAGGGACTCGAACCCTTACGCCTAAAAGGCCACGCCCCTCAAACGTGTGTGTATACCAATTCCACCACGAAGGCAGCTTCTTTTTTAAATTATACCAGACTATTCTGTTTTTGCTTCAGTTTTTTCCTCAGTTTCTTTCGTCTTTTCCTGCTTTTCTTCGTTTGCAGCGTTTTGTGCAGCGGCATCGGCAGGTTCGGTTTCGTGTGTTTCTTCTTCGACTTTTGCTATAGCCGCAAGATCCTTATATTTCATTTTGAGAGATTTTGCGCTTTTTTCACGAATGAAATAGAGTTTTGCGCGGCGAACTTTGGCGCGCTTCACAACTTCAATTCTGTCAATGTTTGGCGACTGCACCGGAACCGTGATTTCTACGCCCACGCCATTTGAAACTTTTCTAACTGTTATCATCGGCGAAGAGCTTTGGTTGCCGGTTACGGAAATAACCATGCCTTCAAAGAGCTGAATTCTTTCTTTGCCTCCTTCCATGATTTTTCTGAAAACTTTGACCACATCTCCAGCTCTAAAAACGGGCATATCCGCCTTTTTTTGCGATTGGTTGAATTCTAACAATTTTTTATTCATATGTTTTGTCCTGATCCAGCATGAGCATGCTATAAAACGGCCCTCACTAGGCATCGGAAAAGTAAAGTTATATAGATTAAAAAGCTATTCCATAATAATGTAAAAACGTCCTTTCGTCAACCCTGCCAAGACGCTTTGATTTTATCGTTTTAAACCGTAAATAAGCGTTAAAAAGTTTCTAAAATCGACAGGCGGTTGTGCTGAAAAAATGTATTTTTCTCCAAATAAAACAAATTCAATGCTTTTCGCATGAAGCATCTGCCTTTTGGCAATATTTTTTATTGTCGTGTTTTTCTTGGTGTAAAGAGCGTCTCCAATAATCGGATGGCCCATTGAAGCAAGATGGACTCTTATTTGGTGCATTCTTCCGGTTTCGGGCACGGCCTCAACATATGAATATCCATTACACCCCTTGAGTACTTTATAATTCGTAACGGCTTCCCTGATTTTTGTCTTAGTTTTGCGGCCGGCAATTACCTGCTTGCGGTAATTTGAGGATCTGGCAATCTGTTTTTCGATCATGCCCTCTTTGTTTTTAAATGTTCCCAAACATATTGCTACATATTTCTTTTTAACCGTTCTTTTCATGAATGCTCTCTTAAGTTCCGCAAACGCTTCCTTGTTTTTCGCAATCACCATAATCCCGGATGTTTCTCTGTCGAGTCTGTGCACAATTCCGGGACGCATCCATGCGTCAATTGAGTCATCATGCACATCTTTTATTTTGGGATATTTTGCCACAAGAGCATTGGCAATAGTATTTTCTTTTTCATTTGCGCTTGGATGTGCTGAAATTCCAGCAGGCTTGTTGATAACGATGATATCTTTGTTTTCAAAAATTATATCCAGTTCAATTTTTCTGTTCGGGACAACCTCTTTTTTCTTTTCTGTTTCTGTGATTTCCAAAATATCTTTTTCTTGCAAGACATAGCTTGGTTTGACAATTTTTTTATTTGCAAGCACCTCACCGCTTTTTATTTTCTTTATCAGTTCTCCGCGGGAATATGAAAAAAATTCCGTTGCAAGGAATTTGTCTATGCGTTTTCCGGCTTTCTCTTTTGTGATAATGATTTTTTCCATAAAATGAAGTGCCCAGAAGAGGAAATCTCACTCGTCGCTTCCGCTCCTCTTTGAAAGCCCACGGTTTTCAATGCTTTCCTCCAGCGGAAAACTCCCGTTTCCCGACCCCTTTCCGTTCTCGTCCTCTCTTAAAAAATAAAACTAGGTGC
>DBRS01000020.1 GCA_002306085.1 Candidatus Moranbacteria bacterium UBA1362
TTTTTAGAAATTCTACCACTTCCCCCGCGCATTTTTCCCAGCTGAAGCGTTTGACGTTTTCTAAGCCTTTTTGGATAATGTCTTCTTTTGTTTTTTCGTTTGTTAAGATTTTGTAGATGGCATCTGCGATTTCTTCTGCATTATTCGGATCAACAAGTAGTGCACTATCGCCTGCCACTTCCGGAATTGACGAAACGTTCGACGTAACTACGCTCGTACCTACGCTTTGCGCCTCCAAAATTGGCAACCCAAAACCTTCATAAAAAGTGGGAAAAACAAAAACATCCGCGTTTTTGAGAAGTTCCTTCTTTTCTCCGCCACCCACAAATCCCAGCTCAACGATTTCTTTTGTATAATTGGAATTTGCAATGGCTTCTTTTATTTTTCCATATTCATAGCCGGGTTTTCCTGCCAAAACAAGCTTGTGCGGAATTTTGTAATGCTCTTTCAGAACCTCGAAAGCGCTGACTATGCCGATAATATTTTTTCTCTCCTCCAACCGTCCGACAAAAAAGATATATTTTGTATCTGGTATTCTGTATTCGGTATTTGAAATTCGGGATTTAACGTTGGAGTTTGGCTTATCACCTGCCGTTTGCAAATTATCATTACTGCCGCATCCTTCGTATATCACCTTTATTTTGCTTTCATCGATGCCGTATAATTTGACAAGATCTTTTCTGGTGTTGTTCGATACGGTAATTATTGTTTTTGCCCATCTGCAAGAATTCTTTATCGAGCACCTCATGTAAATTTTCTCCCAGAGCGAATAGGCTCCGGAACAAAATTCATATTCGAGCCCGTGAATGGTTACAGCCGTATTTTCGGGATGAATGAACGGAACGGTGTGCGCAGGAACAAACAATACATCGACAGGATTCAGAAGCATTTCCAAGGACAATCCTCCTTGCGTCCAAAATCGCGGCCATTTGATAACTTTCAATTTCCAATTGGCCGGCAACTTCACGTTATCAATCATCCGCGCATCCGCATCAAATTCGTAATTTGCAGAATTTTTCCGCAAATATAAAACCACCTCATGTCCTTTCAATTCATTCACGAGGTGTTTTATTACTTGATAAGAATACTCCTCGATTCCAGTGCGGTTTTTGATGAAAGCACGGGAAGCATCTATACCTATAATCATAAGCTGTTAGGCATCAGCTTTTTATATTTTTTAGAAAATCCCCAAGAAGCTGATAAACTAAGACATGGGAAGCTATTTTGCGAGCATGATGGTGCGCTTATACACATCAAGATTATCAATCGCGATTCCGATGCCCTTTATCACGCAAAAAAGCGGGTCGTCTGCCACATAGCACGGAACACCGATCGTTTTGGTTATCAACTGGTCAAGATTATTGAGAAGCGCTCCGCCTCCAGACAGGACCATGCCCTTGTCCATGATATCCGCGGCAAGTTCCGGCGGCGTTTCCTGAAAAACTTTTTTGATGGCGTTAATGACTTCACGAAGTTCATCCTGCAGCGCTTCCGTGATTTCGTTTGACGAAATTTTTATCGTTTTGGGAAGCCCGCCCATAAGGTCACGTCCCCTCACATCTATATATTCCTCCTTGACCTGCGCTATCGCGCTTCCAATTTCTTTTTTAATGTCTTCGGCAGACCTGTCCCCAACCGCAAGACCATATTTTCTCTTGATGTAGTCAGATATCGCCTGATCGAATTTGTTCCCCCCCACTCGCGCGCTGTGCGCGGCAACAACTCCCCCGAGCGAAATCACGGCGATTTCTGAAGTTCCTCCTCCGATGTTGATGATCATGTTGCCTTGCGCGTTGTGGATCGGAATTCCGGCTCCGATTGCCGCGAGAAGAGGCTCTTTCACAACATAGGCAGATTTCGCTCCGGCTTTTACGGCGGCATCGATGACAGCTCTCCTTTCAGTCGAAGTGACGCCCGCAGGAATGGAAATCATTATCTCCGGCCTGAAAAAACGCACCTTGCCCGTAACTTTGTTGATAAAATATTTAAGCATCGCTTCGGTCACGCGATAGTCCGCAATCACGCCGTCTTTCATGGGACGGCTCGCAAAAATGTTGTCGGGCGTCCTTCCGAGCATTTCCTTTGCCTGGTTTCCCACAGCCAAAACAGTATTTTCAACATTTGAAACAGCGACAACAGAAGGTTCATTGACAACAATACCCTTGCCTGGTATGAAAACCAGGGTATTTGCAGTTCCAAGATCTATTCCTATGCGGCGTACGAACATAGCTTAATTAAATCAATAGTTAAAAGCATACATGACAACAGACGGCTATATAACTTTTTTCCGATCGATAAAAGATCTAATCCAAAATACCATACCATACAAAGAACAACCTCAAATGTTTTATTTTAAAAAATTTCCAGATCTTTCACCTATTCATGTTCATTTACCACAAGATCTGTTTCAATGCGCAACATAAACATGCATCTTTCGGGATTCTTGAATTTTAAATTTTGCCAGTTATAGGCCAGCCTGTCTTCGACGGGAATTTCGAATCAACTTTTTAATTTTTCATTCTTTTGATATCAGCACCTAGCGCCACTAACCGCTGTTCGATTTTTTCATATCCCCGATCAACCTGATAAATTTCTTCGATTGTTGTCATGCCTTTCGCGCAAAGAGCCGCAATGATGAGCGACGCTCCCGCCCTGAGATCAAAACTTCTTATCTTGCTTCCTCTTAATTGCTTTGGACCTGAAATTATCGCCTGGTGAGGATTGAGCATTTTTGTTTTCGCTCCCATTTTTTCAAGCTCACTGAGATAATTAAACCTGCCTTCAAAAATAGTATCAAAAATCATCGTGTCTCCTTTTGCCTGAGTTGCCAAAACTCCAAACGGAGCCTGCACATCAGTCGGAACTCCCGGATACGTTCTCGTGTCCAATTTTTCAAGCGCTTTCAGTGTTTTTGCGGGAATCACCGTTATGGAATTTTTTCCAATTCGGAAATCTGCGCCGAACTGCCTGAGTTTTTCCAAAACAAGATCTAGATGCTCTTCACGCGCATTCTTCACCGTGATCTGACTTTTTGTTGCCACGCCCATGATCAAAAAAGTAGCTGCTTCATTCGCATCGGGAATAATTTCATGCTTTGCGCCACGTAATCTCTTTTTTCCCGTGATTTCAAGCGTGTGTGTCCCAAGCCCCTTAATTTCCGCTCCCATTGAAACCAAAAATCTTCCAAGATCTTCCACATGCGGTTCGGCTGCCGCAATTTTTATGACAGTTTTTCCCGGAAGCGCGGCGGCAAGCATCATGGCGTTTTCGGTTGCCGTCACGGAAAATTCCCGAAGAACCACATGTGCCGGCTTCTTCTTTTTTGAGTCTATAAAATATGTTTTATCGTCAATGTTGGTTATGTTGATTCCCATCTTTTCAAGCGCATCAAAATGCGTTCCGACAGGACGTTTTCCAATGACGCATCCCCCTGGATGATAAAAAGAAAAGGAATCAAAGCGCGCACTGAGCGACCCAAGAAGAAGTATTGAGGATCGCAGCTGCTTTACAAGAGAAACATCCAGGCGCGCAGGATCAATATCTTTCGCGCATATTCTAAGCGTTCTTTCCGCCAGCCAATTGACAGAAGCTCCGAGTCCCGAAATAATTTCTATCATGCGAAACACATCTTCAATGAGAGGAATGTTGGATATTGTGCAAGGCTCTTTTGTGAGTAAGGTTGCAGCCAAAACAGGCGTGGTTGCATTTTTGCTGCCACGCACATCAATATTGCCAGAAAGCTTTTTCCCGCCATTTATTTCAAAATATTCTTCCATGTTTATTCCCGAAATTCAAAAGCGCTCGGCTAGCGAATTCCATTGTAAAATAGTTTTAAACAAGCCATTTCAAGCTTCGCATACACTTGGAGCAGATTCTATTTGCCCCCGCTTCCTCTTGTTAAGTATACAAGATTAGGGCTTTTTTACAACCCCGTGCGCAAGTCAAACAGAATGCCAAGACAAGTCTATATTTATACAAAAAAGCAGGATCACGTTCGATCCTGCTGTTTTTAGATTACTGCATTTGCTATCGCCGTACATGAGCAGAATTGATTTTTGTCAATTTTTTCTTTCTGACGGCGTTATTTACTTCATGTGACATCCTCTTAAGAGAAAGCCATTTTTTGGAAACATAGATGAAAGTATTGCCCTTGGTATGAAGAGTGTAGTAACGCTCATCCTGATGGTCTCCCTTGCGAACATGGCCATTCTCGTCTTTTACAAGCACGATGTATCTGCCATTTTTTTTGACGCAATCGGAAGATTTAGGCTGATTTTCGAAAACAACTGGTCGGGACATGAAGTTTCCATGCCTGTCCTTAAAAAGCCCCGGGTTGTTTGCTGCCTTGTTCAGGTTGGCGTTTTTTCTGCCACCGCAGATCGATTTATGCCACATATTCTCCCCTTTCTAAGATGAAATTAATTGCATCTTCTCACGATTACAACTCTTCCGTCACTTTCTTTACGCGGCAGGTCACGAATCGCCTGCTTCCTGCTTGTGGAAAGCTCCCTTTTGCCCAAGAAACGATCCTCCCATGATGATGGCCTGTCAATTTCTTTTTCTCTTTCCCGATCCCTTCTTTTTTTCTCGAATGAATTCTGAAGCTTCCTTTGCAATCCAACATTGTTTCCCACCCTGTTGAGTCTTTCGCCCATCTTTAGCTCCTCTCTAAAAATATTTTTAAAAAACTTCTTACATTTCAAAAAAGTATAGCACGGTCTGCTCCAAAAGTCAAGATTTAATCGCATAGCAACTCAACTGAGCAGATAGCGTCAAAATTTACGCATCCATTTATAATACGTACCTGAATAATATTATCTTATAGTCAGTCCCGAAGGGTTGGCGGGAGGAGTTGTGTCAGAAGAAGCGCCTTCATTCCAACCAGCGAGAACGGCCATCATATACCAGAAAGCTTTGCCTTTGTTGTAGCAATTGAAACAATGAGAATGGGCGCACGAGCTGCAAGTCGGACACGCATGAGAAGAACACCATGTGCTGCACCATGCGCATGCATCCGTTTCATTTGGAAAATATGTTCCTTCAGGATTATAACTTTCAATGTCAGCAAAGTCAAAAAGTATCTTGTCATTAGCAATCACATAATCTCTGATCTGCTGGTTACGTATTTTAAGATTTCCGGTTTCTCCCGTTCCATCAAGGTGTCCCGTCATATAGATAAATTTCACATTCGGAAATTCGCTCTCAAGCTGTGCCATGTTGGCAAGATATGAATTGGCAATGTCCGATGAGGTTGCAGTAGAAACCTGTCCGCACCACGACCACATAATGACTTTGCGATTCGCTCCCGATCCGTTAAGATAATTCCTTGTGGCGGTAGCCCACGCAGTTCTGTTCGGATTTCCCAAATCATAAGCCCCACTCATACACCCATCGCATAAAAATCCGCTTGAGCCAGTAGTGTAATTATAGAGACTGTTCTGGTTCCGCAGCATGGTCATTCCTGTCACAATCTGGCTTCCATGCGAAGTATGCCCATAGGCAAGATTAAGATCAGTCTTTGCCCGCTCTATCCACTGACTCGGAATATTGTCAAAATTGGCAACTGAATTATGGTCTATTATAATGGCTGCCGCAGAAATATTTGCGACAAAAAAACCAAGAAGTAATAATGATAGCTTCAAAATTGTTTCCATTTGTGAAAAGATATTTAACTTTTTAGGAAACACTCAAGCCTACTGGCGCGCTAGGCACTTCCAAATCGGTATTTTCCGAAAGAATATAACTTATGCGTTTTATATAATCCAATACCCGATTATCATTTTCATAATCCCATGAAGCCCAGCCATCATCATAATTCCTTCCCCACCCCGCCAATGTTCCATCCAGAGCGGGATTAATCTGGCGGTGATTTTCCGGATTTTGGCTAATGTCTTTTATTGCAAAGTGGATAATTTTATTGTTTTCAAATGTCATTTCATCTGAACTGTTTGCAAGAGCAAATTTTGCCCAAACAGTCGTATAGTCATTTGGTGAAACACGTTTGAACTTTCCGTCAACACGCTCAGTCTGGGTAGTTGTCGCTTGTATATGGCATGGGGTAGCATTGTCCCAATTTTCATTAGTGATTGGCTCTGATAAGCTATATCTTATTTCATAGGTAGCCTTGGCCATTCCCGGGTTTGAGCTTCTGCCCCTGTATTTGTCGTTAAAAGTCACTTGGAAAAACTTTGTAGCGGGGTTGTATGATATTCCAAGTCCATTTATCGTTTCATCGTTTTGATTGGCATAATCGTCGTTCCAAAATTCAATATTATCAAAATAAGTATAATGCGGAGGTATAGTATATCCTTCATACAAATTAGCGGTGACATAGAAACGATATATCCTGCCTATAAATCCTTCATCGTGGGCCGGCTTGTTAACGGTATCGCTTCCACTTATGTTGTCATTGGAAGGATGGCGGTCAAGTTGCAGATGTGTCCAGCCCCCTCCGTTTATGGCATAAAATTGGTAGTAATGTCCTCCGAAATCGGTAGTAAAAGGCGCAACATGAATAGTTACTCTTGGATTTCCTGGCCTATCTGCTCCAGCTAAACTCTCCGGATACTTCACATACAAAGATAAGCGATTATTTCCGACCGCTGGCCACATTGCCATTGGATTGCTCGAGCCTGTAGAATTCCCAAAATATATATCTGGCACTCCAATTGCGATTGTTCCCACAGGATTCTGACCAACGGATAAATAATCCAAATAATCTTGTTTTTTATTGACTATCAAACCTCCGCTATCACATGGATTACATATCGAATTCCTGCCGCCCGTAATCACACAGCGAAGAGAATTTCCAGATACCGCTTCACTGTCATCTATGTCCAGCCAGCCCCAGCTACTAAAACCCATGTGACTGCTGTTGTAATTGCTTGTATAACGCCATAACCTTACAGCTCCTCCCTGATGCGATGAATCAGTGCTAGAATATTCGTCCAATCCATATTCGTTAAGTCCGTAATTTATCGTAGCGGATCCTTGCGGCAAATCGTTTATTCCTGAAGTTACAGACAAATCGTCAAAATCAAACATAGCAGAACTGCTCAAAGGGCTAAACAACCACAACAACATCAGAAAAAGAATCTTTTGATATATCTTCATTTGTAT
>DBRS01000018.1 GCA_002306085.1 Candidatus Moranbacteria bacterium UBA1362
TGCCCAGGAGAGGACTCGAACCTCCACGGATTGCTCCACCAGTTCCTAAGACTGGCGTGTATACCAATTTCACCACCTGGGCATTGGTTGATTTTACAAAATATGTCTTCAGAGGTCAATATTGGATTTAACCAAGAAATTTCTTTATGCGATCAGTCTCTTCCTTTACCAAATCACTATCTTCATATTCCCCATGGTGTCTGGTTGCAGTTCCGTAAGTCTGTTTTTTTTGGTCAAGATGCAGATTCAGCGTAAATGATCCGCCGATCACCTCGGTGTATATGTGGAATCTCGGGTATCCGCTGCTTGCAAGCGGGCGGATAAAGCTCATTTTATTTTCATCTTTGCGTTGAAAAATATATCCCGCTCTTCGAAGCAGTGTTACCATATTTTCTTTTGGTGATTCAATTCTGATTTTCATAAGTATTTTTCATTATCTATAAAAAATTTTGTCGGGGCACCGAGAATCGAACTCGGTCTACACCCACCCGAAGGGCGCGTACTACCGGTATACTATGCCCCGATAAAATTTATTTTACCCAATGCTTTCCTTTTATTTCCTTATCCTCTTCTTCCTTTTTTTCTTCTATTTTTTCTTTTGCCATTGTGCGAAGTTTCACGAGATCTTCTGTATTGAGTTCTTTGGCGCGCGCAAGCAAATACTCGCGATCGTTTTTTGAGGCATCTTCAATGACTTCAGCAAGGAGAACATCCAAAATGGCTCCGATCTTCGGACCAGGCTTAATACCCAATCCCTTCATAAGATCATTGCCGTTAATCTTTAGCATCTTTACAGAAATTGCGTCATGTGAAACTTTCTCAATCATATATTCAAGATGGCGCAGCTTGTATGGTTTGGCTTTCGGCGTTCCGCTTCCCAATCGATCGGCGATGCGAAGATCGATCAAATCTTTCACGTTCTCAAGCCCGACTTTTTTAATCAATCGGCGCACACTCGCCTCTCCGACTTCGTCAGGATTGTAGTAGAACATGTGATTGTCAACAAGAAGTTTTACTTTTTGAATCACATCATTTGAGAATTTGAGGCGCGTGAGTATTTTTTCAACCACGCGCGCTCCGACATGATCGTGATTATAGAAAGTCGCGAATTCCCCCTCCCCTCTTTTCGTCTGAGGTTTTGCGATGTCATGAAAAAGCGCCGCCAGTCTTACTTCAAGTTTTTTTGAAGGGCATTTACGCAGTGCCATTATGCTGTGTTTATATATCGTATATATATGATGGCGATTTTGCGAAACGCCGACTCCTCTCTCAAGCTCGGGAATGACATATTGAAGAATTCCGGCCTTGTGCATCATATCAACTCCGTCTGCGGGATTGTCGGAAAGAATTATTTTCGCGAATTCATCCTTTATTCTTTCCATTGCTATGTGGCCGATCCATTTGGAATTTTTTTTGATTGCTTCAAGAGTTTTCTTTTCAATCTCAAAACCAAGCTCGGCATGGAAACGGATCGCGCGCATCATGCGCAACGCATCTTCATCAAATCTTTCATTTGGATCTCCGACAGTTTTAATAATTTTGTTTTTTATGTCTTTTTCTCCCCCATATAAATCCACGATCTTAAATTTGCTTTTTTTGCCGCTCGTCTTTTGTCCGTCGTTGCTGATTTTCAGTGCCAGCGCATTCATTGTGAAATCGCGTCTCGACAAATCCTCTTCGAGCGTCTTTGCAAACTTTACTTTATCCGGCCTTCTGCGATCGGAATATTTCGATTCAATACGAAACGTTGTAACTTCAATAACATCTTTTTCCCTGTCATCTCTGAGCGTGTCGCTATCAATAAATTTTTCCACTTTAACTCCGACAGTCCCGAATTTATTTTCATAGAAGCTGTCACCGGGAAAAATTTTCAAAACTTCTTCAGGCTTTGCATTTGTCGTGATGTCCCAATCCCTGGGCTCTTTTTCCATGATCAAATCGCGCACGCATCCGCCAACGACATACGCTTCAAATCCGGCTTTTTCAATTTTTTCCAAAACTTCAATAGCGGGTTTTGGAATTTTTTTAATCATATAGTTAGTACAAGTTGTGCCCCCAGCATGAATCGAACACACATCGTATCCTTAGGACGGATCCGCTCTATCCATTGAGCTATGGGGGCGCTTTATTAGTCCCAAACGTGGACCTGATCGGACTTGAACCGACGACCTTCTCAATGCCATTGAGACGCTCTACCAGCTAAGCTACAGGCCCATTTTACATGTTCTTTATTTTAGCAACTATATATTGCAGGGTCAATGTTTGTTTTGAAAAAATGCGCTATAATTAATACATGAATAGCATATCAAAAATAAGCGATTTTTTAAAGAACGCCCATATTTGGTTTTTTTGCGCTTTTTTAATCACAAATACCCTTTCCGTGCGCAGGGTGCTTTTTTTTCATCCCATAGAAAATCAGTTCAATGAATATACGGGGGCATATATTTACCTCTCAGATATTTTTTTAATTTTGGCAATAGGAACTTGGATGTTTAAATTATACAATAAAAATTATATATTGTCAATTAACAATTATGCCAAAAGATGCCTCTTCACATTCTTCGTAAAATGTAGAGAGATCATTTATGGCTTATTTAAGGGATTTTTTATAGATAGTGAGTTTAGGTTAGATTCAAATTATTCCACGTGGAACAATACAAAAGAAGCTTCAAGGAAAAATATTTCATCTCAATATAAATGTTCCACGTGGAACAATTTGGAAAATATTCCGAAACAAAATGTTCCACGTGGAACAATTTTACTGCTAAAAAATATTTACCAACAAGTTATCCACAGGTATGAACTTGTATTTCCGCTTGTTTTAGCCATTTTTTCATTTATATCAATTCTGTGGGCAACTAAAGCAGATATTGCGCTTTTTAGATCATTGAAGTTGTTGGAATTTGTTTTAATGTATTTTTTTATTATTTATGCGTTCCTTCCTTTGCAAAAATTATTTCACCCAGATACAAATGTTCAGTCTCAATATAAATGTTCCACGTGGAACATTTTAAATTATCTATTTTTAATAATTATAATTTCTGGCTTTATTCAAGCCCTTGTTGGCATAACACAGTTCTTTTTGCAGCATTCTATCGGTTTTTTGTGGCTTAAAGAAAGCATAATATCTCCGGATATGCCAGGAGTTGCCAAGATAATATTTAATGGGCAGTCATATATACGTGCTTATGGCTTATTTCCGCATCCCAACATTCTTGGCGGTTTCTTGGCAATGTCTATTTTAAGCACAATTGCATACTTTCAATTGTTCCACGTGGAACAATTTGAATCATGGCGAAACAAAAAATGTTCCACGTGGAACAATTTGAATCATGGCGAAACAAAAAATGTTCCACGTGGAACAATTTGGAAAATGTTCCAAAACGTAGTGTTTCACGCGAAACAATTATTTATCAAAACAAAAACATTTTTAAAAACGAAAAAGTTAATGGTGCTTTTTTATTTTTTTAAAAAATGTTCCACGTGGAACATTTTAATCAATTCAAAAAAGCTATTTTTGTATATTTTGCTTTTAATTCAGGGCACTGCACTTTCTTTAACGTTTTCAAAGTCGGCGATTCTTGGCTTATTTATGGGCTTTTTTTACTTATGGTTTGTAAAACTCTTTGCTTCCAACAAAATGTTCCACGTGGAACATTCACTCGTTCAAGACGTAAACTTTTGCTTGGCGAATGGCGAAAATGTTCCACGTGGAACAATTGAATCAGAGTGTTATAGTCAAACCCAGGCAAAATGTTCCACGTGGAACAATTTAGATCATGTCAAAACAAAAAATGTTCCACGTGGAACATTTTCAAAAACTTTTGTGGCATGCGAGCAGGGAGTGTTTAGTTTCTGGAATATAATTCAAAAAATGTTCCACGTGGAACATTTTGTAAAGAAGTTTTTTCTGCTGTTTTGCATAGTTACTGTTTCATTTTACCTGGTTTCAAAAACCGACCTAAATGTATTGCTGCTAAAAAGCCTTTATGAAAGGGAATTTTTCCTGAATGTTTCACGTGGAACATTTTTAGATAATCCATGGTTGGGAATTGGCGCCGGTCAATTCGTTTCAACCCTTTCAGTTTTAAACAATATAGAGAGCTGGCAATTTCAACCTGTTCATAATGTATTTTTGTTGATATTGAATGAATTTGGAATTTTTGTTTTTTTAGGTTTTTTGTTTTTTCTAATAAAAATGTTCCACGTGGAACATTCTGTCAAACAAGCTTGGAGTAACCTAAAAAACATTCCAGATAAGGCAAATGAATTAAATGCTTATTTTAAAGCAATTTTGATAGCTTTCACATTTATCATGCTTTTTGATCACTACCTTTGGGACATACAACAGGGGCAAATTATGCTTTGGATGGTTTTTGCGATGATAATTTTTTGCAAAAAAAATTGCATTTGCCATAAGAAGGAAAATGTGTCATAATATAAAATCATTTTATAAGCTCTACATAAAATTCGCCAACCTGTTTTAGAAAGGCAAAAGCTTTGATAATAATAATTATAATTGATATATATCTTTTCTTTTTATTTTTGTAGTTATGAGACGCAGATAAAACGATAAGTATGGTTAAAATAAAGCCTCTTTTTGTGTAATATGTTTGGGTGGATATAAATTATTTGGTGATTTTTAAAAAAAGTTGTATAATGATGAAAAATACTTTTTGAGAAATTAGATGTATATAAAAGTAAAACACATAAAAAGATTTCTTCTTGTTGCAGTATGCTTTTTTTTGGCATGCTTTAATTATTTGAATTTCGTGAAAGCTGACAATAAAAATGATTCAGATGTATGCAACAAATCAATTGATGCTGATTGTGACGGGCTTACTGATTCCGAAGAAAAACTATACAAAACAGATCCATACAATGCAGACTCTGATAATGATGGATATTCAGACGGAGTAGAAGTAAAAAGCGGTTATGATCCGCTGAAGTCTGCTCCCGGAGATAAGATCATGGTTGCCGAAAGTTATGATGATTCTTCTTTTGAAAATAATAATAGCGTGAAATCCAAGCCTACGAAAAATTTTTCTGAAAAACTGAAGGCATTCATTTCGTCGAAAGGAGGAAAAGTGACGGCTGATGATGTGAAGGGTTTTGCTGATGAGCAACTTGCGGGAATTATGGGAGAAGAGATTACAGTTGACACGTTGCCTGAAATTGATAGATCGGAAATAAATATATTGGAACAGAACTACGATTCTCTTAGCGAGGAAAAGCGCAAGGCAAAACAAAAAGAAGATGCCGCGAAATATCTTGAAGAAATGCTTTATTTGCTTGTAAGCAGCGCACCGGCGGATCTTGCGACAAAAGAAGATTTTGCTGCTTTCCAGGAGGATTTTATTTCTCATCTCAGCGAAATTTCGGATCCTGGCGTGGATTTGAAATATTTTTCCGATCTCGGTGTGAGACTTGAGGCTTTTTATGAACAGGCTGTGAAAATTGAAGTTCCGGAAACTATGGTCGATCTGCATATTAAATTTTTCCGCATAGTGAAAGGAGTTTTGTCAATGAAGGATCTTGAAGTTGATTCGAGCGATCCTCTCGGCAGGATGGTGATTTTTTCAAAAGCCAATAATTATATAGAATTGATTTCGGATTTTTTCCGAAATGATTTTAGTGATTATTTTTTAAATTTAAACAAGTAAGATACAGTAATGTCGAAAAAATTTTTTTCCATCATCCTTTGCGTATCTATGATTGGTCTCTACGCATTCGGACCATTTGTGCATAAGGCAAATGCCTCTTATCCGGTTGTTGATGTCGGAAACATCGTGCAATCTACAATTAGTGCGGTGACAGATGTGGTGATGAAGGTGTACACGCTGGCAAAGGATGTTGCGGGAATAATAAGTTCAAACATGATTGTTGCCTATAAAATTGCGGCGTTACTTGCCGTGCAAGAATCAGTCGCTCTTATCATAGGAGAAGGGGACGGACTTATTGTCCGTGATTATAATCAATATTTATACACAAATCCCAAACAACAGGCGCTTGCAAGGATGAATGTATTTTTTAATGCCGTGAGCGACGGGCGTTTATCGTCGAGCACTTATGAGGGTGTGGGCCCCAATTATCACGCATATCTGGCATTGCAGGCAAAAAAATCTCTTGTCGGAGATGTAAAGAAAACAAATCTTCAGGAACAGGTTTCCGATCCTAACAAGCTTTTTTCCGGAGGCAACATGAAAGGGATAATGTCATATATGCAGTGCACAAATAATGTAGGTTGCATGACTTTGCTATCAAACAGTATATATAGCCAAGAATTTTCAAAGGTCCAGGATCTTGCGCGAAGCGAACAGCAGAACGGTTTTCTTCCGAGAAAAGGTTCTGATGGAAGAATAATGTCTCCCTCCATGATGGCACAAAATGCTTTGCTTGATCTTGACAGGTTTGGGACAGAATTAATAATAACCGCTGATGACGGGGAAGGCGGAGAGAAGCTGGAAGCGGCAATAGCGCAAATAGCCGAAGGCAGCCTATTAAGCATAGTTTCGAGGGCTGCAAATTATGGCATTCCAGATAATAGAGCAAGTGCTGCTGCGCAGGCGCGGAACGATCAGTTTCCATTCAGCGTGGACTATAATCCCGAGGCTGGTACGGGAACATTAAGTTCTGGTGGGTTTTCCACGTCTTGGTGAAGTGGCTCTGCACAAGATCAAGATAAAAAAACGGATCAATCAAAAAAACGCTTAAAGCGTTTTTTTAATAAATCTTCTGCCTGACCTTTATCTCTTGCCTTGTGGACTTATGCAGACTCGAACTGCAGGCCTCTACAATGTCAATGTAGCGCTCTAACCAACTGAGCTATAAGTCCGCAAGGCAAGGAATCAATAGGATGTCTCCTGTGTCTCTGGCAGGCGACAACCATCTGAGTCAAGCGATCAAAATATTTTAAATTTGCTTTGCTATTTATATCACCTCCGGGCTTGGAATTTTGTTTTCCGCTGCCAGCTTTTCAGCGAACTTCTCCTCGTCATTCTTATCAGCCGCAATTTGCTTAAAGAAAAGCAACCATGCTGTCTGCATAAATGCGGCGAATATTGAAGACAGAAAAAATGTCATTGTCAGGATTATAATCAATGCGACAGTCAAAATTATGATGACTCCTGTTTTTGCAAAAACGAGAAAAGCAATCAATACGAGAGGAATAAATGCTATTGATATAAACGTCAGAAGCGTAAGAAAAAGAATAAACGCAAAAATATTCAGAACGAACAATATTGCTGCCATAAGCAAGCTTTCCTTGATGTTTTTTCTGAATAATGAATACGCGCTTTCCAAAGATTGTCTGAGTTTCATGTTGGTAAGAATGATGTAAAAGATGCCGTATTTTATGAGAAAAAAAGATATGACAATAAGTCCCAGCATTATTGCGGCAGCGCCGATAAGACTCAATATTCCAAGAGCATAGGCCTTGAGAACAAAGAGTTGAGCGATGGGTACAAACAAAATGATTGCAAGCAGCGCCAAAGCGATACCTACAAACACCTCAAGCAGAAATAGTCTCCAGATATATTTTTTCGTTTCTGAAATAATTTTTCTTATTTTGCTTTGTCTGTAAACTTTGATGTTATTTGCAGATTTGACGATGGCGGCGGTTCCAACAAGACGCAGCAGAAAAAGCGCCAAGATTAAAAATAAAAATGCCAAGACGGCAAACACGGCAACCATCGGATTATCTTGAAAAAAACTAATAAGCTGAGAAGGCAGGACTTCAGAGTCGGATTCGGAGTTTTTGATGTTTATTGAAGAGCCTGCCGAACCAAGAATTACAAAAAAACCAAAAAGCCAAAGGAATTTGTTTTTCCATACAGTTACAAAAGCTTCTTTCAATATTTTAAAATATTGAATTGATTTCATGTTTCTTGAGGTGTTATTTTAATTTTTCTTCGCCTTTGATTTTCCTTTCAATCTTCTCTTCATTTTTTTGGGCAATTTCAATGCCGACCAATTTGTTGAAATCTTCCTTTTCTATTGTTTCTTTCTCGAGAAGTTCCTTTACCAATTTTTCCAGTATATCCTTCTTTTCTTTAAGTGTTTTTTCAGCAGTGGCTTCCGCTTCTCTTATCAGGCGTGAAACTTCCGAATCAATGGCTTCAGCCGTGTGCTCGGAATAATCTTTTTCTTCGCTTATTTCACGACCAAGAAATACCATTTCTTCCTTTTTTCCGAATGTTCTCGGGCCGAGATTGCTCATGCCGTACCTAGTCACCATGGCTCTTGCCATGCGGGTCGCTCGCTCCAGGTCATTTGATGGCCCCGTGGTTACATCGTTTGTAAACATTTTTTCACTGACATGTCCTCCCATTAGAACAGCGAGTTCATCGAGAAAATAATTCTTGGAATGAAGTCTTTTGTCTTCGGTCGGAGCTGAAAGCGTATAGCCGCCGGCCTGTCCTCTTGATATTATGGAAACTTTTTGGACGGGGTCAGCATTCGGGAGCATGGCGCTGATCAGGGAGTGCCCGCCTTCATGGTATGCAATTATCTTTTTTTCTTTCGCGCTAATGACTTTGCTTTTCCTTTCAGGGCCAAGTATAACTTTTTCAATAGACTCTTTTAGCTCAGGTTCAGCGATTGTTTTCTTTCCGCGTCTTACCGACAAAATTGCGGCTTCATTGACAAGATTGGCGAGGTCGGCACCGGAAAATCCGGATGTTCTTTCTGACAAAGTTCGCAAATTAATGCCGCTTTCAATCGGTTTATTTTTCATGTGGATCTTTAATATTTCTTCACGTTCGTTGATGTCGGGAAGATCCATGACAACTCTTCTGTCAAACCTGCCAGGCCGCAAAAGAGCCGGATCAAGCACGTCGGGCCTGTTTGTCGCGGCTATGACGATTACGCTTGTATTGCTTTCAAATCCGTCCATTTCCACAAGGATCTGATTGAGAGTTTGTTCTCTTTCGTCATGTCCACCCCCGAGTCCCGCTCCGCGGTGTCTTCCCACGGCGTCGATTTCATCTATAAACACGATGGAAGGAGCGCTCTTTTTTGCCTGTTTGAAGAGATCGCGCACGCGGCTTGCCCCCACTCCGACGAACATCTCCACGAATTCGGAGCCGCTTATGTTGAAAAAAGGAACGCCCGCTTCTCCAGCGACAGCTTTGGCTATCAGCGTCTTTCCGGTTCCCGGAGAACCCAGAAGAAGGACTCCCTTGGGAATTTTGGCGCCAATTGAAATGAATTTTTTGGGATGTCTCAGAAAATCAACAACCTCCTGGAGCTCTTCTTTGGCTTCCTTGGCTCCTGCAACGTCCGCAAAAGTTGTTCTTTTGTGCCTGTCTTTGGGATCGGTCATTCTTGCCTTGCTAAGGCCGAAAGAAAGGGCTTGCGAATTTCCGCGTTGAGCTTGGCGAAGCATGAACCAAATGAGCGCTCCGATTATGAGAAATGGCAGGAATATTGGCAAAAGGATGTTTTTTGCAAAGGCGCTAAAGCCCGATTCCTGCTTTATATTTATTTTTATCGACTTGATCTTTTCTTTATCTACGCCATAATTTGCCAAAGATTCAGTAAGGGAACTCTGGGGTTCTTTTATCGATTTTTGTTTTGTTCCATCTTTGAGAACAATATCCAGATTGTTATTGTCAACCGTGATTTCCTGCACTCTTTCCTCGTTAATTTGTGTAACCAATTCGCTTAGTGAAATTTCGGCCGGTTTTTGTGTCGGACCGCTGTAAAGTATCATGATGGTTGAAACTAACAGGAAAAACAGGACAATAAAACTTATATTTTTCAATAACTTATCCATGTATTTATAAATTTAATATTTTTATAACGATTTGTTTCTATAAAAGCACAAATATGCTATTTACCCGCCTTTGCCATATTTTAAATTATAAAATCAATAGCAATCAATTGTCAGAAAAATTTTAATCTCTTGCTAGATGACGTGAACGGCAGGCAAAATTACAAAATTACAAAAAGAATTTTGTATATTTGTATTCTTATAAAATTTTGTAATTATGCAGGGATTATTTCTACTTTATCACCTTTTTTTAAAATTTTCAAGCCTCCGATAATGGCAACTTGAGACTTATTTTTGGCACTTTTTATTATTTTTAGCATTTCCTCCACTTGGTTGCTCTTAACATCTTCTGTTGTTCCTTTGAGTTTTTTGATGATACTTCGCAGGACTTGACGTCTGATGGAGGGATGAAGTTTTTCGAATGTCGATGCTGAGAAAGTCACGCACTTATTTTTACATGCGGCTTTTGCAAATCTTTCTGCGCTTTTTTCAATAAAAGCGTAGTCATCAGCAACTGCAAGCGACCATTCGCCGATGGTTTTTTTGATCGAGGGGTTAAAATTTCGCTCCAGATAGGGAAGAAGCTTGTGTCGAACTCTGTTTCTCATTAATTTTGTGTCCAAGTTAGAGGCATCAAGCCCGTATTTCAACTTGTTTTGCTTTAGATAAGCCAAAATCAAATTCTTGTCGGTTTGTAGAAAGGGTCTTATGATGTTGCCGGTTTTTGGCTTCATTGCGCCCAAACCGCTGAGTCCGGTTCCTCTCAGAATGCGCATAAGCACAGTTTCCGCCTGATCGTCCATGGTGTGAGCGACGGCGATAAGATCAAAGCCAAGTTTTTTTCTTGTACTTTCAAAAAAATCGTAGCGGATTTTTCTAAGCGTGTTTTCCAAATTTCCTTTATATTGAGCCTTTTTTGGCTTTAATAAGCTTAAACCTGTGCCATATTTCTTTGCAAGTTCTCTTACCAGCTTCTCGTCTTTTTGCGAATCCTTGCCTCTCAGGCCGTAGTTGACATGCGCGATATGAAGTTTGAGGTTATATTTTGGAGCAATTGAGGCAAAAAAATCGAGCAAAAAAACGCTGTCCGGCCCCCCTGAAACACCTAAAATAATCCGGGCGCCTTCTTTCCAGAGTTCATTTTGAAAAGCAAAATTTTGGATGTTTTTGATTAATTGCATGCGCTTATTATGTATCTTGGCGGAATAATATTGTTGTTCTTAGATATGGTTTTTGATTATTTTGGCCACTTTCTCGATCGCTTCATCAAGTTTTCCTTCTTCATTTATTACCGTGTAATCGTAAATATCTGTATGCCTCATCCATTCTTTCGTGTATTTCGTTCGTTCTTCTATGTATTCTTTTGAAACATTATCTCTTCGGCGTATTCTGTTTTCCAGCACCTCCAGACTGGGAGCATTTATGAATATTGCAATTATTTCGGGATATTTGCTTTTTACCGTTTTTACGCCCTTGTATTCTATTTTCCAAATGCCTATTTTTCCGGAATTTCGTACCCGCTCAAGTTCATCGAAGGTGACGCCGTAATAATTGCCATTGTATTGTTGTGCATATTCGGCAAGATTGCCGTCTGCTATTTTCTTCTGAAATTCTTTTTGTGATACAAAAAAATAGGGATTGCCCTGTGTTTCTCTGGGACGCATGGCGCGTGTTGTTGTCGTAATTACGCGTTCAATTGGAAAGAATTTTTTTAGTCCTTCGATTATTGAATCTTCTCCGGCACCCGATGGTCCTGAAATTACAAAAATGTTCGACTTGAGCATAAATTTTTAATTTTTACATTCGCGATATTATTTATATTTGATATTTCAGCACACGCGTCCGAACAGAAAAACTGCCTTGATGCGATCTCAGCAGCCTTTCTGTTCCGAATAATGAGACTAAAAGTTAGTCAATAAAATTATTCCTTTACTATCATGAGTCCCATTCTGTGATCTTTAGGCTCAATCGAGAGGATTTTCCAGGAATATGTTTCTCCCGCCTGCAACACTTCATTCATCTTTTTTCCGGGATACACTTCCTGAAATTCGCTGACATGGGCGAGCCCATGAATGTCTTTGTCGAGATAGACGAACGCGCCAAAAGGATTAATTTTGTCTATTTTTCCTTTAACGATATCTCCAACTTTGTATTTTTCGGAAATTTCGCTCCAAGGGTCTTTCGCCAACGCTTTCATTGACAGAGAAATTCTTGTGTCATCGATGCTGATGATTTTTGCCTTCACCTTGTCTCCGGTTTTTACAATTGTGCGCGGATCGTTAATAAGTTGCCAGGCAAGTTCCGAGATGTGCACAAGTCCTTCCAGTTTGTCGCTGTCGCGGTCTGAGCCAGCTTTTGAGGGCGGCAGGAATTTTACAAACGCGCCAAAATCAACAACTCCGCTGACTTCGCCTTCAATGACATCGCCGACTTTAAGTTGAGAAATTACTTCTTTTTCTTTCTCGCTCGAAGCCGCTCGTTCGCTCGCTATAAGTTTTTCAGTTTCACTATCAACGTCCAGAATTCTTACGGAAATTTCTTTTCCAACAAGTTTTTTGAGGAGCTCGAGTATTTTGTTTTTGTCTCCATCTTCAACACGCGGATAATGTTCGCTTGACAGCTGAGAAACAGGGATAAAACCGGTAATTCCATTAATTTCAACCATAAGACCTCCTTTATTGGCATCAAGAACCTTTGTTGAAATAATATCCATATTGTCTCTTTTGGCTTTCAGGTCTTCCCATGCTCTTTCATAGGATGCTTCACGGACTGAAAGCTCAATATATCCGTCTTCGTTTTCAAGATCAATAAGTGTCGCTTCAACTTTGTCTCCTGCTTTTAATTTTCCTATAGACAGGCCGTCTTTGATTTCTTTCCCAAGGACGATTCCGGTTCCGAGCCCGCCAAGGTCCAAAAGAAGCGAATTCGAGGTGATGTTGATGACTGTTCCTTCTAAAACATCGCCTACCTGAGGGATTTTTACGGGGTTTTTCTCCAGAAGCTCTTCCATCGGGGAAGTTTTTTCCTTTTTTGCAGTCTTTGCTGCTGCTTTTTTGGGTTTTTTGGTTTCTTTTTCTAATCCGACACCCTCCTTTATCTTATCAACCTCCTCGGCAAGCTTGTCTAAAATATTTTTTGCCATAAAAATTTATGATGCAAATATGCGAATGGTTAGTTAAAACAGCTGCATCATTTGCATATATGTATTATTTTGTGGCTGTGCCAAGCCACTTTAATGATTAAAGGGCACTAAATACAAAAAATTTCCTTTGCAGGAAATTATCAAGAAAATTCGCCTAAGGGATTAAAACATCCCGATATTCGGTTTTCTTAATAATTAATTGCTAACTTATTATATACCATATCTTTAAACCTTGCAAGAGGCAAAAGGCAGTTTCGGCTATCGGTTGTGTGCTTTCCGGTTTTTATGAAAATATGAAAAGTCGGGATTAATAAGGGCTTTTTATGCGGAAAAACGCTCGACAAAATGTGTTTGAGGTGTTATACTGGTTATGTATAAATAGACTAATTTTCTCCGGATTTATTCGTAGATTCGAATTTATTCGTGGTTTCGAATCGGCTATGATTATCCAGTATTACGGACATTCGTGTTTTAAAATAACGACAAAGCCTGCAGGAAGGGCAACTGAGGACGTGACTGTTTTTTTCGATCCTTTCGATAAAAACATAGGGCTCAGACCTCCGCAAGGCCAGGCTGATGTTGTTTTTGTTTCTCATGATCACCATGATCACAACAATGTAGATGCCATAAAGGGAAATCCGATTGTTATTGATGCGCCTGGAGAATATGCAGTCAAGGGCATCAATGCCATAGGTATAGACTCCTTCCATGATGATAAGGGGGGAGCGGAAAGAGGGCGTTCCACAATTTTTATCTTGGAGGCGGAAGATCTTAAGATTTGTCATCTCGGAGATTTGGGATGTGACATTTCAGGAAAACAACTTGAAGAAATTTATGGCGTTGATGTACTGTTTATTCCGATTGGCGGAAAATATACGATTGACGGAAAAAAAGCTGCTGAACTTGTGAGAAACATAGAGCCTGTGATTGTGATCCCCACGCATTATAAGATAAAAGGATTGACGATCGACGTTGATGATGAAAAACTTTTCTGCACAGAAATGGGTAGTTGTCCTGCGGAAAAAGTTGCGAAATTAAATATCAAAAAGAAAGATTTGGAAGGAAAAAACGCGGAAGTTGTGCTTATGAACAATGAACAATAAGCAATTGACAAAAATTTGCGGTTTGTAATTTGTAATTTTCATGAATTTAATCAAAAAAATTGAAGAAATAAGACGGCAACCGGAGCATGTGCGTATGCGCTATGTTTGGACATGTGTGGCAATTTCGATGATGTTTGTTGTTTTTTTGTGGCTTTTCTCGATAAAAATCATGTTTTCACAAACAAAAGAGAATGCCGTGTCTTCAGGGGCTGTTCGGGATTTTTCTGAGCAGTTAAATGAATTTAAAGAGAGCGTATCGTCTCTTAAGGATTTACAGCAGCCGCTTGGTTCGGAAGAGGGGTTTGGTGTTTCGAAAGAGCAAGGGAGCGTCAGCGATATGAATGAGGATTTTCAAAACACACCTCAGTCACAATCATATTCTGATATTAAAGAAGCTGATGAAATATAAGAAATAATTTCTCAAAAAAATGAAATCTGCCAACCAGAAAAAAATTGAATTTATAAAGGAAGATATCAATCCCCGGATGATTGTCAGCGAAGTGCAGCAATCATATCTTGATTATGCCATGAGTGTGATAATCGCGCGTGCGCTTCCGGATGTGCGGGACGGACTCAAGCCTGTTCACAGAAGAATACTTTATTCCATGTGGGAAAGCGGACTGAGACCCAGCGCGAAGTTCCGCAAATCCGCCACGGTTGTGGGAGAAGTGCTCGGCAAATATCATCCGCATGGTGATGCTGCAGTCTATGACTCCATGGTAAGGTTGGCTCAAGATTTCTCCATGCGCTATCCGCTTGTATGGGGACAGGGAAACTTCGGCTCGATGGACGGAGACGGTGCGGCAGCCTATCGTTATACCGAGGCCAAACTCAAACCGATTGCGGAAGAAATGCTTTTTGATATTGAAAAAGATACGGTTGATTTTGTTCCGAACTTTGACGGAGTGCATAAAGAACCAGTTGTGCTTCCGGCAAAACTTCCTCAACTTCTTCTTAACGGAACAATGGGAATTGCAGTAGGGATGGCAACAAACATTCCTCCGCATAATCTTAGCGAACTTGTCGATGCAATTGCATATCTTATTGACAATCCGGATGCGGAAATCAAAGATTTGATGCGTTTTATCAAGGGTCCTGATTTTCCGACGGGCGGGATAATATACAACACGCCGGGGATTTTGGATGCGTATTCCTCGGGCCGAGGCAAAATTGTGACGCGCGCAAAAGCAGAAATTATTGAAACAAAAGCGGGAAATTTTCATATTGTTATCAGCGAAATCACATATGCGACCAATAAAGCCGCACTGATTGCCAAGATTGCCGATCTTGTGAAAGAAGGAAAGATTCTTGGCATCAAAGATCTCAGGGACGAATCCGACAAAGAGGGAGTGCGCATCATCATAGACCTCAAAAAAGACGCTTATCCGCAAAAAGTATTGAACAAGCTTTATACTACCACGGATCTTCAGAAGAATTTCAACGTGAACATGCTTGCACTGGTTGACGGAATTGATCCGCAAACGTTGAGTCTCAAGGGTATCTTGGAACATTATGTGGCGCACAGGAACAATGTTGTGACGCGTCGCACCAAATTCGAACTTACAAAAGCCAAAGATCGCGCACACATTCTGGAAGGGCTGAAAAAGGCGCTCGATCATATCAATGAAGTGATTGAGACAATTAAAAAATCTCCGACAAAAGAAGACGCGCACGCGAATCTTGTCAAAAAATTCAGACTGTCGGACAAGCAGGCCAGCGCGATTTTGGAGATGAGACTTCAGACATTGGCCGGACTCGAAAGAAAAAAAATCGAGGATGAGTTAGAAGAAAAATTGAAGCTTATCGCGAAACTTGAGGACCTGCTTGCGCATCCTAAAAAAATTCTCAAAGTTGTCAAAGACGAACTTCTTGAAATTAAGGAAAAATTCGGTGACGAAAGAAAAACAAAAGTGCTTCGAACCGGAATCGAGGAGTTTAAACAGGAGGATTTAATTCCGAACGAAGAAGCGATCATTACCATTTCACAGGATTGCTACATAAAGCGCATGAACCCCAGTGTCTACAAGGTCCAGAAGCGAGGGGGCAAAGGAGTGATTGGTGCGACGACCAGAGACGGGGATGCAATTGAAAAAGTGACAAGCGTCATGACGCATGACAATCTGATGTTTTTTACGAATACGGGAAAGGTTTTTCAGACAAAGGCCTATGAAATTCCGGAGTCTTCCAGAACGGCGAAAGGCCAGGCTATTGTGAATTTCCTGCAACTTTCACCTGAAGAAAAAATTACCGCCATGATCCCGTACAACAAATCTGACGGATACAAATATCTGTTTTTCACCACGACAGCCGGTGTAGTCAAAAAAACGAAGATTGAAGATTTTGATAACGTGAGAAGGAGCGGACTTATCGCAATTACTCTTGATAAGGGAGACACGTTGAATTGGGTGCAGCCCACTTCCGGCACTGACGAAATTGTGATCAGCACTTCCGAGGGACAGGCGATTAGGTTCAAAGAATCTGATGTGCGCTCGATGGGAAGAAATGCTGCGGGAGTGCGAGGAATCAAACTGAAGAACAGCGACAGAGCTATCGGTATGGACGCGGTAATCAAAGGACAGAAGGGAAACCAACTTCTCATTATTTCCGAAAATGGTTATGGGAAACGCACGGACCTTTCTTCATATAAGATCCAGCATCGCGGAGGAAGCGGAATAAAGACAGCCAAAGTGACGGCAAAGATAGGAAAACTTGTCGGAGCCAATGTTGTCAATGTCGATGATATCGAAGGGGATCTTCTTGTGACGTCGGCTCACGGGCAGATCATCAGGATTCCGCTCGCAAGCATTTCGATTCTCGGCCGTGCGACACAGGGCGTGAGGATCATGCGCCCGCAACCGGGCGACAAAGTAGCTGCTGCGACGGTGATATAATATTAACCAAAAAAATACATAGAGAGGTGTGAGATGCAAGGGGAAATAAGTTTGCTCTGCAAAACGTTTTTTGCATGGCAGAACATTCTTGCTTCATTTGGTATGGCAGGTATTACGATTCTTATTGTCTTCATTCTACACAAGAGAGGGAAGATATGCTAATCTTGCCTGCTGGCCAAACTGGGCAGATCTGTATATTATGGAGATTCGTCCTCTGCTTTTAAAACAAATAAAGATACTTAGTCAAAAAATATTTATGGCAGCCGCGATGGAGGTGATACAGGAAATAATATTAAAAAATATGTCTGAAAAATGGTTTTTTAGAAGAAAAAGCAAAGAGGTTCCTGATTTACAGGAGAAGGCTTTTGAGAAATTTTTGGACAAGGTAAGCGTGTTTTTGGTGCCTGATTTTTTGGATTCAAGCAGAAAGGAATTGCGAGATAAGCTTCTGGAGCTTTTCAGGACCACCAGAAGCGACGGAAAAGAGCAGGCTTACAGAGATAGAAGCAAACGAACAATCGATCTCTTTATGCGGTGGCTTTTGGTTGAGAAAAATATCGATGAAGATATCGTGGAGTCTACATGTAAACCGATCTTGATGCATATTGACGAGGAAAAAATAGTTCTGGACAACGGGGACGATGATGAATGAGAAGATGCGTTCTGGTTTTGCGTAATAGCTCGGCTGATTTGCCATTTTTTATTATTTGTGATATAGTCTTTTAGTAATAAATTTATGAGCGTGGGCTGGTTTTTGGCGCAGGGCGACCAAACAACGAGCACATTGCTGACACAATTGCTATGGCTTTAACGCACAAGCAAAAGGAAAAAGTGACAAAAGAGGTGAAGCGGCATGAAAAAGACACCGGTTCACCGGAATATCAGATCGCGATGTTTACAGAGAAGATCAAAAAGCTTACTTCGCATCTCAAAAAGAACAAAAAAGATTTTCATTCAAGGAGAGGTCTTCTGAAAATGGTTGCCAAGAGGCGCAAACTGATGGCATATCTTGAGAAGGTGGATGAAAAGTCTTACAAGAAGCTTATTAAAAAATTGGGGCTTAAGTAGTATTTGAGGCAAAAGCAGGGTGACCTGCTTTTGTTGCATTAAATTATTAAAATATAGATAAATGGCTAAATTTAAAGAACAAAGGGTGGGGGTTTTGGTGGACATTCAGAATCTTTACTATAGCGCAAAAGCTCTTTATGGGAAAAAAGTGAATTTTCAAAGGGTTCTTGAAGACGCGGTAGGAGACAGAAAGCTTATTCGTGCGATCGCATATGGAATAAAGACGATTGAGCGACAAGAGGATAAGTTTTTCGAGGCTCTTGAAAAGCAAGGGTTTGAAGTGAAATCAAAAGACTTGCAGGTATTCGCAGGTGGCGTTAAAAAAGGCGATTGGGACGTTGGAATCACGGTTGACGCGATCAAGCTTTCAAAATCCTTGGATGTTATCGTGCTTGTTTCAGGCGATGGCGACTATATTCCGCTCGTGCAGTATCTTCAAAGCACGACAGGCTGCAGAGTGGAAGGAATGGCGTTTTTGGAAAGCACCAGCGGAAAACTCGTAGAAGAACTGGACGAATTCACGAATCTTTCGGACAACAAAAGAAAATATTTGATTGGAAGATAAAAATCAGCTTACAGTCGGGTGTTATTTGCGGGAAAAAGGCGCTCAGCTTAAAAATGCCCTATTTTTGGGGCATTTTTGGTATTTCTCAGATTCTTCGAGGTTTTTGAAAATGTGATTTTTGGCTTAAAAAAGGCTTTTGAAATCACAAAGCAATAAATGCAAAAACAGCCCTGATTTTTCCGGACTGTTCATGCTGGGAGGATGTTTGAAAAGTTTTTCATTGATTTATACCTTTTTTGTATCTTTTTTATTGCAAATTTTTTTGCAAGATGGCTTATTTAAGCCAAAAAGAATACAAAAAATCCAACGCCTAGTAAAAAAATGGCTTATTTAAGCCAAATATTTGCTATTAGCATTGACCTTTTCAAAAAAATATGTTAACATTATAGGTTGGCATGGAAAAGCGTCCGAGCACTAGAACCGGATATTTCCAGCAAATAGTTGCCAGCCCGACATTTGCACGAAATTTGGCTTAAAATAAGGCAAATGGCGGCTCACAATTAAACCATATCCAATGTGTATAATCAGGGTTGTTATGACCTTGCTTATAGCCTTAGCGGTTTTGCCGCAAATGGCCTTGGCAAGCGAAAATAACAAAACTGATACAAACACAAAAAGTTATTTTTCAAAAATCACATCCATCTTTTTGTTTAACAAGGCTTCTGCCAAAGAAGATGTAGCAAAAGAAGAAGCAAAAGAGCCTGAACAGCCGGAAGAAGTCGTTAAAACGGAAGAAGAAATCGAAAATGAAACGATTCTTGCCCGCTGGAAAGAAAAACAGGCTAAAAAATGGGGGAATTTGCCAAAAGAACCCTTTATGGTAAATGCCTCTGCATATACGGCTTCTGCCGATGAATGCGGAAACGATAAAGGGATCACGGCTTCGGGATTAAAAGTAAAAGAAAACAGAACGATTGCGTGTCCTCCCGAATTTCCTTTCGGGGTAAAACTCGACATTGAGGGAATGGGAACATATGTCTGTGAAGATCGCGGGGGAGCGATCAAGGGCAATAAGATTGATATCTATATGCTTACCAAAAAAGAAGCTTTTGAATTTGGAAGGCGCAATCTTATGGCGCAAGTCGTGTCTGAATAGTAGAATAAAAACGAAATTTTAAATAATTGGCGAAAACATCCTGCTCTGGCAGGATGTTTTCTTTTTACCTAAGAAGAAATAAATGTGATATAATCTAATAACAGCAGTAATAAGTTAAAAATAAAAACATGAGATTAAAAGACAAAGTGGCGATTGTGACCGGAGCAAATTCCGGAATAGGCCGCGCCGTTGCGGAGAAATTCGTCAGCGAAGGCGCAAAAGTCGTTTTTTCCGACATAAACGGGGATGAATCATCGGTTTCCGAATTCGGAGAAGCGGCAATTTTTGTAAGATGCGACGTAACTAAGTCAAAAGAAGTGGATGAACTGGTTGCGAAAGCCGTCGAGAAATTCGGTAAACTGGACATCATGGTAAATAATGCGGGTATCGGTGGGCTCGGAGGAATCGTGGATGTTACTGATGAAAGCTGGAACAAGACTATCGAAATAAATCTTAGCGGCGTTATGTATGGAATGCGCGCTGCCGCCAAGGAAATGAAGAAAAATGCAGCAGGCGGTTCAATAATAAATACAAGTTCTATTTTGGGCTCGGTAGGTTTTGAGGGAGCGATTGCGTATTGCGCCGCAAAAGGCGGGGTTGTTCAGCTTACCCGTTCGGGAGCTCTTGATCTTGCAAAGGACAAAATTAGGGCAAACGCGGTTGCGCCCGGATTTATTGAAACAGGCATGACCAAGGATGTGCTTGCTGCATCAGAGTTCAACAAATTTGTGATATCATCAACCCCGTTGGGGTATGTGGGAGAACCTGCTGATATTGCGAACGCGGTTTTATATCTGGCATCCGATGAATCTCGCTACGTGACCGGAACAGTATTATTTGTTGATGGCGGCTGGACGGCGAAATAGCGAGTTTTTGATATATTATGATCTGGAATTTCAGAGGTCATTAGGTTTGACCCGGTATTTTATTTTTGTTAATCTGTATAAAGTATCTAAGGTCCGGTGGCCGAGCGGTTAGGCACAGGTCTGCAAAACCTTTTACAGCGGTTCAACTCCGCTCCGGACCTCAAAGGTTTGCGGTGCTGGCGATAATTCTTCGGGATTTTCGCTTTTTGTTCGATTAAGCCGCGGTGGTGGAACCGGTAGACACAAGGGACTTAAAATCCCTCGGTAGCAATACCGTGCGAGTTCGAGTCTCGCCCGCGGCACAAAAAAAGAGCAATATTGCTCTTTTTTGATTTTTGGACGAAATTGAAGAATAAAATTCTCGAAGATATGAAAAATGTAAGTCTATATTTTTTCCAAAACTTTCGGAATTTTTTTGAAATCTTTAATTAGTGATTCCCTCATACTTCCGTTGTATAGTGCGGCGGCCGGATGATAGAGAGCATAGAAAACTCTGCTTCCGAGATTCGGAAATTCTCTGCGAAATGCTTTTCCATGGACTTCAGAAATTTTCATTAGCGGGAAAAATCTGCCGAGCGAATGGCGCCCGAGTGTAACAATTAATTTTGGATCAATGATCTGAATTTGTTTTTCGAGCCACGGCCAGCACTCCCGAATTTCTTCCGGAAGCGGATCGCGATTTCCCGGCGGGCGGCATTTTATGACATTTGCAATATAAACATCTTCGCGCTTGAGATTAATGGATGCCAGCATCTCGTCCAGAAATTTTCCCGCCGCTCCGACGAACGGAAGTCCCATTTCATCTTCTTTTTTTCCCGGCGCTTCTCCGATGAACATTATTTCTGCTTCAGGATTTCCGGCTCCCGGCACAACCTTGTTGCAGCCTTTGCGAAGAGCGCAATTACTGCAGCAGCTCATCAGGGCATTCAACTGATCAAGTTTTTCTTTTTTAGTCATCAGAAATTATTCTAAATTTTAATTCAAATCAAAATGTTTGAATATTTAAAATTTAAAACTTCAAATTTAAAATTATGACAATTCATTTATTCTGATAAGGTTAAACTTATTTTTTTCAATTTCCCATACTGCAAATGTTGGCGCATAGCGTTGATTTGCAACATTACCTGGATTTAACATTTTGCATTTTCCAATAGTCTCTTCCCATGGCATATGTGTGTGACCATGAAAAACGAAATCATATTTTCCGGACTCACAGAGCTCGCGGGCTTTATCAGGAAAATGCACAAAAGCGATTTTTTTGTCTGCAATAACGGTTTCTCCAAAGCTTTTAAATATTTTGGTTTGTTTGTATGCGTCATTTTCAAAAGGATAATTTTTAAGGTAATCATTATCCATGTTGCCGAAAGTATAGAGAATTTCTCCCGGGAAATTGTCATTAATAAAATCAAGCGTTTCAAGCGAAGCAAGATCTCCGCAACAGATTATTTTTTCAATTTTATTTTCGATGCAATAATTCAAAATCTTCTTGAGATTGGGAATATTGTCATGGACATCTGAAATGATAGCTATCTTCATAATTTTTCTCGGCGCTGTCTGCCTTTAATAATTATTAGCGTATCACATTTCAATAAATTGATAGCAAGGTTAAATCTTTTTTGTTTGGGGTTTTCTTTTATTTTGAAAGTCTTTTTAGTGTCTCAATATCTTCTTTCACTTTGTCGTGCTCAGTTTCGAGAATCACGTCGATATTTTTTTCCTTTGCAAATCCAATTATTTTTTCAAAAGCAGTTAAGCCGATTTTACCCTTGCCGACGTGTTCGTGGCGGTCTTTTCTCGAAGCCAGATCGGATTGGCTATCATTGGCATGAATCAATTTTATTTTTTCAATTCCAATTTCTTCATCAATGGTCCTGGCAGTATTTTCAAAATTCTGCCAATCATATCCGGATGCCCATGAATGTTGAGTGTCCAGGCAAACTCCGGTCAGTTTTTCATGATTGATCTTTTTGATGATTTCGGCTATTTGTGAAAATTTTGCGCCGATGATGTTTCCGGCTCCCGCGCTGTTTTCAATGAGAAGCTCAGCACTTCCATTATAGCCTTCCAAAGTTTTTTTGAGCATTTCCACAACTTTTTCGTCTGCGTCATTTTTTGAAAGCTCGCCTGCGCTGCCAAGGTGTGTCATGACATATTTTGCGCCGATTAAAGACGCGCGTTCAAGTTCATCGCGAACAGCTTTAACGCTTCCATAGCGAATGCGGTTGTTGGCGGATGCGAAGTTGATGTAATAGGGAGTATGAACAAAAACTTCCCTAATGTTAAATTTTGATTTTTGAATTTTGAATTCGTCGCAAATTTCACCTGTGATGATCGGTGCCGGCCCGCCTTGCGGAGAGCGGGTGAAAATCTGCATGGCTTCGCAACCGAGATCATGCGCGCGCTCGGGTGCTTTTTGGATTCCGCCTGCGATGCTAATATGCGCTCCTATATTCATACGATTATTTTGTTTTATTTTAACATAAAAATTTATCGCTATAATGTGGAGCTTGAAATCAAAATAAAAAATGACAAAAAGATAAAAATCCGAAGACGTATTTCAAGATTTTGTATTTTAAATATTATACAATTTTCCATCCGTCTTGGGTTTCGATGATTTGTCCTTTGATTTCGAATCCGGAAGCAAGTTTATGTCCGCCTCCGCCAAACTGGTGGGCGATTTTAGAAACATCTACGCCTTTGTATTCTTCACTTCTGAGACTTCCTTTTATCACGCCATTTTCGCGCTCGGATAAGACAAGCGCGAATTTTGTGCCAGGCACTGTGTTGAGTATTGAAGCGACTTGTCCGATATCTTCGGTTGTGGCATTGCACTCGCTGATGTCTTTGCTGGTCAGCACTGTGGCAATCAATCCGTTTGCGGGATTTATTTTTGCTTTTTCAAAAGCCCGCCCCCAAAGCTTCAGTGTGGACATTTTCTTGTTGGCAAGCGTCGATTGTATAATTTTGGAAACGGATGCGCCCCTTTTCAGAAGATCCGATGATATTTCCATGACGCGGGTTGTTGTGTTTGCATGCTGAAAATTTCCGGTATCGGAAAGTATTCCAATCATGAGATAGGTGGCCATGTTTTTGGTTATGTTTATATTTTGCGAAATGAAATATTCATAGATGATTTCGCAGGCGGACGAAGTCTTTGGGTCGATTATTGCAACGTCTGCGGAAGCAGTGATATCGGGGTGATGATCTATAAAAACCGTCACAGTTTTCTCTTCCAAGGAGGGCATGATTTTATTGAAACCATGTTCCACGCTATCGCAAGCTATTGCGGCGTCGTAGCTTCCAAGATCGAGTCTTTCCGGAAATTCAAGAGAATATTTTGTAAAAGTTTCAAGATAGGACGGGAGAGGATCGTTGCAGGCAGTGTCGACAGTTTTTCCGATTGACTCAAGATGTTCCTTGAACGCAAAAACCGAGCCGATCGTGTCTCCGTCCGGATTGGAATGTGCAAACAAAAGAATCTTTTTTGATTTGCTGATTATATATGAAAGAGTGTTAAATTCTGATGAAAAATTTTTCATTGGCATAATTTCCGGAGTTGTGAGTTATTGTCCTGGTTGTAGTTTTTACAAACAAAAAATCCTAAGAAACTTAGGAATTTTTATTTCAAAAAACTTCTGCTTCTAAAGTTCGCGCAATATTTTTTCGATTTTATCCGCCTCTTCCTCGGTTGAATCAAGATGAAATTCCAGGCGTGGCAAGGGCTTCACGTTTAGTTTTTTGTTGAGCGAACCTTGTATTGAATAAATTTCCTTCTCTAATGTTTTTATGGCGTATTCAGATTCTTTGTGCGGAAAAACGCTTATGAATATTTTAGTGTAGCGAAGGTCCCGCGATGTGTCAACCTTGGACACTGTCAAAAAAATCCCGGGTTTTAGACTAAGTTCGCGGGACAAAAGTTCGGAGACGTGTCGCTTGATAAGCTCATTAATTTTTGCAATTCTTTCTGGCATGGAAATAAAAATCAAAAATCTATAAAGTTATGCGTTTTTATATAGGATAGGCTTTACGGACTATAACGTTCTCTTTTTCTCTTCTTCTGTGTAGACAATCAATATGTCGCCCTCTTTGATTTTTACGTTTCCTGCGAAAACAATTCCGCATTCATTTCCTTTGCCGACTTCGTCAGTGACATTTTTGTTCTGCTGAAGCCCTTCGATTTTACCTTTGCCGATTATTTCTCCTGCACGTTTGATCTCGACCTGCGCGCCTTTTATGATTTTTCCGTCATTTACTCTGCCTCCGATAATCATGTCATGTTTTCCGGTTCTGAAAATCGCCAAAATATTAACAGTTCCAAGATCCGTTCTAACTATTTCGGGAGGAAGCATATCTATGATTATGCGCTTAACTTCTTCAACAAGCTCATAGATTATTCGGAATGTTTTTATGTTTACTCCGTTGGACTCGGCAAGTCTTTTTGCAACAGGTGTCGTTTCCACATTGAAGCCCAAAATGTTCGCTTGAGATGGCATTGCAATTTTTACATCTGACTCAGTGATGTTTCCAACCCCGGTTTCCACAAAATTTATCATAACCTCGTCTGTTTTTATGGCGGATAATATTTGCTCAATCGCTTCAAGAGATCCTTGGACATCCGCTTTTATTATGAGGTTCAGCTTTTGCATGCCCTCCTTTTCTATGGTTTTCAGTATTTTCTGCGAGGAAAGTTTTTCCTTATATCCTGCTGATGTTGCTCCAAACTCTTTTGATTTGAGTCTTGCCAGTGATTTTCCGCTTGTTACCTGAAGAACATCGTTGGCATTTGGTGTTCCATTGAGTCCCATAATCGTAACGGGCATTGAAGGGCCGGCGCTTTCAATGCTTTTTCCGGCAAAATCCTCTATTTTTCTGATACGTCCGTATGTCGATCCAGCCGTCACGTCTTGCCCGACCTTCAGCGTTCCTGTTTTAACGAGGACTGTTGCTACCGGTCCTTTTTTGGGATCAAGATTTGATTCAAGCACTATCGCAAGTCCGTCTCTTTTCTCATCAGCCTTGAAATCCTCCACTTCTGCGACCAAAAGTATGTTGTCCAGCAATTCGTCGATTCCCATATTCTGTTTCGCGCTTATATTGGCACTCATAACGTTTCCGCCCCACTGTTCAATCAATATTCCGTTATCAGCAAGCTCCTGTTTGACGCGCTGGGGGCTTGCGGTGGGTTTGTCGATTTTATTTATGGCCACGACTGTCGGGACTTTCTTTTCTTTGAGATATTCAATAACTTCTTTTGTCTGGGGGCGCACTCCGTCATCAGCAGCGACAACAAGGACTGCGATATCGGCAATGCTCACTCCGCGTTCACGCATGCCGGAAAACGCTTCATGGCCCGGGGTGTCTATGAATGTGATGAGTTTGTTTTTTTTCTTGGCCTGATAAGCGCTGATGTGCTGTGTTATTCCTCCGGCTTCCTTTGTCGCAACACTTGTTTTTCTTATAGTATCCAACAATGTTGTTTTTCCATGGTCCACGTGCCCGAGTATCGTGACTACGGGAGGGCGAGGGCGCAGGTTTTTGCCGGATTCTTTTTCTTTTTTGCAAATTTCAATAAGTTTTTCAACAGTGATTTTTTCAGTATCGGATATTTCAAGATCCGCTTCCGTCTCAAATCCCAAATCTTGAGCGATTACGCTGGCCGTGTCGAAATCAATTTCTTCATTTATTGCTGCAAGTATTCCGTTTTTGAGAAGTTCGGTTATTATGCTTGTTACAGGCATGCCTAAAAGCTCGCTGAATTTTTTGACAGTGATTGATGAAGGAATTTTAACTATTTTCTTATCGCTTTGGGCCATTATCATTGCTTACAGTATTAATTTGGTATTAGTTAGAAAAATTTCAAATTAATCCGGTTTCTAGTTTAGGGATTGGGAGTTCTTTGTTTTATACCTTGGTCGGTTTTATTGCAACAGCCGCTTTTATGGCCGCTTTTTCCTCGTCTGTAAGCGCATACTTCTCAGATGTTCCTTTTATAACAGGCTTGGAGTAGATTCTGGTTCCTTCACGTGTGTGGAGAGATGATATAACAACTCCGGAATTTTTGCCGTCCAAGAGTGCCAGGGCAAAACTTTGGTCTCCGCCGATGTCTTTGAACGGATTGAAACGAACCACGCCTACCTTATGAATACTTTTCTGCGCCAGCGAATGCAATGTGTTTGATATTTCAAAAAGTTCCTGGACATCTTTATCGATTGCGATAATTTCCTTTGTATGAGCCAAAATTATAGCTTCCAGATCTTGTGCGGTTTTTCCTTTAAAGAGAATCCTGAGCTTTTTCCTGTCATTTCTGAGTTTTGCAAGAGCTATTATTGCCAGAATTAAGCTTAAAAAAGCCAAAGAAGCTCCAGAAAGCAAAATTATATTAATTATTTCCTGTGAAAGCATCATATGAAAACCGCTTGTTAAGGCATATGAGGCAGTTTATACCTAATTTTAAGGAATGTAAACCCCATTTTTGCCCCTAGCGATAAAAATGTTCCCCATCTGAGCATTTTTTGCCAAATTTTCATAGAAAGATAATGATTGGATAGAAACAGGGATAAATCAGCAAAATTATTGCTATATTTTTTTTCATGTGGTAATTTTAGTGCACAAATATGAAGCTGAATCGGTCAGCTTCTGCTACCGCACTTTCACAATTAATTATCTCACTACAAAATGAGATGGAGGTATTCTATGTCAAGAGGGAGCAGCAAGGATGATTGCGGCAAAAAAACCTACATTTTGCACAGAACTGTTCTACAAAAAGATCACAGATGCCTGGAGGCGTTTGGCGCTAACGACATAGTCATACCTGTCGGAGAACTGGAAGCTATAAGAGAGAAGGCAACTGCCAAAACTCTAGATCTTGGGTCCTGGAAATTTACAGTGAGTTTTGGCGAGTGTGCACGCAATGGTTCATTTAGGGAGGGCATAAAAACCGGAGGTGGTGGAAGAATTTTTTTGGATTCAAACGGAAACAATTTTGAAGACTTGCCATCGGGCATACAGCGAAGCGATGAAAATAGGATTCTTCTTGTGGCAAAGAAAAAAGTCACTGAGATTTCGCAGGAGGAAGAAAAGAAAAAAGGTGCGGAGCTCACTTCCGATGAAAAAAGGAGAATTCGGGACAGCGTAATTATCGTCTCAAATGACACTATCTTGGCGGCTATAGCCGATTTGGCAGACATAAAAACAGAGGAATACAGAGGTGAATATTTTATTTCCAATCCGAGCGATCTTTATACCGGTATGGCGAATCTCAAAGTCAGCCTTGATTATCAAGAAGTAGCAAATGATCATACAAGGCATAACATGTTGGATGCACCGAAAATCTCCAAGTTTGTGGACTTGGAAAGGCTGTATCCGAACCAATGCTGTACTTTTCGCTTCAACGACAAGATGCAGTATGGAATCTACAAAAAGGCAGAGAATGTTTTCAGGTTAATCAGAAACGCAGATTCAAATAATGGAAAGGAAGGCGAATATGTCAGTCCAAAGAATATGGAACATCGGTTCTTCGAGGCCTTGGTGCAGGACGAATCGATCGCTTTTATCACGGTTGCCGGAGCTGCAGGTACCGGCAAGTCCGTAATGATGGCAAAGGCTGCACTAAGAATGCTTGATAATGATGCAAGCCACAAGATGAAAGTTATTGTATTTAGGCCGCTTATCGGGTATGAAACAATTGGTTTTCTGCCGGGAGAATATGAAGATAAGATCAATCTGTGTCTTGCTCCTTTTCGAGATGCGCTTTGTTATGCCAAGAGTAATGGTAATTTCCAAGGCGGTCAGGATATAAACAATAAAGAAAGAGCACTGAACGCAAAGAAGAATGGCTTGAGTCCGGAGCAAAGCCTCAAAGAGCTCATTGCAGAAGGGCTTATTCAGGAAGATTCAGTAACTTTTATTTCGGGCTCAACTAAACACAATGCTTGGTTGATAGGAGATGATGCGCACAATTATGATCAGCACGAAATGGAAGCGCTTATTACCCGCATGGGAAAAAATGGAAGGATGTTGGTGTCGGGCGATCTGGCACAGATGAGAAGAGCATTTTTGCATCCGACCGAAAGCGGTTTTGCTTGGGCTATTGAGAGTTTCAAGCATAGCGAGCTTGCTGCACATATAACATTCTATGAAGTTTTAAGACATCCGTTTATCGAGGAAGTCTTGAAACTTCGAAGGCGTTAGTGGTGTAGTTTTTTTATTGAATTAAAAAGCCTCGGATAATATTATCCAAGGCTTTTTCCTTTTTCTTGATTTAATGCGGTGTGTATTGGACGAAGTTCGAATGTATTTCGGACAAAATCCGCAGGATTTTGACGAATGAATCGCGCCTCGCCCGCGCTCGACAAGCTCGCGCGGGGCAAAACCCAAAAATTTCCTATCATTTTTATTTGCGGCTCCCCCCACACCCCCCGCCGCGAAGCGGAACATTTGAAAGGAAGGAAATTTTTGGTTTTGCTGCCGCCGCTTCACTCCTCCAAAAAGGCTAGCAGGTGTAGTTTAACATTTCTGCCAGTTTTACACCCGCCTTTTCTCCGTCGCTTGCGTCGGCGCGAGGCGCTCCCATCTCCGCGTTTGGTGGTAGCTTGAGAGTCCGCTCACACTTCCCAACCACCTCGCACTGGCCGCTCGCTTCGCTCGCGATGCCTGCTCGGTGCTTGCTTCGTGTTCGCTCAGTGGTTTTGACGATGTGATGATCAAACTTCTCGTATTTAACGTGAGTAGAATTTTTGCATACCTTCTCCGTTAGGGTCACCACAATTTTGAGTTAGATCCATCTCCACTTTACGTTTGGTAGCAAAAATACCACTTCCGTCTAATGCCCAAGAGTTGAGGGTGAAGTCCTCGTCGGGACCTTCTGAAATAAGAATCTGCATTTGAAGGGTCTCCAAATCGAATATTTTTATGAGATTGTGTGCCCTCGGTGTATCACCAAAGCCGCCACAGGAATAGACGGAATTTTCTGTAGCGTCAGCAACTGCAAGATATCTCCCACTGGGCGATATAGACCATTGGCCGGTGTCGATATTCCAACCTCCACCCACTTCCATATTGATTGATGATATCTTTAATTCACTACTCCAAACACCTGTTGTGGCATCTTTTTGAACATAGGACGGATTCGCAAACAAATATCCTTCATAAGGTATCTTAAGGAAAAACACTTTATCATTGCTCGGGGAGACAGCGAATGGGAAATCCCCACCCTTTCCTGTCGCTTCCTTATCTCTGACAACCTCAACATTTCCTGTGTTTATGTCCACCAATAATGTGCTAGTTTTTCCATCCCCTTCACGACTCTGTACCAGAAGATATTTTTCGTCAGGAGAGAGTGTGACGCGTGATGAAGACGTGGTGATACCTTGGTACTGAATTGGTATTTTTCTTTCTGTTCTTGTAACAGTATCGTACTCATAAAAATCAAGAGAGCCGTATGATTTGGTGTAATAAATTTTACTCCCTCCCGGCTTGAACGTAGTCTTGCCAGGATCAATATCGAGTATCATTTCGGGTTGATTTCCGTAAGCTACCTCATACACGGCGCGTTTATAACCAGTTATATTGGAATCTGTGTAAAGGTACAGCTTGTTATTCACGACATTTGTTTTGTTAAGGCCATTTGTCCAAAGATAGCCGACGGCAGTTCCATTGTTGAGAAGTTCGTAAATTTCAATACGAAACGCATTAAAATCTCCATATTCTGACAGTCTTCTATAGGTCAAATTTTTAAATACCACATCATTATTTGAGCTCCAGAATATTTTTACATCCTCTCCGGGAGTTTTGACCAAATCAAACAGCTTTTTTATATCAGAATTTATCGGGACACTTGCTGGTAAGTATGATCTGATTTCATTATCAAATCTGAGATAGTGTAAGTTATCTTTGTCATATCCGGCCAGTCCTTGTAAGAATTTAAAAGATTCTGGATCAGCGGCAGGCAACTCAAGATTGTTAATCGAATCGTTTCGTGGGTCGTCAGCCAATACCTTGCCGTCTTTACGATAAAAAGGTCCCCCATAAGTAAAATCTTGAGATTCTGATACATTGTTATCACCAACTACAGTCTGTTCAGGAGGCTGTTTCTTGGTTTGTAAAAAAACAAAGCTCGCCACAGCGAGTGCCACGATAATTATTGCTCCAACAACAATAAACCACTTCGTCTTCTTTACTTCATTAGAAAGATCGGGATTGGGGGTTTCTTTTATGTTGTTTATTTCTTGCTCCATAATATAAATATAGCAAATTATTATAAATATAGCAAATTATTCTGCGTCGTAATAGGCACGATTCAGGCGTTTACCGGACTCCGCTTTACGTTTGTAAAATTTTCTATCATAACTATTTCAAAAGCTCGTCGCTCGTTACTCCCAACGCTTGAGCGATTTTCTCAATGGTGGCAAGCGTTGGATTGCCTTTGCCTGCTTCAATATTGCTCATTTGAGCACGATCAAGCCCGACCGCTCGGCAAATGTCGCCTTGCGACATTTCCTTTTGCTCGCGTATGCGCTTGATGTTTTTTCCAAGTCGAGAAGTTGGGGTTTTCATATTCACAGATGTATTATAGCCAAATATTGTGTCCTATGACAATAATGTGATATATTACAAGTATGTTTATATTGAAGCGGCGGCAGCAAAACCAAAAATTTCCTTCCTTTCAAATGTTCCGCTTCGCGGCGGGGGGTGTGGGGGGAGCCGCAAATAAAAATGATAGGAAATTTTTGGGTTTTGCCCCGCGCGAGCTTGTCGAGCGCGGGCGAGGCGCGATTCATTCGTCAAAATCCTGCGGATTTTGTCCGAAATACATTCGAACTTCGTCCAATACACACCGCATTAAATCAAGAAAAAGGAANNTTCCTTTTTCTTGATTTAATGCGGAGAGGGAGGGATTCGAACCCCCGGTGCCTGTGAAGGCACATCGCTTTTCGAGAGCGACCTATTCAACCACTCTAGCACCTCTCCTGGATAAATTGCGCCAAGCATCAGACGGAATATTGTAAAAACACAAAAATGCCCATTTCGGAAACATTATATTCTACATTATACATGATACGTGAATTTAGTTATTTTGCCATTTTTTATTTTTGTTGTAAACTAGTGGTATAAGTTTGTTTAAAATTTCCTTCTTTTCTTATGGAAGAAAACAAAAAAGAAAAATTTCTTGATCCAAGCAAAATAATTTCGCAAATCGGCGTGCAAAACGGATCAATTGTTGCAGACTTTGGTTGCGGTCCTGGATATTTTTCTTTTCCGTTCGCAAAAGCGGTCGGGTCCGAAGGAAAAGTCTATGCGATTGATGTTCTGCAACATATTGTGGAGTTTGTTGAGAATAAAGCTAAGAACGCGGGGGTTATGAATGTGGTTGCCGTGAGGGCGAATGTTGAAAAGGAAAACGGTTCAAAAATCGATTCCGATGCCGTTGATTGGGTCATTCTCAAGGATATTTTGTTTCAAAACCAAAAAAAAGAAATACTATTAGCAGAAGCATATAGGGTCCTGAAACACGGAGGAAAAGTTCTTTTGATAGAATGGAACAAGGGAGGTTCGGCTATCGGTCCCCAAGATAACCTAAGGATTTCGCAGGAGGAAGCCAAAAAACTTTTTGTCAAAGTCGGCTTTGAAATAGAAAAAACCATAGATGCGGGAAATTTTCACTATGGATTTGTGGCAATAAAAAAATGATTTTGCTTTCAATTAAGAATATGCGGTCTAAATTCGTGTTTGCATATTTATAAAGTATCTTTAAGTGCATAAAAATTTGTATTTATATAAATTTTATCATGAAACAGATCAAATCATACGCTACAAAATATTTTAAATTTATCTTTTTAACTTTTGCGGTTGCGATTGTTCCGCTTGTTTCTGGCTGTGACCCTTCCAATACTGGCTATATTGTTAATCTTGAAATTTGGGGAATAAAAGACGATTCGACAGTTTACAATGAAATAATAAATCAATACAAAAACATAAATCCGTATGCAGGCGATATAAAATACCGAAAGTTTAGCGAAAGCACATATAAACAAGAGCTTCTTGACGCTTTGGCTTCAGGAAACGGGCCGGATATTTTCATGATTAACAATGCATGGCTCCCTTCGTTCCAGAGCAAAATTGAAGCTGCACCAGCTCTGCTTGCGAGCGAGCTCGACCTCCGAAACAATTTTCCAGACTCCGTGGCATCTGATTTTATAGCGGATAAAGTGGTTTATGCGCTGCCTCTTGCGATGGATTCTATGGTTCTGTATTACAACAAGGATATGTTTAATGCGGCCGGGATAACGGAACCTCCAAAAACCTGGCAAGAATTTGACAGCGCCGTTGAAAAACTTACCATGGTCGATTCAGTGGGTAACATTATAAGAGCGGGTGCAGCGATCGGAACGGCTCAAAATGTCAATATGTCTTCGGATTTACTTTCGCTTCTGATGATGCAGCACGGCGTTCAGTTTCCGACAGATAAAAACATGAGGGCAAAATTTGATGAAGGCGTTTTGGGTCCGGATGGAACGGTTGTTCAGGCGGGAGAAAGAGCATTGGCGTATTATACCAAATTTTCCCGAGTCAGCGATTCAGGAAATGTTGCTAACAAACTATATACATGGAATTCCAGACAGAAAGATTCCCTGGAAGCTTTTTCGGAGGGGACCGTTGGAATGATGTTTAGTTATTACAGCAGGTATGATGATATAAAAAGCAAGAATCCCAAGCTTAACTTCGGAGTGGCTCCTGTTCCGCAGTTTGATAGCAATAAACCCATAACCTTGGCAAATTATTGGGGATACGCGGTTTCGAAAAACAAAATAGCAAGTACGCAGACAGTGGGGCAACAGCCTTCAGCTCCAGTAACAAATGGAATTCGCACTCATGAAGCTTGGCAATTTTTGAGATTTTTGACACTAAAAAACACGGGAAAAGTAAAACTCTATAACGCCATAACAAGAAATAGCGGAGAATTTGCAATTAATTTTGATCCGGCTCTTGAATATTTGAAAAAAACCAATTTGCCTGCGGCAAGAAGAGATTTGATAGAACTTCAAAAAATGGATCCCGTGCTTTCTGTTTTTTCGCAAGGAAATCTTATAGCAAAAAACTGGTATCAGAAAGATCCCGATTCGGTGGTAAAAATCATGAAAACTACAATAGAAGCAGTGAACAGGGGAGAACTTACCCTGCATGAAGCGCTTGTGCTGGCAAAAAATAGAGTAAATTCATCAAACTGATCGATGAAAAAAATATTTCTAAAATACGGCCTTTTCATGGTGATGGCTTTTTCCATGGTATTGTCGCTGCCAAACAAGGCGGAAGCTCTGCTGTGCGGGTGCAGCACCATGCAATACGGAGGCTCGAGAACTACTTTGGGAAATGAATATACGACGGAACAGCAGTGTAGCCAAGCATGCAGAACGGCAAGTCCCGATTACAGGTTTTATTCTTTTGGCGGTCTTACTAGGCCGATAATGGAATCACAGAACGTGATGTGCAACTGTTCAAGTGGGCGCGGGTCGCTAAGTCATAGATTTGAACCCGATGTTTTTCATGTGGAGATAGAACTGAATAGAGAAAGTGCGTGCGTTGAAGTATGCCGAGAGCACGGAGCGGAATATTATAGCTATAACAATGGGGAATACATTCGCGTCGACTTACCAACGGGAGGCGACAGTGGCGGGCCGCAGATAGCAAACAGGCTTGTTCCGGGACAGACGACGGACAATTCTGGACTTATAAAATGCGGAAGGCCGGGACAAAATATGTGCACGTTGTGCGATCTCATAAAAGGGATTAATGATATTGTCCAGTTTCTCATGAAAATTTCGATAGGAATCGCGCTTCTGGCGATAACGATCGGCGGAATATTGTATATAGTGTCTTCCGGAGACAGCGGAATGATGGACAAGGCAAAGAGCGCCATCAAAAATGCCCTCATAGGATTTATTATTGTGTTTTCAGCGTACCTTATAGTCAACACCACAATTGTCTATCTCGGGACAAAGACTGATTTGGGAATCAGCGCTCACTGGGGAACTTTTGATTGCAACAGGACTGTGCAATAAATTTAAAATAAAAAATATGAGAAAATTCAAAATAAAAGCAATCTTTTTTGTGATTTTGGCAACTATGATTTTTGCGGTAGCCGGAAGCGCGAAAGCTCAGACTGCTTGCACGATGGCGGGAGATGCATGCGACTATGCTCCGGGACAGCCCGGAATATGCCAGAATGGCCATTCAGGATTGCAGTGCCATCCGAATTACGATGTCTCCGCGCCATCCGCAACAACACCTTCGACAAGTTCTGCTTCCGGTGTGGTGGAGTTCACAAATCCACTCAGGTTTACCACTGCGGAAGGATTTTTGGGCTCGATTTTGTTGGCGCTCCAGAGAATCATCGTGACATTGGCGCTTGTTTTCATCGTGATCGGCGCTGTCCTTGTTCTTACTTCAGCCGGAAGCCCGGATATGGTTGAGAGGGGAAAAAAGTCGATAACTGCGGCAATAATCGGACTTGCGATCGGTATCGCGGCGCCTTCAATTCTCAAGGAACTTGCCGGAATTTTGGGATGGGGACCGGTATCTTCGAACTGCAATCCTGGTGATGTTAACTGCGAAAGTGTTGATGCTGCGCTCACACTCTCGCAGATTGCTGTTAGAACACTTAACTTCTTGCTGGGGATTGCCGGAATCTTGGCGCTCATAATGATTGTTATCGGAGGAATTGTGTATCTCACTTCAGCCGGAGATCCGGAAAGAGCGGACAGAGGAAAGAAAACATTCACGTATTCAGTTATAGGAATTATTATTGCTCTATCGGCAATGGTTATTATAAGACAAATCGCGGAATTTTTTGCGATTCAATAAAATTATAAAAATCTCACTAAATATTTTTAATTAAGATGATGTATTATGTTAATTAATGTTCCGCAACATATAGATGTCGAGGATAAAATAGTTGGTCCGCTGACGGCAAAACAGCTTGGTTGGGTTGTAGCGCTAGGAATTATTCTTTTGATTTTGTGGAATATGCTTCCCAAGATTCTGTTTTTTATTGTTGGAGTACCGCTTGTGATTATCTTTTTGGCTCTTGCTTTCTATAAGCCTTACGGACAGCCTCTGGGAAGCTTTGTCATTTTTGGAATAATGTATTTTTTTCGTCCGAAAGTGTACTTTTGGAAAAGAACACCGCAGAAAGAAATCAAGTTGACACAAAAAAGCATAGTTGCTCCAAAGACGCAACCTGTTTCGAAAAGCATTGATTCTGATTCTCTCAAAAATTTGGCACAGCTTTTAGATAGTGAAGGAATGCATTATAATGAAAAGGTTGAGGAAATTTTAAAAAAGGCGCCGAGTAGAAAATAGTTCTTGCGAAATTACAAAAATACAAAAATATTTTTTAAAGTCAATAAATTGTTTTTATATTTTTGTGATTTTGCGTTGAATTTGTAATTATATAGCATTATGGAATCATTGCATTCGAATAAAATGACAGGTGGTGGGGGCGGACTTAGCACACAAAAATATGTTGATGTGGAGGAAATACGCGACGGCGTCATTGTGCTTAAAAATGGATCGTTGCGTGCCGTGCTTTTGGTTTCTTCGATAAATTTCGACCTTAAAGCCACTGAAGAGCAAGATGCGATTATAAATCAATATCAGAATTTTCTGAATTCATTGGATTTTCCTATTCAGATAGTTATAAGTTCGCGTAAGCTCAATATTACTCCGTATCTTGATTTTCTTAAAAAAAAGGAGAGCGAGCTGACGAACGAACTGCTCAGTCTTCAGTTGTCGGAATACAGAAATTTCATCAAAAATCTTACGGATGTTTCAAATATAATGTCGAAGTTCTTTTATGTCGTCGTTCCGTTTTATCCCATTGAGAGTGCGAAGGGTGGATTTCTGGATAAGTTTTTGGGCGGGAAAAATTCCCAATCGCAAGTATCTAGAAAAAGGGAGCTTTTTGAAACCTACAAAAATCAGCTTTGGCAAAGAGTGGATCATATAAGTGCGGGACTTAGCGGAACAGGACTCAAAATCACGATGTTGAAAACCGAGGAACTGATCGAACTTCTGTATAACTCTTATAATCCTACTACAAACAGCAGCAGCATCATTAGGGGAATAGAAAAGGTTGAATTGAGATAGTTCGCGTAGCACAAACAATGCAAATATGGAGTAGACATGGTTTCATGGTGTTTTTTCAAATTCACATTTCGATATTTGATTGCTTGCGTTGATATATAACAAAAAATCAAAGATTTTTAGTAAACATATATTTTTAGTAAAAATAAAAATATCAAAAAAAGATTGTTTAGCTATGATATTTGTAATTAGTGAATCAAAAACAAATGTTAGATTTTCTGGGAAATAAAAATAAAAAATTAACCGCAATTCCGAATAATAATCCCATCTTGCAAAGTGATTTGCTTTATCAAAGAGGAGTCGCAACAATAAAGGACCTGATTGCTCCGTCGGCCATGAAAATCGGCGCGAACCATTTGCAGGTGGGTGAAACTTTCGCAAGAACGCTTTTTGTGGTGGCTTATCCTAGATATCTGAATACTAACTGGTTTTCTCCAATCATCAATATTGATTTTTCCATGGATACTGCGATGTTCGTGCATCCCATAAACACTGCAGAAATCCTGAAGACTTTGCGGAAAAGTTCCACGCAGGTGCAATCACAGATTCACATCGAAGAGCAGGCGGGAAAAATCCGCGATCCGATTCTGGAATCAGCATTGCAAAACATTGAAGAATTGAGAGACAAGCTGCAGCAAGGAACAGAGAAATTTTTCCGTTTCGGATTATATATGACTGTTTATGGAAAGAGTCTTGAAGAAGTTGAAAAAAGTTGCCAGCAAATCGAAGCAATCCTGGAAGCTCAGATGGTATATATAAAACCGGCGGTTCTTAAGGTTGAGCAGGGTTTTTCTTCAACTCTTCCGCTTGCAAATGACGAGCTTGACATAGCAAATAACCTCAATACGGCTCCACTTTCCACGACTTTTCCATTTGTTTCATCCGATCTTTCGTCTAATGAGGGAATTTTGTATGGAATAAACAGACATAACAACAGTTTAATACTCTTTGATCGTTTCAAGTTGGAAAACGCAAACATGGTTGTTTTTGCCAAGTCCGGAAGCGGAAAAAGCTATACTGTAAAGCTTGAGATTTTCAGATCTTTGATGGTCGGAACGAATGTGATTGTAATTGATCCGGAGAACGAATATAAATATCTTTGCGAAACGGTGGGAGGAACTTTCATAAAACTTTCATTGAACTCGGCGTATCATCTTAATCCGTTTGATCTTCCCAAGATCGGGGAAGATGAAGATCCGGAGGATGTGCTGCGTTCGAACATTGCGAGCCTTATTGGACTTTTGCATATCATGCTAGGCAGCGTTACACCGGAAGAAGATTCTATTTTGGATGTGGCAATCAGAGAGACATATGCCATGCGTGATATTACACCGCAGAGCAACTTCAAATCCTTCACCCCAACTTCGTTTCCAACTATGTCCGATCTGTATGAGGTGATAAGGAATTCAGAAGGTGGAGAGTCGCTTGCCAAAAGGATGGAAAAATATACGGAAGGAATTTTTGCCGGAGTTCTTAATCATCCGACAAATGTTCAGATTGATAACCAACTTGTCGTTTTCAATATCCGCGATCTTGAGGAGCAGCTGAGACCAATTGCCATGTATATTGTTTTGCAGTTTATCTGGAACGAGATGCGTTCTTCGCTCAAGAAAAGATTGGTGGTTGTGGATGAAGCCTGGGTGATGATGCAAAACGAAGATGCGGCGTCATTTTTGTTTGGCATAGCCAAGCGTTGCAGAAAATATTATACCGGTCTTACCACGATCACACAGGATATTGCCGATTTTATGTCGTCGCGCTACGGAAAGCCGATTGTTACCAACTCCTCGCTTCAGCTTTTGCTCAGGCAGTCGCCTGCAGCAATCGACACCATTACTGAAACGTTTTATCTTACAGATCAGGAAAAGTTTTTGTTGCTCGAAAGCGGGGTAGGAGAAGGCATAATATTTGCGGGAGCGAAACATGTCGCGATCAAGATCATCGCCTCATATGCTGAGGATCAAGTCATTACCTCTGATCCGCGTCAATTAACAGAAATTGAGCAAGCCAAAAAAGAGCTTGAAGAAGAATAAAACAGATTATGCTAAATGTAAGGCAAGAGCACATCGAAAGGGCAAAAGCCTTAGAGAAAGCAAGAAATGAGGATGCTGGGCAGCAAGAGTCCAGCTCTGGTTTTAAAAGTGGCTTCGGGACGGGCAGAAATCGCACCAATGAGACAATAAATTATTCAAAAGAAAATTTGCAAAAGAAAAAAAGAACGCTGAATCTTTTCTTCGTCTTAAAACAGGCAAGCATGCTTAAAGACATGCCTTTTGTCTGTGCTATACTGGCTTCGTTTCTGAAGGAAATCATTGATGTAGTATTTGCTCCCACGATAGTTTTGCCCATAACATTTTCCATGCTGAATGCGATTTTTGGATTTATGATGATGCAACTTGCAAAATTTTCTGAGAAAGCAAAAGTTCATAGCAGGTTTATGATTAGGGTGGGCATATTAATAGCAGGCTCAATGTTAGATTCTATTCCGGGCCTCGGCTTTCTTCCGATATCTATTGCAACCATATTTATAGTATATATGCTTACCCTTTGGGAAAGGGCGAATGCGGAGAAATAGTTTCTAATTAAGAATTTCTAATTTCTAAACAATGTCTAATTTTTGAATGTTCAACGCTTGAAACTTTTATCATCGGATTATTCAAGAATTGGAGCTTGATTAGAAATTATGAATTATTAATTGGAAATTTTCAAGCATGTCTTCCAAAATTTTTTCTGCGGCTACAATCGGATTGGACGGCGAAATTGTGGAAGTTGAAGTCGACGTTCTGGGGGCGGGTCTTCATAACTTTTCTATAGTCGGACTGCCGGATGTCGCCATAAAAGAATCTCGCGATCGGGTGAGCAGTGCGATCAAAAACAGCGGGTTTAAGCCTCCGCACCAATGCGGCAGGATTACCGTAAATCTTGCTCCCGCCGATCTTCCAAAAGCGAGCCCGATATACGACCTGCCGATTGCGATCGGTTTTTTGCTTGCCACAAAACAACTTCAATTCGATTTTACCAACAGGATGATTGTCGGAGAGCTTTCGCTCGACGGCAGAGTGCGTCCCATACAGGGCGTATTGCCGATAGCGCTTCTTGCAAAAGAAAAAGGATTTCGTGAACTCTTTGTGCCAGCGGCAAATGCTTCCGAAGCAAGTGTGGTCAAGGGAATAAACGTGGTTCCCGTTGATAATCTGTATGGGCTTGCCGATCATTTTTCGGGAAACAGGCACATTGATTACTTTCCGGAACTCGAAGGAGAGATGCTTTTTTCACACGGGGAATACGTCGACGACATGTCACATATCAGCGGGCAGCAGCATGCAAAAAGAGCGCTTGAAATTGCGGCTGCAGGAGGCCATAACGTGCTTCTCAATGGTCCTCCGGGATCGGGGAAAACGCTTTTGGCAAAAGCAGTTCCTTCGATTTTGCCGAGACTAACACTTGAAGAATCTTTGGAAATCACGAAAATATTTTCCGTGGCCGGGAAATTGCACAAGGGTCAGCCTCTTGTTACGATGCGTCCATACAGAAATCCGCATCATAGTGCAAGCAGTGTATCTCTGATTGGTGGAGGATCTTATCCGAAACCGGGCGAAATAAGCCTTGCGCACAGAGGAGTTCTTTTTTTGGACGAATTTGCAGAATTTCCCAAAAGCGTTCTGGAAAATTTGCGCCAGCCGCTTGAGGATGGTATGATAACAATCTCACGGGCGAAAGGTTCCCTGCATTTTCCAGCAAGGTTTGTTCTCGTCGCGGCAATGAATCCTTGCCCATGCGGAAACGCGACTGATCCCGAAAAAATCTGCACATGTACTCCCGCGCAGATAATGAGATATCAGCAGAAAATTTCCGGACCAATAATGGACAGAATAGATCTGCATGTAGAGGTTCCAAGGTTAAGCTTTGATAAGCTGCAGCAGAAAGGAGATGAAGAAAGAAGTTTTGAAATACGCGCGCGGGTTGAATCAGCAAGAGAGATACAAAAAAGAAGGTTTGAAGGTCTTCCGATAATATGTAACAGTGAGATGTCTTCCGACAACATAAGGAAATTTTGCGCACTGGATGAAAAATGCAAAGAGCTGCTGAGAAACGCGGTTTCCGCACTCAAATTAAGCGCAAGAGGCTATCATCGCATAATCAAAATAGCTCGCACAATCGCTGATCTTGCAAAAAGCGAATCGATTGATTCGGCGCATATAGCGGAAGCGATTCAATACCGGTTTAAATCTGAATGAAAAGCCGATGAAAAAGCTTTTTTTGATTTCTATCGCAGCTTTATTGGCAATTGCCATTCATTTCTTTGTTGTTTCCGCGAAAAACCCCCGCGAGGATTTTGGCGCTTCCAGAAAAAACATAAATCTTTCTCTTGATGGGAACACTTTTGAAATTGAGACTGAGGCCCAAACTGTACGCGATGTTTTGGCAGAACAAAATATTTCGGCACAGGACAAAGTGGTTACTCTTCCGGATCTTGATTCGCGGATATATCAAGGATCACAGGTGGCCGTTTTTAGGATAAAAAAGGTTACTGTGAAAGAAGGAGGAGAGACGTTTGAATTGGAAACAACACAGAAAGTTGTGGAAAATGTTATTTGGGAGAATGAGAATATTGATTTTTTGGAGGATGACATAGCAGAACCTTCAAGAGAAGCTCTTGTGAGAGATGGAATGGATATTGCCATAATCCATGTTGAAATCAAAGAAGAAATTAAGCACGAAGACATTCCTTTTAAGACTATAACAAATGAAGATTCATCCATGGGATGGAGGGAAAAAAAGACTACGCAAAAGGGGCAAAAAGGAATTACGGAAGTGAAATATAGGGTTGTTTATCATGACGGAAAAGAGATATCAAGAAAAATTTTAGAGAAAAATGTGGCAAAGGAGCCTGTTGAAGAAATTATTACTCAAGGAACATACGTTAAGACTGCAAAAAAAGCACACACAGGATGGGGAACGTGGTATGCGTATAAAGGAGGATTGTTTGCCGCAAGTCCGTGGCTGCCGATGGGATCATATGCGAGAGTGACAAATAAAGCCAATGGTAAATCAGTCATTGTACAAATAAATGACCGTGGACCGTTCGGCGAAAACCGCATCATTGATCTTGACAAAGTGGCTTTTGCAAAAATAGCGCCACTTGGAGCAGGAGTGATCGATGTAAAAGTGGAAGAAATATTGAATTAGAATTACTGGAATTTTGAATTATGAATGAATTTTGGTGCTTCAGAATTTAGCGATTAAAATGTTTAATCAAGATTCAAAATTAAAAATTCAGATTTAAAAAACATGAACACACGCCCGAAAAAAAGTTTAGGCCAAAATTTCTTAAACGATCAAAACGTGGTAAATAGGATTATTAAATGCGCTGATCTTTCAAATGAAGACGTTGTTTTGGAAATTGGTCCTGGCAAAGGGATTCTGACGGAGAAAATCGCAAAGGTTTGCAAGAAAGTTGTCGCGATTGAAATCGACGAACGTTTGGTTAAAATATTATATGACACGTTACGTAACAAAGAGAATATTGAGATTGTTCATGACGATGTTCTGAAAATAAATCTTCCGGAATTGGTTGAAAAAAAACTAAAAACCAAAAGTTATAAATTGGTCGCCAATATTCCCTATTATATAACTTCGCAAATTATCAGGTTGCTTCTGGAAACGAAATATCCGCCTAAAGAAATGATCTTGATGGTGCAGAAAGAGGTGGCCGAAAGAATTATCGCAAAGCCGGGGAATATGAGCATTCTTGCGGTCTCTGTGCAGTATTATGCAAAGCCGGAATATCTGTTTACTGTTCCAAAAGTGGCTTTTAAACCGCAGCCTGAAGTTGACAGCGCCGTGATTAGAATAGTTCGAAATTTAGAAAGCGTGAACAGTGACGAAGAAAATGTAAAGAAATTCTTTCGAATTGTGCGATCCGGATTTTCGGCCAGAAGAAAGACTTTGGCAAATAACCTTTCAAGCAGTCTTAAAATGGACAAGAGAGAGGTTGAGAAAAAAATTGAATCGCTCGGCTTTTTAAAAAATATCCGCGCGCAAGAACTCAGAATCGAAGATTGGAAGTCTCTTGCGAATGTTCTTTAGAGATCTCCATAGAAACCTTTGCTGCACATAAATAAAACGACAAAATGGAAAATATTCTGAAAAATTTGAATGAGGAACAGAAAAAGGCTGTTACAGCAATCAATGGCCCGCTTTTGATTGTTGCTGGAGCCGGATCTGGAAAAACAAAGACGCTTACCCATCGCGTCGCGTATCTCATCAAAAACGGAATTTCTCCGAGAAATATTCTGGCAGTAACTTTTACCAACAAAGCCGCGCAAGAAATGAAAGAGCGCATCGTCAAGATGCTGTATCCGCAAGTGCGGCAAAATTTTAAGTACAATCTATACAGCAATTCAAATCTTCCCGCAATAGGAACTTTCCATGCCATTTGTTGTAAAATTCTGAGAAATGAAATCGAGGTTCTCGGCTATTCGAAAAATTTTCATGTTTTAGATGAACAAGATCAGCTTGTCATGATGAAAAAGGTCTTGAAAGAACTGGAGATTGATCCGCAACAATTCAATCCACGCGCGATTCTGGCCGTCATCAGCAAGATAAAGAACGAGCTTGTGGATAGTCGGAAATTTTCGGAGCAGGTGGTTGGATATTATGAAGAAATTGTGTCCAAGGCATATGCGTGTTATCAGGATCGTCTCAAGGAAAGCAGCGGGCTTGATTTTGACGATATCATAATGTTGGCAGTCAAAATTTTGGAGAAATTTCCGCATATTTTGGAAAAATACCAAAACATCTATCGCTATATTTTAGTTGATGAATATCAGGACACGAACCGCGCTCAGTATGTGCTGGTGAATCTTCTTGCCAAAAAGCACAGAAACCTCTGCGTTGTTGGAGACGATTGGCAAAGCATCTACAAGTTCAGGGGGGCGGACATAAAAAATATTTTGAATTTCGAAAAGGACTATCCGGAGGCAAAAGTCATTCATCTTGAGCAAAATTATCGAAGCACCCAAATAATATTAGACGCCGCTTACGGTGTAATCTCTAAAAATATCAACAGAAAAGACAAGAAGCTTTGGACAGAAAATGAGGCAGGGCATCTCATAACTTCTTTCGAAGCGGAAGACGAGCGCGACGAAGCCGAGTTTATAGCTCGCAAGATTGAAAATAGCGGGCGTCCGCTCAGCGATTTTGTCGTTCTCTATCGAACCAACGCGCAATCCAGATCGATTGAAGAAGCTTTCCTGAAAAGATCTATGGTATATCGCATAGTCGGTGGCATTAAATTCTATCAAAGGAAGGAGATAAAGGATGTTATCGCCTATCTTCGCTTGATTTTAAATTTCAATGACGTGGTTTCTCTTGAAAGGGCTATAGATGAGCCGAAACGTTCGATTGGCGCCAGAACGATGGAAAAATGGTTGCTGTCGGCCAAAAAAACAGGGAAAGATCCCATAGAATTCGGATTGGGAATTAAGGATGAAAAATTGGAAAATCCTGAGAAATTCGCAATTCCAAAATCTAAAATAGATGAAATTGCCAAGTTTTGTGATTTTATAAGAAGAATGAGAGAAATTCAACCGAGAATAGCTCTTTCAGATTTCATCGAGAAAGTGATAAGCGAGAGTGGATACGAAAAAATGCTTCTTGCGGAAGGCGTTGAAGGGGAAATGCGCTGGGAGAACGTTAAAGAGCTTGCGACTGTTGCTCGAAAATATGATAAAAACAAGGATGAATATGAAGATATACTGAACGCTTTTTTGGAGGAAATAGCGCTTGCCTCGGATACGGATAATGTGGATCAGAACCAGGATGCTGTGCATCTTATGACTCTTCACAGTGTAAAAGGACTGGAGTTTCCGGTGGTGTTTATAGTTGGGCTCGAAGAAGGAATACTGCCGCATTCTAGAAGCATGCTTTCTTATGATGAGATGGAAGAAGAAAGGCGACTGATGTATGTGGGACTTACAAGGGCGAAAGAGGAAATTTATCTGCTTTTTACGAGGCAACGCACGCTTTTCGGCTCGACCCAAATGAACGCGCCTTCAAGATTTTTGGAAGATATTCCGGAAAAATTTATGAAACACGATTCTTATTATGAAACTCAGCAAAAAGAATTCGAAAAACTTCTGAAAAACAAGAAAAAAAGAGTTTTTTGTTCTAGATCTCGCAATTCGCGATTCAAGGGCGGAGAAAAAGTGAAGCACGAAGAGCTTGGAGAAGGCGTGGTGGTTTCGGCAGCCGGAGATATAATTGTGGTGGCATTCAAGAAAGCAGGAATAAAAAGATTGTCACTTGAATTTGCAAAGCTAAAGAAGGTTTAAAAGTTTCTTGTTTATTTTTTGGCACGCTGCTCAGGTGGTAGCGAAATTTTTTCTGCACGTTATTTCTTTTTTCCATGAAACTGTTTGTGTATCTCTTTCAATTGCTTGTTTGTTATGTGAGTGTAGACTTGCGTCGTTGTTATTGAAGAATGGCCCAGCATCGTTTGTACGCTTCTTATGTCCGCCCCGTTTGACAGAAGATTGGTCGCGAAACTGTGGCGTAAAGTGTGGGGATGAACATCTTTAACGATTCCCGCCTTTGCGGCATAGAACTTTACTATTCTTTGGATAGAGCGAGAAGTAAGTCGCTTGGTTTCTTCTCTAAAATTTTTATTTTTAGAAAAACGCACAAAAAGCGCGGGATCGATGTCGATTCTTTTTTCAAGGTATCTCTCAAGCGCTTTTTTGGCTGTATCGGAAATAAACACGATTCTGATTTTGTCTCCTTTGCCCCTGACGCTAAATTCCTGCCTTTGGAGATTAAGCTGATCCCGGTTTATCTGGACAAGTTCAGAAACTCGTAGGCCCGCGGAAAAGAGAAGCTCAAGAATCGCTCTGTCGCGCAATGTCTTTATATCACCAGCAGACGCTGCCTGAAGCAGGCGTTCCAATTCTTCGTCATCCAAAAATTCTACTTCATGGGAGGGATTTTTCCCCACTTCAATTTTTTCTGCAGCCAAGGTCTTTATATCGCGTTTGGCCAAGTATTTCAAAAAGCTTCTCAGGGCTATTATGTGGTAATTTTGAGTAGCTTTCTTAAGCCTCAGTCCATTGGAATCCTCAAATCTGTTGAGGTATAAGCGGAAGTTTCTTACTAACTCTGGTGTAATATCTTGAGGATTTGATATTTTCGACCAACTCAAAAATCTGTTGATATAGTGGTCGTAGTTTTCGATTGTTTTTTGCGATCTTCCGCGCTCAATTTCCAAATACTCGAAGAAGTCGCGCAGCAGACCATTCAAAGAAGGCATAATTGGCTTAATATAAAAATTATGGATTTAAATCGCGTTTAAGCATCAAATTTATCATCAATTTAAATCATTTTGACTATATTGTACTATTTTTTTTCACACTTATGAAATGTTTTTTGGAAAAAAGGCTGGGTTAAGCCCAAAACCAGTAGGCGTGTGAATAAAGGCTTTGACAAAAGCATCGGCAGATATATACTTGTAAGGAGTTAAAAATTAAGGTAAGTGGCAATGGGACACTGGCTCTTTTGCTTACAGTAAAGCCCCTTAACCATACGCCAACTGAAAGGGTTTTCAATTATTAGTAAAAAATCTTTTGTTTTTCACATAATTGAATTTTTCAAAACGAGCTTTGAAAGCCTTAACACAAATCTTCATCTCAGGCAAAGGGCTATCGCAGATTATATAAAAGAACGCAGAACAGTAAAAATTCTTCATATTTTCCGCAGATATTCAGCGTTATCTGTGGTGGTTTCGAGCGCTCTTCTTGTGTCTGCTACCAATGTTGCTCCCGGTAAAGCTTCTGGGAATTTGCTTTTTGGCTATCTTAACAAGCAAGACGAACCTATTCCGGCTGCAAGCATTGGCAAAAATAATACTCTTGCTGAGCAAAAAAATGATCTTGTGCTGGCGCCTTTGCTCAAGGCTAGTTCTTCTGTGGATCCGCAAGCCAAGGAAGATCTTGCGAGTCAGAACATCATTCAAAGCCAGGATTTTGTTATGATGGCCGGAGGCGCAAGTCCCATGAAGGATCCAGAAGAAGATGGAGGGGTAAAAATGTATACTGTGCAGCCCGGTGACACGCTTGGCTCTATTGCGGAGAAGAATAAGGTATCCGTCAATACGATTTTATGGGCAAACGACATCGATAATGCGGACTCCATAATGCCCGGAGACACCCTCTTTATTCTGCCGGTTTCAGGGGTGAAATACACAGTCAAAGAAGGGGATAATATTGATGCAATCGCAAGTAAATTCAAGGCTGAAAAGGATAAGATAATTGCTTTTAATGATCTTCCGGCAAACGGCGCTCTCGATGTCGGAGAAGAGATTGTTATTCCTGGGGGACAGGGTGAGTCTCCACAACCTGCACAATCAAGCGGATCCATTCTTGATCGGCGACAGTATGCGAATTCTTCAGGAGGCACGCCGCAAGTGTCAGGAGGCAAAATTCTTTCGGGAAAAGCTGGAACCGGGCATAGATTTCCTTATGGATATTGCACATGGTTTGTCGCACAAAAGCGCTATATTCCTTGGGGTGGAAATGCCGGCACTTGGCTATATCATGCAAAAGCAGCCGGATATGCTACCGGAAAAACTCCGCGCAAAGGCGCAATAGTCGTCACGACTGAAAATAGATATTATGGGCATGTGGCACTTGTTGAAAAAGTTAGCAAAGATACCATAACAGTTTCGGAAATGAATTACATGGGGTTTGCGAAAACAAGCAGAAGAACAATACCGATTAACAGCAGAGTTATCAGGGGATATATATATTAATCGGTTTTGGCTTCGAAAACTGATTTGAAAGCGCTCAAAAAGCTCAATTCAGAAAGATTGAGCTTTTTGTTTGCACCCTCTTTAGCAATTTGAAAAAAAATATGGTATAATTTCCGTAGAGAATTTTGACGATATTGGTTGTTTGTAAAAACAAAAACTATTTTGAATCCAGTGGCAGTCTGCCAAGACGCGGCAATCTGATTGTCATGCTGCCGGATGCGCATCATGGATATTTCTAAAATTAAAGAAAGTCTAAGTGCCAGAAAAACGAAAACGCTTATAATTGTTTTGTTTTTTGTGTGCGTTCTGCTTATACCCTGCCTACCAGTCTATGCTTCTGGTAGCACTCTTTTAAATTTTTTTAAAGATCCTTTTGGCCAAGTCGTGGGGTGGCTGCTGCTTGGGGTTCAAGAGGTTTGTTTGATGCTTTTATCAATAGCTGGATCTATTTTTGCTGCTGCAATAGATCCGCAGAACATTTCAGGCCCAACTTCAGGAATTCTAAATAAGCAAGCCATAAAGGACATTTGGATAATGGTGCGCGATGTGTTTAATATGGTGTTTATTCTAGTTCTTCTGTTTGCGGCGTTTTGCACTATTTTTCAGATTGAAAAATGGAATATCAAGAAAGTTTGGCTTGCCGTGCTGATCAATGCTCTTTTGGTCAACTTCAGTTTTGCCATTGCGCGCTTTATTATCGACGTTTCCAATGTTGCGATGTATTTCTTTGTCAATAATATGTTTGCTTCTTCGACGGGAAGCAAGAGTGGTTCGTCAATCATGGCGAATTTTGGCTCAACAACAAAACTCGAGGGAATACTGATGCCAAGCGATTTTGTTAGTCAGCCGATAGCTTATGAGATAATGATAATAATTTTTACTTTTATTCTTGCAATGACGCTTCTGATTATTGCGGCACTTTTTGTCATCAGGCTTGTTATGCTTGCGATACTTATCATGTTTTCTCCGATTGGTTTTGTCGGTTATATTTTTCCAAGCACGCATAAATTTGCAGATCAATGGTGGAATCAACTTTTCAATTATTCTTTCTTTGCACCGATAATGATTTTTATGATGGCGATAGCAATTAAAGTTTCGCAAGCGATAGGTGACGAAAATTATAATTTTTTTGTTATGAGCGCCAGTGACAATACAACAAATGCTGGTTTGGCGAAGTTTATTGCAAGCGCAGCGTTTTTCATGATACCCGTGATTATCCTGTGGGTAGGTTTGGGTGTAGCAAAGTCAATGAGCATTGCGGGTGCTGACGCGGTTGTTTCGAACGTCAAAAAAGGAGGAAAATGGTTATCTGGGGTTAGTTTTGCACAAAAAACTTATCAGGCGTATAGAGCAAGGCGCGATCAGACCAAAGGAGACAGGTTGTCGAATCGTTTGGGAACTTATCTTGGCAATAAACAGGATCAGTTAAGAGGTGTTTTTCCAGGATATACCGGAGATCGTGCTAGCCAACGTTTTCAGTCTGCGGAAAGTGCTAGAGTCGCTGAAGAAGCCAAACTTCGCGATACGGCAAACATGACAATTAGTGAGCTGAGAGATTTGGCAGTGATTGGAGATAAATCCACACAAGCTGCAGCAAACCTTGAACTTGCAACTAGAGGCGTTGCTGAGTTAAAAGAACTTAATACTGTGCGCAGTTCATTTGGAGAGACAAGTCAAGTGTTCAAGCAAATGCAAAATAAAATTAAAACATATGACCCGGTTACTGCATTCCAAGGTCTTGATGGTAAAGTTGATTGGACTCGCGTAAAAGAACATATTAATAGTAATCAATTTGATTTAAAGAAAATTAATTCCAATTCACTTAGGAATTCCGAATTTATGAATATTCTTTTTGATGAGAATGCTGTTGATGCAAAATCTATTGAAAGAATAAGAAATTCTGGAAATGCCGATGCTATTAAAGGCGGGCTTAAAGAATTGGCGGCAAAAAGTAAAAATATTAAGAGCGAAAAAGACAAAGCGATACATCTAGCAGCATTTGCACAAATAGGTGATATGGTTGATACAGGATCAAATACCGTTAATGAAGTTTTTGCTAACAAGGTATTTAGCAGTTTAGATAGAGATACTGCAAAACGTATTAAATCTGAGACTGTCAGAAAGCATGCAAACAGACTGTCAGCTTATGTGAAACCAAGTGCTTACAAAGATATTGTTTTGGGTATTAATGATAATAAAGCTGCGAAAGAATTGAATACGGCAATGCAAAACGCCAAAGGAACCGCTAATGCCGAAGCTATAAATAGAGTCGCAAATACAGATCCTAATTTACGACACATAACAAATAATCCTAAACCATTGCCATCTAAAAAACCAAAAACTAAAACTCCTTAAATCCTTAAGTAAGCATGGATTATATCGAAAAAGCCAATAAACTTTCTGAAGAAATAAAAACTTTTTTATTTTCTGATCAACCAAGATTGGAAGCGGAAAAAGTTTGTTTTATGTATGGTTTGGATGAAAATGATTTGGAATATATTACATATCCCATGGGATTAATTTTTGTCGGAGATGTTAAATTGAACGATTATCCGAAGATGTTAGTAGATTATATGGAAATAGAAACATCTAAAGCTTTTGGTATAGCTTTTGAGATAAACAAGAGAATTTTCAATAAGTTTCCTGACTATTATAAGGATTCCGCTGCACTTTTGGAACAGTGGTCACGCCAAAAGATGGCACCTCTTGTTTCAGAAGAAGAGGCTTATAAAAAAGTTTTGGAAATCGAACCCTGGCTTCTTGAACAGAAAAGAGAAGACAGCACGCCAACTCGTCAAATGGAACATCTTAACATAAGTGATGCTTTGGTAAAATATCCCAATCTTGGAGAACAAAAAATTACAGTGAATCAAATTAAGTTGAAATATTTCCCGACTCCCGCAAGGCCGTCGATAAAAAATTGGATAACCGATTTTCGCGACAACATGGGTTCGGGAAAACACAGTTCGATAGATCGCGGGAATTATTTGTTCCACAGTGAAAACGGAAAAAGGTTAAGTTCTTCCGAGAGAAAAAGACTTTCTGTCATATTGAAATCGCTTGATGAGGAAGCTTTGTTGCCGATCGACCCGAAGGATCAGAGAGTTGTTTTTGAAAGCATAAAGACGGGTCAGGAAGATTATGATATCGAGAATAAAAGTACCGAAAAGTGGCAAGGCGGCTCAGGTTTTCAGGACAAAAGTGCGAAAACAGGACATATGGAAAAGCGTTTGTTTGAACAGCGGGAAGATGAAATAAGAAAAAAGACGTTTGGCAATCCCGCCCCCACCTTTAGTGATGGCGCAGGTCAGGCAAAGTCAGGCGCCTTGCAAAATCAGGAGGGCGATATTTTTCAGAAATACGAAACATATTTTGCGAAGGAGCGGAAAAAGTCTGTGTCTCCGAATTTCCTGAAAGCGCATCAACCGAAAGTTGCAAAAGAAAGTGACAATTTGCAAAAGGAAGAGAAAAACGTCCATGCAGGCTATTTCAGCAGTTTTGCAAGTGGTAAAACGCAACCTGAAAAAGAAATTTCTTCCGGGAAAATAGATTTTTCTTCCCCGCAAAAATTTGCCGTAGAACAGGAAAAGGGCGGAAATGAAGATAAATCGAAGCCGGGAAAAAACGAAACTTCCAATAAGGAAGAAAGCGTTTTTAATCCTAGTGTTATTTCTTTTCCGAGAGCTAATAAAAAATCTCAGTGGCAGATAAAGCCGAGAAATTTTGACAATAATGGCAATTCTATGAAAATATCGGGAAATGTCATAGATTTACGTAGCTAAAATCAAATTATGATTCATTTTGTAGAGATAGCCCATGCTGGCGTTATTACGGAAGCTCCAACGTTTCAACAAATCGGACTTAATGTTTTGAATTTTTTGTTGTCAGTGGCTGGAATTCTTGCTATAATTATGTTGATGCTAAGCGGAATATTTTATTTTTTGGCTGCCGGTAACGAAGCGAGGATGGAAAAAGCCAAAAAATCGGCAATATATTCAATATTAGGCATAATTATAATTGTTAGCGGAATGGTTATGATAAGGATGATTAACCAATTTTTTGAAAATTGAATGGTTCGCAGACAATAAAAACAAGAATAAACTAGACTAGGAGGTGTGATTATGAACATCGTGAAAAAACTTTCATACGCAGCAGCGTCTTTAGCGACAGCAACTCCGGCAGTGGCTCTTGCTCAGTTCCAGACGCCGGAAGGAACAGGTCTTCCCAGAGGAAGTATTTTGGGAATCATTACAAGCGCAATGAACTGGCTTTTGATTTTGGTGGGTATTCTCGGAGTTATAGGTTTTGTTATCGCTGGTATTATATACTTGACTGCCGCAGGGGATGAAGACCAGATAGCCAAGGGAAAGAAAGCTATGATCTATTCTATTGTTGGAGTTATTGTTGCGTTGTTGGGAGTAGTAATAATCCAGGCTGTTCAAGGAATGCTGAGCGGTTCAAGGAGTGATTTCTAGCCTTTTTGACATATATGTTAAGCGAAAAACAGCCGGCCGGCTGTTTTTTGTTAACAGCTAAACCACCACGCGCA
>DBRS01000011.1 GCA_002306085.1 Candidatus Moranbacteria bacterium UBA1362
GCCGAAATCGACGCCACGCCCGCATCTGACATAACGTGGCAGATAAATGAAGGAACTTTATTTGCGGGTTCTTCCGGAGCGGACCAATACAAAACGATCGGTTCCTTCCAGCTTGACGAATCCCACACGATTTCAAACGGCGGGATTGGAGGAAATCATCCATACCTAGAAGGAGTCACGCTTCCGACATATGTCGGTGCAACGAATCCGGAAGATAATGATTGGGTTGACGGAGTTTTAGGTCTTGCTACCATTTCAAACCTTCAAAACGCTCCAAGCGGGGATCCAAGTTGGATCGAGGGAACAGTTTCAGGCGATGAAATCGCACCAAACGCTCCAAGCGGACTGAATGTAAGCTAATGAATATACTTTTGTTCAGTAACTAGTTACTGAACACGTTAAGTAACAAATTCAAAACGCCGCAATATCCCTGAAAGAAAGGTTTTTCGCTTTCGTAATCATTAACATGCTTACCTTAATGGAAGAAATCAACAAAAAAGTAACGACGTTAAAAGCCAAGAGCGTTGAATTTGAGCATGCTGTGAGAGAAAAGACGTTCGGCTATATCGTCGCCAGTTTCGGACTTGTGGCTGGTCTTGCGTGGAACGAAGCCGTGAAAGCTTTTATTGAATCCTTCTTTCCAATGCAGAAAGACACGATCAAGGCGAAATTTATCTATGCGCTGTTCATCACGGTTGTTCTTGTGTTTATCTCGGTATATATGGCGAGGATTTTCAAGAAAAGGGATGACGAGATGGGAGAAAGGAAATAGTTTTCAGTAAACATTTATGTCCCGGGCAAATTTGCGTCATAAATTCACAAAGTCTTTGTAATACTAGTTAATCCGCATTAACCAGTAATTTTTGTTGCCGAAGGAGGTGGGATGCTTATGAAGCGGCTAAATGTGTTTGATTGGATTGCTTTTGCTCTCGTTATCATAGGAGGGTTGTATTGGGGATTGATCGGCTTTTTAAATTTTGATATTTTTGTTGCAATATTCGGGGAACCGATGTGCTGTCGCGCTTCGTATACGGACTTGTCGGTGTTGCGGCCCTGTATCTTTTATTTTCCGTTCGCATGTTCGGCAGAAGAAAATGAGTTTGGCAAATAAAAAAATTCCTGTGCCGCAAGGCAAGGAATTTCTTCGTATGACGCTTTGATTTATTTGTTTTGGGCTTTCAGGCATTTCGCGCAAATTTTGACTTTCTTTCTTCCGATTTTTTTTGCCTGAATGTTTATCGAGAATTTTCTTTTGCTTGCAATATTTGAATGGCTTCTTGAATTTCCGGTCTTTGCGCCACGCCCGCAAATGCTGCATTTTCGACTCATATATTGTGACATGCGACATGTGACATGAGACATGGGACAGAATAGATTACTGCCACAAGTCATATATCACATACTCACAAAAATGTTGATTAATTACGAACTCTAGTGTACTATGGATATCGGACTTTGGCAAGGGTTTTGAACCGTTCTATATATACTAATCTCCCCAATGTTCTGAATGTGTAAATGTAGCTAGGACAAACATAACAGCTGCAACAAGCAGAACAAATATAAAAACATGGACCTGAATTCCGTCATCCTCATAGGATTCTACGTCTTGATCCTGATATATTCGATCATAGTCCACGAAGTCTCACATGGCTTCGTGGCGCTTTGGCTCGGCGATGCGACGGCAAAATATTCCGGTCGACTGAATTTCAATCCGATCAGCCACATTGACATTTGGGGGTCTATCATAGTGCCGCTCGCGATGCTTGTCACGACGGGATTCGCTTTCGGCTGGGCAAAGCCTGTTCCGTATAATCCGTATAACCTGCGGAACCAGAAATGGGGTCCGGCAATGGTTGCTTTTGGTGGTCCCGCTTCAAACATTGTGATTGCGCTTGTTTCTGCCGTTTTGGCAAAATTTATCATGGTTCCGGTTGCGGTGAAAGCAGCCATAATAACCGGCATCAGCAATGCTTCATGGTCGCAGATTTCTGCCACTGTCTCTGGTTCGTTTGGATCGATTTTTTTCGCACTTCTCATGATAGTGATTTTTTGGAACGTGCTTTTGGCGTTCTTCAATCTCATCCCGTTCCCGCCGCTTGACGGATCGAAGCTTCTGTTTTCCGTGTTTCCCATAAGGACCGGAACAATGGCGATGCTTGAACAATACGGCTTCATCCTGCTCCTTCTTTTCATTATTGTTTTCTCGGGTCCCCTGGGATTTTTTCTGACCAAGATGCTGAGTATTTTTTATGGAATCGCGATCTGAAGATTATCGAATATGGTTTGTAGATATAACGTTGTCGCAAGGCAATAAGTTGGAAATATAAAAATTTCGTACATTGTAAAAAGGAGGAGATATGAGAAACAAGGAGTTAGTTTTGGCCTATCTTTGGTACTCTTTGGGTGCCAAAAATTCTGAAAGTGAAAAGCTATCTGGCACAATTGTCCATGACAAAAATCTCAAGTTTTTCAGTGCGAATATCCGTTCTTCCGCGGTCTTTTTTTCAGTTATCCTTAGCTTTTTTGCAGAGGGAAATTGTTTTTCAAGAGTGCCATAGGCGCCCCCTTTTCATTGGGTTGACATAATTGGAAATATCCTTTATTATTGTCTTACTGGCCTTGCCAGTGATTTTTTGATAATTTCAAGAAATCTATGAATGCGACAGCTCGAAATATGAATAAAAAGAGTTGCATATATTCGTAAATTCGCAAGATTCGTAATTCGTAGACCAATAACACATGCCTACAATAAATCAGCTGACGAAAAGAAGCAGAAAATCAACGAGAAAGAAAACGAAGTCACCGGCACTGATGATGACTTTCGACACGCTCAAAAACAGACCGAGGAAGGTCGTGAATCCGTTCAAGAGAGGTGTTTGCATCAAGGTGGGCACGACGACTCCTAAAAAGCCTAACTCGGCGCTTCGAAAAATTGCTCGCGTGAGACTCACAAACGGCATGGAGGTTACTGCGTATATTCCTGGAATCGGGCATAACTTGCAGGAACATTCCATCGTTATGATTCGCGGAGGGCGGGTAAAAGATCTTTCGGGAGTTCGCTATCATGTCGTGAGGGGCGTGCTTGACAGCGCCGGAACCGAAAACAGAAACCGCAGCAGAAGCAAATATGGAACGAAGAAACCTAAAGCCAAGGCAGAATAAGTATTTGAAGTTGCAGATAATTTTCTGATTGAATTTGGTTTATTTTTAAGATTAAGTTTAATAATTTCCAATTTTTAACTTAAAATTTTCAATCAATTTTTAAAAATTAGGATTTGATTAAAAATTAAAAATTTGAAGTTAAAAATTTTTAGATTATGCCTAGACGAACCAGAAAATACGAAAAACAATGGAAACCGGATCCCAGATACGGAAACATGCTGGTCGGAAGATTTATCGGAAGCGTCATGAAAGACGGCAAAAGAAGTGTTGCAGAAAAAATAATCTATGATTGTTTCGACATCGTTCATGAAAGAACAAAAAAAGGCGGTCTTAATGTTTTTGAACAAGCTATCAAAAACGTCTCGCCTCTTTTGGAATTGAAATCAAAAAGAATTGGAGGAGCCAACTATCAGGTTCCCATTCAAGTAAGCGGAGAAAGAAGGCAAACGCTGGCGATCCGCTGGATTCTGGCGGCTGTCAGAGCAAGGAAGGGAAAAGGAATGGCTGAAAAGCTCGCGGACGAACTCATTGATGCATCCAACAAGACCGGAAGCGCGATGAAGAAACGCGAAGACACACACAGAATGGCTGAAGCAAACAAGGCGTTCGCCCACTTTGCATAAATCCGATACAAAACTGCGAAACGTATCTGAATCTGCAAAAAAATAAATTAAAATTTAATTAAAAAAGAGTTCGTAGATCTGAATTTAATTTTATAGGTTCGGATCGGCAAATATTATGGCAACAGAAATTTCTAAATTGCGTAACATAGGAATAATTGCGCATATCGACGGCGGTAAGACAACCACTACCGAGCGTATTTTGTTTTACACCGGAATATCCCATAAGATAGGAGAAACACATGAAGGTACCGCAATCATGGACTGGATGGAACAGGAAAAAGAAAGAGGCATTACTATTACCAGTGCCGCTACAACATGCTTTTGGAAAGACTATCAGATAAACATTATCGACACTCCCGGACATGTCGATTTTACGGTTGAAGTTGAAAGATCCCTTCGCGTGCTTGATGGGGCTGTCGTTATTTTTGACGGAAAGGAAGGGGTTGAACCGCAGTCAGAAACTGTTTGGAGGCAGGCAGATAAATACAAGGTTCCCAGGATATGTTTTGTGAACAAGATCGACAAAGAAGGAGCAGATTTTAATTTTGTATTAAATTCCATATGGAACAGGTTGACTCCGCATGCGGTTGCCGTGCAGCTCCCGATAGGAGAGCGCAGCGAATTCAAAGGTGTTGTGGATCTCCTCAAGATGAAGGCGCACACTTTTGAAGGAAGCATGGGAGAGAAAGTTGTTGAGGGAGAAATTCCAGCCGAACTGCTTGAGAAAGCGAAAGAAATGCGCGAAAGATTGGTTGAAAAAATTTCAGAAACCGACGATGCTCTTACCGAGAAATATCTTAATGGTGAAGAAATTTCAGTTGAGGAGCTCAAGGCAGCGCTTCGAAATGCCGTTATAGCTGCGAAATTGGTACCCGTGCTCACCGGTACGGCGCTTAGAAATAAGGGTGTTCAGCTGATTTTGGATGCTATTGTCGAATATTTGCCTTCACCGATTGATATTCCTCCGGTAAAAGGAACTGATCCTAAATCCGGAAACGAAATGGAGAGAAAGTCCGAAGACAGCGAGCCGTTTGCGGCGCTTGCTTTCAAAGTTGCAACCGATCCGTTTGTCGGGCAGTTGACTTTTTTCCGCGTGTACTCCGGAGTATTGAAAGCTGGATCGTATGTCATGAATTCGACCAAGGGAGAAAAGGAAAGAATCGGAAGAATTTTGCAGATGCACGCGAACCATCGCGAAGAAATTCAGGAAATCAGAGCCGGCGGAATCGGAGCATTGGTGGGACTTAAAAATACAACCACGGGAGATACTTTGTGTGATGAAGAAAATCAGATAGTTCTTGAAAGCATAACCTTTCCGGAACCCGTTATTGATATCGCAGTCGAACCAAAAACGAAAGCGGATCAGGAGAAAATGGGTACTGCGCTCAGAAAACTTGCCAGCGAAGATCCGACATTGAGACTTAGGACCGATGAGGAGAGCGGGCAGACGATCATTTCCGGAATGGGAGAGCTGCATCTTGACATTATTATCGACAGAATGAAAAGAGAATTTAAGGTTGAAGCGAACATAGGACAGCCGCAGGTTGCGTACAGGGAAACGATCAAGACTAATGCCCAGGCTGAAGGTAAATATATCAGGCAGTCTGGAGGACGTGGTCAATATGGACACTGCTGGCTCAAAGTTGAACCGCAAGAACCTGGTAAGGGATATGAATTTGTTGATGAGATTAAGGGAGGCGTCATTCCGCAGGAATTCATTCAGCCGATTAACAAAGGAGTTAAGGAAGCGCTGGAAAACGGAGTTATTGCAGGTTATCCAATGGTTGATGTGAAGGTTACGCTTTACGACGGATCTTTCCATGAAGTAGACTCGTCCGAAGCTGCATTCAAGATTGCCGGTTCTATGGCTGTTCAGGAAGCGGTCAAACGCGCGAATCCAGTGATTCTCGAGCCTATTATGAAAGTGGTCGTAACGACTCCTGAACAGTTTATGGGCGATATTGTTGGTGACATCAACTCAAGAAGGGGAATAATCAAGGAGATCAATGATCGCGGAGAAGGAAACGCGCGCGTGAAAGAGATTGAATCGGAAGTTCCGCTTGCAAACATGTTCGGCTATGCAACTCAGATGCGGTCGATGACGCAGGGACGCGCAAGCTACTATATGGAATTTTCACACTACAGCGAAGTTCCGAAGAACGTCGCGGAAGCGATCATCGCGAAAAAGTAGAACTAATGTGAAGCTGCAAATTGCATACGAATCTTCAAAATAAAATACCGCCCTTGAAGGGCGGTATTTTTGCAAAAAGATTTTAACTTCTGATAATTTCTAGGACTTCATCGCGTTTTTCTTCCATGAGTTCTTTTGTTTTCGCTTCTAGATTGAGACGGAGTTTTGGTTCTGTGTTTGAAGGACGTACGTTGAACCACCAATCAGGGAAATCGATTCGCACGCCGTCGAGCTCATTAAGTTTTCCGTCTTTATAAATTTCTTTAAGTTTGTTCATTACTCCAATCTTGTCCTCAACGTCGGAATTTATCTCGCCGCTATGAAAATATCTTCTGAGGTCCTTGACCAACTCCGACATTTTTAACCCCGTTTCGTTCAACAGGTTGATCAATGTGATTACAGCGAGCGTGGTCATTTCAGCTTTGGAATTTTCTTCGAAGAAATAGTGTCCGGAAAGTTCACCTCCGAAAATCGCGCCTTCTTTGCGCATCTGCCTTTTGATGAGTGAATGGCCTATGCGGCAATAGTTTACCCTTCCTCCGGCTTCTTCAATCGATTCCTTTATGGCGTTCGAGGAACGGATATCCACAAGGATTAGTTCTTCAGGCTGCTTTTTGAGAAGTTCTTTGGCGAGAAGTGCGATCGGATAGTCCATTGGGATGATTTCTCCTTCTTCGTCCACAAATCCAACGCGATCCGCATCGCCGTCATATGCGATTCCGAGGTCGGCTTTTTCGGACACGACTTTTTCCTGCAAGGCTTTAAGAGTCTCAGGTTTGATGGGGTTTGCTTCATGATTTGGAAAGGTTCCGTCGAGATCTTCAAAAAGATAAGCCGCTTCGATATCATCGGAAAAACGGTTATATATGTTTCTATCGAGGGTACCGACGGAATTTGCAAAATCCACGACAATCTTTTTCTTTCCGATTCCTTTTTTAAAAAATCCCGAAACGTATTCAAAATACATATTCTTCAATTCGGAATTTTCTTCAATTTTTCCTTTTTTGGGAACGTCTTCAAATTCTCCTTTGAGCGCCAGGTCCCGGAGTTCTTCCATGCCGTCGCCTTCACCGATCGGAATCGCGTTCTTTTTGCAAAGCTTAAGACCGTTCCATTCGGCGGTATTATGCGAAGCCGTGATCATTACCGCTCCGTCGACATCGAGTTTCCAGGAAGAAAAATATGTCATAGGCGTGCTGACAAGCCCAATGTCCACGATGTCGGCGCCCTGGTCAGTGATGCCGGCCAAAAGCCCTTCTTTAATTTCAGGAGAAGAAGTGCGCATGTCCATTCCAACTGCGATTTTTTTTGCTCCGGTTGAAACAACAATTGCGCGACCGATCACGTAGGCTACGTCCTTATTTAAGTCTTGGGGATAAATTCCTCTAATGTCATAAGCCTTAAAGATTTCTGGATTCATATTGTTTTTGTTAAGAGTTAGCACTTAGTAATTCTAACAAACGCTTTATTTTTACTCAAGATGAACGTTTTTTTGAAATTTTGAGATTTCTTTTTCAAGAAGAGGGAATTTTTTCAGATCAGGGCTTTCTTTGAGCGTTTTTTCGGCATATTCATGTGCGATTTCAATGAGTTTGACGTTGGAAATATGCTGCATGGCGACGTCGGGAATTCCTGACTGGCGCGTGCCGAGAAATTCTCCCGGGCCGCGAAGCTTGAGGTCTTGGTCTGCAATATCAAAGCCGCTTGAAAATTTTTCCATGGCCCTGAGGCGGCTCTTTGAAAGGGTAGAACTTTTTGCAAAAAGAAAGCAATATGATTGCAGATCGTTTCGTCCCACGCGCCCGCGAAACTGATGAAGCTGTGAAAGGCCGAATCGGTCGGCGTCTTCAATAATCATGATTGTCGCATTGGGAACGTCTATTCCAACTTCAACTACGGAAGTGGAAACCAAGATATCATACTTCTTGTTCTTGAAATCCTGCATCACTTTTTCTTTTTCATTTGACTTGAGTCGTCCATGCAAAAGCGCCAGTTTGAGATCCGGAAAAACATTTTTTGAAAGTCTTTCATGTTCTTCGGTAGCGGCTTTGAGCTCGGAAAGTTTTTGCGATTCTTCCACGAGAGGAAAAATGATGAAAGCTTGCCGGCCGTTTTTGATTTCATTTCTAACAAATTCATAAGTTGAGTTTCTTTCGCTTGCTCCCACTATTTTTGTGGTTATTCTTTTCCGGTTTTTGGGCATTTCATCAAGGACTGAAAGATTGAGATTTCCGAAAAATGCCAGGGCCAATGTGCGAGGAATCGGCGTGGCCGTCATCGTGAGAAAATGTGGAATTTTTCCTTTGATGCCATCATCAATATTTATTGCTTCTTGTTGAAGATATGCTCTTTGCTGGACGCCGAACCTATGTTGCTCATCAACAATTACTAGTGCAAGATTTTTGAATTTAATATCTTTTTGGATAAGGGCATGCGTGCCTATTATTAAATTGATTTCGCCATTTTTAATTTTTAATAACAAATCTTCTCGAGAGAGTTGTGATGATTTATTTTGTTTTATTTTTGAGTCAATTTTTAGATTCGAATTTTTTAAATTAAGACTTGATTCAAAGTTCAAAGTTTGAAATTTAAAATTGTTTATTTCTCTATATGAATTTGTCAGCAGTGCAATGTTAATTTTGTTATCCTTAAACAACTTGCATATACTTTCAAAGTGCTGCCGCGCCAGAACTTCAGTCGGCGCCATCAGTGCAACCTGAAAACCGGAATTGATCGCGCTCAAACTTGCCATCGCGGCAACAACCGTCTTTCCGCTCCCGACATCGCCGTTGAGCAGCCTGTTCATCGGGCGCGGTTTTTCCATGTCTTTTAAAATTTGAAATGCCGCTTTTTTCTGTGCGTTTGTAAGCGAAAAAGGAAGGGAATTTACAAAATCTTTTGTTAGCTTTTCATCGAAGGGAATTTGTACGGCGCTTTGTTTGTCCCACGAGACTTTTATGCTTTGCGAAACAAGCTGAAGCATAAACATCTGCTCGAACGCGAAACGCTTTTGCGCAAGTTCGGCTTGCTTCAAAGTCTTGGGAAAATGGGCATATTGCAAAGCTGTCTTAATATTTGGCAAATGCAGCTGACTGAGAATATTTTCAGGAATAGGGTCTTCAATTTGCGAGGCAAATTTGAAAAGTAACTGAATCTGCCAACGGATCCATTTCGAAGTCAATCCTTCCGTTTCGGGATAAATCGGAACAAGCCTTCCGGTGTTTGTGGGAGTTCGCGAAGAAAATTCCCAAGAAGGGTTGGCAAAATATATTCCTTTTTTGTCTTCGGAAATCTTTCCGCTGATCCGCACTCCTTTGCCTTCGACCAGCGAATCACTGACATACGGCTGGTTGAACCAAACGGCACGGACAATTCCGGTGTCGTCTTTGATGTGGCATTCGGTGATCAGAATTTTCTTTTTCCATGTGCGAATAAGCTTGCTTTTTACAACTTCGCCCATGACGGTCGCAGTCATGTCGGTGGAAAGATTTTCAATCGAAATTCTTTCGGAATAGTCTTCATAGCGAAAGGGAAGGTGCATCAAAAAATCCTTGATCGTTTCAATCCCAAGTTTTCCAAGGATCGCCGCGTATTTTGCGCCTATTCTCGGCACATTTTCAAGTTTTGAATCCGCATTAAGCATATATTCAGTATAGCGAATATTGTAAATAAAAAAAGCCTGCGAGCAAGTGCAGGGCTTCTATCTTTTAATTATATCATTTTTTGCCTAAAAAGTCAAGCAGATAATGAAAACAAAAAAAAGAAAACCTCAAACGAGACTTCTTTTTTGGCGGAGGGGGTGAGATTCGAACTCACGGTACCCTTTCAGGCACGACAGTTTTCAAGACTGTTTCCTTAAACCGCTCGGACACCCCTCCGTATTTTTTGTTCTACAAATTTAAAAACTGTTGGTCCTCGGATTCCGAGGTGATTTTGCAACCGCAAACACTCGCGTCAAGTTTGTTTATTCTGTCGCATGACCTGGCATTGCCGCCACATCTTTCTAATACAACTCAATATTTCGCAAATTTGAGCTTTGTATATAATAACAGTAATAAGTGGATTTGTAAACAGTCAATAATATGCTAAAGTTGTTATATGCCATTTGATTTAAAACCAAAACAGAACATCGGACATGTTTCTCAAAAGGGGCTTCAACAACGCTCTGCTCGTTTCGATTATCAAGAAACAATAAGCCATGAAGAAGAATGGATATCGGAAGAACAGGCAATTCCCGATAGTGCCGGAAATGTGATCCACAAATGGAAGGGACCGGAGTTTGAAAAATATGAAAGAACCATGCGCTGGTATCTTGTCGGAACAGTATTCATTGCTCTGCTGGTTATTTATGCTCTCTATACTGGCAGCCCCATAATGGCAATAACTTTCATTCTCATAGGCGTTATCGGATTCATTTATTCGCAAAAAGAACCTCGCACAATCAATTTTGCAATCACGTCCAAAGGTATATTTGCCGATAAAGAACTTTATTTGTACGAAAATATATATTCATTTTGGATATTCTACGATCCCTCTCACACGAAAGTTATAAGCTTGCACACGAAGGCCACGATGCTTCCATATGTGCATGTTCCGCTTGGAAATGAAGATCCCGTCATTATGAGGAGAATGCTATTGAAACATATACCGGAGATAAAACAGGATCCCAGCCTTATTGACGCTTTGGAAAGGTTTCTTCATATATGATAGCTGGCGAAAAACATGCGCTTTTCATGATTGCTTTTTTGGGGATTTTGATATATAATGCAACCTACGCGCGAATATCCAGCATTCGGTTTCAGTACATGAAATCCTGGCTGAACCGAGAAATTTGCGGACGCGTTTTGTTGTTAGGCATGCGGGAAAACAAGTCCTTGTAGCTCAGTGGATAGAGCGTCTGGTTGCGGTCCAGAAGGCCGCAGGTTCGATTCCTGCCAAGGACACATAAATTGAGTGCAAGTGAACGGTTTCACCAAACGCATGAATTGAGAAAACATGGAGAGGTGGCTGAGCGGGCCTGATGCGAGCAAGCAAGCATTAGGCGGGTTTCAAAAGAAACCCCGGCAGACGCGAAGCACAATTTTTTGATTGAGGCTACTGCCGAGAAAACATGGAGAGGTGGCTGAGCGGCTGAAAGCAGCACACTGCTAATGTGTTGAACTCGAAAGGGTTCCCAGGGTTCGAATCCCTGCCTCTCCGCCTTCGGTTCGCTGAAGCGAACCTTCGGCGAGACACAGTCCGCCAAGGTTTGCGAAAGTGACATTTGTAAAGTACGCGCATATAAAAACATGCATTACGTATATGACCTCAAATGTAGGAACGGATATTATGTGGGTTGTACAGATAATATAAATGAAAGGGTGTTGCGACATCAAAGAGGACATGTCCCTGCAAATGCAAACCGTTTGCCAATAGAGCTGAAGTTTTATTTTGCCATTCAGAATAAGCATACAGCTTTTGAATTTGAGAAATATCTCAAGACGGGATCTGGTCGAGCTTTCATTAACAAACATCTCAATTGATTTTTGCGACGGCAAAAATT
>DBRS01000019.1:0-124 GCA_002306085.1 Candidatus Moranbacteria bacterium UBA1362
TAGGAAGATTTTTTTAAGGTTGTCATGGCTTTGTTTTAATAATAATTATGTGTAATATTTATTTTGAAACGTTTCTTAATTCATCCAACTGCTTGAGCTGGTCTTTAATCTCATCTTCGGTCAA
>DBRS01000019.1:335-50238 GCA_002306085.1 Candidatus Moranbacteria bacterium UBA1362
AAAAATGTGAAATTGCCGCAATAGGAAGTTTCTTGCATTTTGCATCATCTTTTGATTTTTTACAAAAAATGCTACAATAGCAAGTGGAGATTTCTACGCATTATACATTTATCTTGCAGAACCCAGCGGCATGCCCCCGGGAGATGAAGATAAACGCAATAACATGAGGATAATTTATATTCATAACAATATATTCTAAGCTACTTTAATCGGTGGTTTTTTATTTTGCCAATAAATTTTTAATCTTTAATCAATTTCTGATGTTTTAATTTTCCAAACATTCGAAATTCAAAATTCCGAACTCGAACTTATGAAATATACTCATCTCCATGTTCACTCCCATTATTCCCTACTTGACGGTCTCGGAAAAATCGATGATCTGCTTGACCGCGCAAAAGAACTTGGCATGGATTCAATTGCGCTTACTGATCACGGAGTAATGTACGGAGCCGTGGAATTTTTCATCAAGGCCAAAGAGAAAGGGATTAAGCCCATCATCGGCTGCGAAATGTATGTGACTCCAAACGACCTTCATTCCAAAAATCCGACAGCGGAAGACAGAAAAAGGTATCACCTGATTTTGCTCGTGAAAAACGAAGAAGGTTATCACAACCTCATGAAACTTGTTTCAATCGCGCATCTCGAAGGATTCTATTACAAGCCGCGCATTGACCGAAAAGTTTTGCGCGAATATTGCAAAGGCTTGATCGGACTTTCCGCCTGCGTCGAAGGTGAAATTCCAGCGCATATCGTCATGGGAAATTATGACAAGGCAAAAGAATTGGCATTGGAATATATCGATATTTTGGGAAAAGAAAATTTTTTCTTCGAAGTGCAGGATCATCCGAGATATCCCAACCAAAAAATCGCAAATGATGGAATTTTCAAACTTTCGAAAGAACTTGATATTCCCGTGGTCGCAACTTGCGACGTGCACTATGTGAATAAAAATGATGCGGATGCCCAGGACATTCTGCTTTGCGTGCAAACAAACCGAAAAGTTCAGGAAAAAGATCGCATGAATCTTCTGGATTTTGATTTGTCGTTGCGCTCACCTGAAGAGATGGCCAATGGATTTCCAAACAATCCGGAAGTTGTCTCAAACACGCAGCTCGTCGTCAACCAATGCAATTTCGAGTTAAAACTCGGGGAGACGCAGCTTCCCCATTTTGATGTCCCGGAAAGCTTTACACCAAAAACTTACTTGAGACATCTTTGCGAGAAAGGACTTAAAAAACGCTTTGGCAAAAACGTCCAGAAAAAACACCGCGAGCGCATGGAATATGAGCTTTCAGTAATCAATAAGTGTGGCTATGATGCTTATTTCTTGATCGTTCAAGATTTCGTCAACTGGGCAAAAGATAACGGTATAGTCGTGGGCCCGGGCAGAGGGAGCGCGGCCGGAAGCTTTGTCTCATATCTTACAGGAATAACCAATATCGATCCGATAGAATACAATCTGCTGTTTGAAAGATTTCTGAATCCGGAAAGAGTATCAATGCCCGATGTTGATATGGATTTTGCCGACAACAGACGCGATGATGTTCTCAACTATGTCAGGCGCAAATACGGCGAAGATCATGTTTCGCAAATCATCACATTCGGAACAATGGCAGCGCGAGCGGCGATCCGCGATACCGGAAGAGCGCTGGGATTTCCCTATGACTTTTGTGACAAAACAGCAAAAATGATTCCGATGTTTTCTTCCATAAAAAAAGCACTGGAAGATGTACCTGAATTTCGCGCTCACTATAATTCGGGAGCTGACGCGAAGAAATTGATAGACAACGCGATGCGATTGGAGGGTGTTGTGCGCCATGCCGGCATGCACGCCTGCGGAGTGGTGATTACGAAAAAACCGGTAACGGAATATTCCCCCATCCAAAACATCATCGGAGCGCGTGAAGGAACCGTAACGCAGTATTCTTCATCTACAAAGTCCAGCTATGTGGAAAAAATAGGACTTCTAAAGATGGACTTTTTGGGACTCAAAAACCTCACTATCATTCAAAACACACTGCGCATCGTGCGCAAAACAAAGAAAATAGAAGTGGACATGGATAACCTTCCACTCAATGACGAGAAAACATTCAAGCTGTTGCAGGAAGCACGCACGACCGGAGTCTTCCAATTGGAAAGCAGCGGCATGAAAAGATACCTAAAAATGCTCAAGCCGACGGTGTTCGAAGATATTATTGCCATGGTAGCGCTCTATCGCCCGGGACCGATGGACTGGATTCCGGATTTTATCGCCGGAAAACACGGAAGAAAAGTAAGTTACGTGCACCCAAAACTAGAACCGATTCTGAAAAACACATACGGCGTCGCCGTATATCAGGAACAGGTCATGCAAATCGCAAGAGACCTTGCCGGCTTCACAATGGGAGAAGCCGATGTTCTCCGCAAAGCGATGGGCAAGAAAATATTTGACCTCATCAAGGAACAAAAGATGAAATTCGTTGAAGGATGCGTCAAAAATAACATAAGCAGCGAAATTGCCGAGAGAGTTTTTTCATTCATCGAACCGTTTGCCGGCTATGGTTTCAACCGCAGTCATGCCGCCTGTTACGCGCTCATAGGACATCAAACCGCATATCTTAAGGCGCATTTCCCTGCCGAATTTATGGCAGCCCTTCTCACTTCCGACCAGGACAACACCGATCGTATCGCGATTGAAGCAAGCGAATGCCGTGACATGGGCATTGAAGTTCTTGAACCAAATGTGAATGAAAGTTTTGAGGATTTTGCAGTGATCGTCGGCAACGACGGAGTTGAAAGGATACGTTTCGGATTTAACGCCATTAAGAATGTCGGACACGTTGTGGCGCACGAAATAGTCGAAGAAAGAAAAAGAAACGGAAAATTCAAATCGCTCGGCGATTTTCTCAAGAGAGTTGAGACAAAAGATTTAAACAAAAAATCCATTGAGGCCTTGGCAAAAGTGGGAGCGCTGCGCGAACTTGGAGAAAGAAATCAGATTCTTGAGAGTATGGAACAAATCCTTACGTTCATGAAAAATATTCAAAAGGAAAAGAATTCAAATCAGGTGAGTCTTTTTGGAGAAACCGCTTTGGAAACTCCGCAGGTCCCGTTGGTTGAGACTGAGCCTGCAACCAAAAATCAGAAACTCAAATGGGAAAAAGAACTTTTAGGACTTTATGTGAGCGGACACCCGGCGCTTGAATACCAAAACTACATCGAAAAGGTAGGCATGCCTCTTGATCAGCTCTCACATGATCTTGTGGGGCAAAAGATAGCAATCGGAGGGGTTATCCAGAAAGTACAAAAAATCCTCACAAAGAACCAGCAGACGATGTACTTCATTATGCTTGAAGATATGAAAGGAAAGATTGAAATTCTTGTTTTCCCGAAAGTCTTGGAAAGAATTGCAAACCTTTGGGAAGAGGAAAGAGTCATAATAGCCGAAGGGCGGCTTTCAGACAAGGATGGGGCGTATAAATTGATCGTTGACGATGCAAGAGAGATAAACAGTGCGGAAATCGAGAATTATCTTAGAATCGAAGCAACGAAAAAAAATTATGCCAAAGCGGAGTCAGAATCCGCGAGAAATGGAAATAGATTGATTATAACGCTTCCACATGATGCAACACCCGAAATGATTCAAAGACTTTCCGAATTCTTCAATACATGCAAAAGCGGGGAGTGTAAAGTGTTTTTGCATCACCTTGAAAACAAACTTGAAACGCCCTTTCAAATCGAACACAACAAGGAGTTTTTGGAAAAAATAAAAGAAATTGTGCGAGAAGGTAAAGTGGAACTTGTCACGCACTAACTTTTGGGATTTCATTTCAATTAAAAACATGGTTTAAGCCTGGCGAACTATCAGCGTTTTAAAAAATAGAAAGTTGGTGCGCAACTTGCATAAACTTGCGCAAACAGCAGCCTTTTACTATACTAAAATTACAAATAAGTGAGACTGCGGACTACCAACCCGCAACAAAAAGTCTCCGTTTCGGCAGCTTACGAATAAGCGCAAAAAGTGCCCAGAAAATAAGGGAATTCGAGTGGAACCTCCCGCCCTTCTGCAGAAAGCGGGACTCGAAAGTCGTTTATTTTTAGGCATTTTTTAATTTTTAAATTACAAATACATGAAAACTGCAAAAAATAACATTGAAATTCTACGCCATTCAACATCGCATGTCCTCGCTTCTGCTGTCTTAGAAATGTTTCCGGAAGCAAAATTCGGAGTGGGACCTGCCATAGAAAACGGATTCTATTATGATTTTGATCTTCCTCGCACCCTGATTCCAGAAGATTTGCCGCTTCTCGAAGAAAAAATGAAAGAGATTATCAAAAAAGATTTTCCGTTTGAACGGGCAGAAATTTCGACTGAAAAGGCACGGAAAGATTTCGAAAAACTCGGCCAAACCTACAAAGTAGAATTAATCGACGATTTGGCAAAAGAAGGCAATAAAAAAGTTTCAGTATACAAAACCGGACCTTTCGTGGATCTTTGCAGCGGTCCTCATATTGAATCGACGGGAAAAATAAATCCGAAGGCTTTTGCACTTACAAAAATTTCCGGAGCATATTGGAAAGGTGATGAAAAAAACAAGCAGATGCAGAGAATATATGGAGTGGTTTTTGAAACTGAAAAAGAGCTGAGGCAATACAAAATCCAGCAAGAAGAAGCAGCCAAGCGTGACCATCGCAAATTAGGCAAAGATTTGGATCTATTTTGTTTTTCCGATTTAGTCGGTCCTGGGCTACCCTTGTTTACTCCCAAGGGAACTATTATTATTGATGAATTAAAAAAAGCAGTAGAAAGTATTTGCCGAAAATACGGTTTTGAAAAGGTATCTGCCCCTTCACTGGCAAAAATTGAGCTTTTTGAAATATCCGGACACGCAAAAAAATTCGGCGACGAGTTGTTTCATGTCACTTCAGAAAAAAAACATGACTTCGTATTAAAACCCGTACAATGTCCGCATCACACTCAAATTTATGCTTCAAAGACAAGATCTTATAGGGATTTACCCATAAGATATATGGAATCAGATAAACAATATCGAGCTGAAAAAACCGGGGAGGTTGGAGGATTATCAAGAGTTTACGCGATAACAGTTGAGGATGGTCATTCCTTCTGCAGGGTTGACCAAGTAAAGGATGAGGTGGTTAATATGGTGAAAATTATAAAAAATTTCTACAGCGCCCTGGGACTTTGGGGAAACCACCGAGTATGTTTATCTGTCAGAGATTATGATCATCCGGAAAAATATATCGGCGATCAAAAAGATTGGGATACCTGTGAAAAAATGCTTCAGGAAATTTCTAATGAAATGAATCTCTCTGCTGAAAAACAAGAGGGTGAAGCTGCCCTTTACGGACCGAAACTAGATTTTATGTTCAAAGATGCTACTGGCAGAGAAATTCAAATTCCAACTGTTCAGCTCGATTTCGCCACTGCTAAAAAATTCAAACTGCATTATATAAATGAAAAGGGAGAAAAAATTTCTCCCGTGATGGTTCATAGAGCAATTTTAGGATCTTACGAAAGGTTCCTGGTTCTTCTGATTGAACATTATGCCGGCGCTTTTCCGCTTTGGCTCTCACCTGTGCAAATGACGATTATTCCGGTTTCGGAAAAATTTTCCGATTATGCAAAAGACGTTAAGAAGAAGCTTCTTGAAAGAAATATCCGCGTTGAAATTAACGACAAAGCAGAATCGCTCGGCAAAAGAATTTCCGAAACCGAAAAACAAAAAATTCCATACATTCTTGTTGTTGGCGAAAAAGAAATGAAAGACGGAACCGTGAACGTGAGAACTCACGGCGAAAAACAGCAAAACGTTTTTTCTGTTGATGAGTTTGTTGAGAAAGTTGAGAAGGAGGTTAATGAGAAGAAATAAAAAATATACACTTCATTCTTGCTATAAATTTATGCGACCGCATAAATTTATAGTATTGGCTTAAAACGATAATGTATGCCTGGGTATTTTATAAAAACATTCGGATGTCAAATGAACATTTCCGATAGTGAACGAATTGCCGCTTCTTTGGAAAGTTGCGGTTTTGTGCCGGCTTCCCGGATTGAAAATGCAGATCTTGTTATTTTCAATACCTGCGGCGTGCGCCAATCGGCAGAAAACCGCGCCTATACTCTTATCCATAATCTCAAGCGACAAGCAGCAAATGACAAGAAACAAATAAAAATAGTGCTGACCGGCTGTCTTGCCAACAGAAAAGATGTGCAAAGAAGATTGAAAGATTTGGTAGATTTGTTTTTTGCAATAGATGATTTTGATTCATTTAAAAATTGGATTACTAAAAATTATTTAAAAATTAAAAACTCGAAATTAAAAATTTCTGCGCAAAATGGTTCACTGAATAAGGAAGAAATTGCCTATTTGTCCATTAAGCCAAAGTATAATAATAAATATCAGGCCTACGTCCCGATCATGACCGGCTGCAACAACTTTTGTTCCTACTGTGTCGTGCCATATGCGAGAGGTCGGGAAATTTCAAGGCGGACAGAAGAAATAATTTCTGAAATAAAAGATCTGGCAAAAAACGGATGCAAACACGTGATGCTTCTGGGACAAAATGTGAATTCGTATAAGGGAGAAAATGGCATAAATTTTTCAAAGCTGCTCAAAAAAATCAATGCGATTCCCGGAAAATTCTGGATTTCTTTTATCTCATCCCATCCAAAAGACTTTGATGACGAGCTCATTGAAACGATTGCGAAATGCAAAAAAGTTTGCGAGTGGGTGCATCTTCCAGTGCAAGCCGGAAGTGATGAAATAATCCGCAAAATGAACAGACATTACACGCAAAAGCAATATTTGGCAAAAATTGCAAAAATTCGCAAAGCGTTTAAAAGATATAAGCCTGACGCAATATATTCGCTGTCATCGGACATAATCGTGGGGTTTCCCGGAGAAACAAGAAAACAATTTTTGGAATCCGCCAAGGTTATGGAAAAAGTAAAATATGACATGGTTTTTTTCGGACAATTCTCTCCCCGCCCAGGCACGGCCGCTTGGAAAATGAAAGATAGCGTTTCAAGAAAAGAAAAAGCAAGGCGCGAAAACTTTCTCAACGAAATCCTTGCGAAAACGGCACTTACGAATAACAGAAAATACATCGGAAAAACTGTCGAGGTTTTGGTTGAAAAACATGACGGAAGAAATTATTTCGGCAAAACAAGAACAATGAAAAACGTTAAAATTATCACATCCAGAAAAAATTTGGTAGGCAAGATAATAAAAGCCAAAATAGAAAAGGCCAGCGCATGGAATCTCGAGGGAAGATACGGAAATTTTTAGTTAAAAATTTCTAATATCTAGAAGATCCAATCCAAGTAAGTAAAATATTACGTAAAATTTTACATACTTGCATTTAAAATCAAAATTCATTAAAGGCCAAATGCCAACAAGATAGCGCAGTTAGCATATTAAAACTTGCGAGTTTACTTTATGTCATCGGTAAAAAAAGAGAAGAAAAATAAGATTATTGTGATACTCGGTCCCACAGCATCCGGAAAATCCGATGTCGCGATTAAACTTGCAAAGAAATTTGATGGTGAGATTATTTCTGCCGACAGCAGACAGGTTTATCGCGGAATGGATATAGGTTCCGGCAAGGTTACGAGAGATTTTTCCGGCGGCAAGAAACAAGTGGCAAATGGCAAGGAAGATAACATCTACATTTCAGAAGGAATTGCACACTATCTTATTGATGTTGCGGATCCCAATGAAGATTTTAACGTTTCACATTTCAAAAAACTTGCCAAAGAAGCAATTGAAAAAATTTTACAAAAAGGAAAACTTCCCATTATTTGCGGCGGAACCGGATTTTGGATAAAATCGATCGTTGACAACGCAGAATTTCCAAAAGTAAAGCCCAACAAAACACTACGCGAAAAACTAAATAAAAAAACGGCCGAAGAACTTTTTCAAATGCTTGCAAAACTCGATTCCAAAAGAGCGGAAAGCATCGATCCGAAAAACAAAGTGCGCCTAATCCGTGCAATTGAAATAGCTGAAAAGCTGGGCAAAGTTCCGGATATCGGAGACAAAACACCAGATACCAGATATCAGTTCCTACAGATCGGAATTAGCGTACCGCGCGAAGCTCTGAATGAAAAAATAAAAAAACGTCTTGACGCGCGTTTTGACGAGGGCATGGCCAGAGAAATTGAAAACCTGTACAAAGCGGGAGTTTCCTGGGTAAGACTAGAAAGTTTCGGATTGGAATATCGCTGGATCTCGAAATACCTTCAAGGAAAAGTCAGTCTTGATGAAATGAAACAAAGACTTTATTACGACATTATTCACTATGCCAAACGCCAAATGACCTGGTTTAAGAAAGATAAGAGAATTTTGTGGCTAAAAGATTACGAAGAAATAGAAAAAGCTGTAGCGCTGTTTTAAAAAAAATTAGAGGGCTTGGAAACATTGTTCCAAGCCCAATTTTTCACTTTGTGCTATCGCACATTATTTTACACATTTGACGCGCTACAATAGGAGTTAAACAAGATTTGCAGGCACTGGCACTTTTTAAATAACAGCTGCCAACCCTGCAAATTTTACACAGGCACGTCTCCGCATTCTTCTTTTCACTTTCAGATAAAACAATAAGACCGGCCATCTTCCTTCTCCTCTCTTTGACATTTGATTAATTTTTTTAAAAGAACTTCGCACAAAAAAATATCGCTCCTATTGGCGATATTTCTGCGCTCTTTCTATTGAAATATTTTTTACTTTCAGCTTATTATTTTTCTTCATACAGTTTCAGGCATTTTTTCAATCATATCAATTCGGAAAAAAACGGTCAAGCCCTTGGCAGCCTGGAGAATCCGTTCTCTAGTCAAGTTTCTTGTGAAGCAACTCCATCACAACTTTGGGATTGGCTTTTCCCTTGGTTTCTTTCATAACCTGTCCCATCAGAAATTGCAGGGCGTTTTGCTTGCCGGCTTTATAATCATCTACGGATTTTGCGTTCGCGGCAATAACATTGTCAACAACGGTTTCAAGTTCCCCCGCATCCTCCATCTGCCCGAGATTTTTTTCCTCTATGATTTGCGAAGGATCGCCACCAGTGCGATACATCTCTTTGAGCACCGCTTGCGCCGCACTTGAGTTTATCTTTCCATCCGCGACAAGTCCCACGAGTTCGGCATAATTTTCAGGAGTGATTTTGATGTCTCTGATGACATGTTTGTTTTCGATGAGATGCTTGCGGAGTTCCGAAATAATGTAGTTTGTTCCCAATTTTATGACCTTGTCTTCGGGACTTTCAATTTCATGTGATTCTATCTTTTCGCGAAGTTCACTTACAACTTGCTCAAAATATTCGGCAAGATCGTTTTCCGCGGTAAGCACAAGAACATCCGCCTGGTTCAGGCCATATTCTTTCGTAAATCTTTTTTCTTTCGCATCCGGAAGCTCAGGCAGCTTTATTCTCAAACTGTCGACATATTCTTTCGAAAACTCCATCGGCGGAATATCAGGCTCGGGAAAATATCGATAATCATGCGCCGATTCTTTTTTCCGCTGTGACACTGTGACGTTTTTCACGCTGTCCCATCCACGGGTTTCCTGCACGATTTTTTCACCTTTGTCCAAAAGTTCGGTTTGTCTCTCAATCTCATAATTGATCGCTTTTTCCACAAACCTGAACGAATTTATATTTTTCACTTCAACTTTCGTTCCACTCAATCTGTCTTCCCCTTCCTTATGCAAAGATAAGTTTACTTCGCAGCGCATGTTTCCCTTCTCCATATCAGCATCTGAAATCCCCAGATATCTGCAAATCTGCTGCAATTTCGTGCAGAAAATCCGCGCTTGTTCTCCGTTTTCAAAGTCAGGTTCCGTCACAAGCTCCATGAGCGGCACTCCGGCACGGTTGTAATCAACCAATGTATGATCCGCTCCCTTCGGATGAATCAACTTCCCGGTATCTTCTTCGATATGTATTCTTGTGATTCCAATTATTTTCGTTTCTTGTTCCTTGTCTCCCATCAATTGCAGTTCGATATGCCCTTTTCCACAAAGCGGCTGATCATACTGTGAAATCTGATATCCCTTTGGAAGATCCGGATAAAAATAATTCTTGCGGTCGAATTTGGATTTCAAATTTATTTCGCAATTCAGAGCCAGTCCCGCGAGCTGCACAAATTCAACCGCCTGCTGATTGGGAACCGGAAGCGTTCCTGGCTGGCCGGTGCAGACAGGACAGATATGAATGTTGGGTTGCTTTTCTTGCCCAAGCCCGTTTTTGCAGCTGCAAAACATTTTGGACCGCGTTTTTAACTCCACATGCACTTCCATTCCGATTGTTGGCAAATATTTAGCCATAAAATTATGTAAATAACAAATTACAAACCTCAAATTCCGAACAAGCCACAACGAACGAGCTTAAAAAATAACAAGCAGCAAAATCGGAATTGTGATTTGAACTGTTTGGCTTTTATAATTTAAAAATCCGATGTTTAATCATTCTACATTAAATATTTTTTCCGTGCCATAGTAGTCCCGCCAGTTCTCATTATAGAACTTAAACATGCGTTCCAGCCTTTCCTGCGACAATTCTTCCAATCCCAGATTCTTCATGAAATCTAGAATTCTGTTTTTTGCCTTATCCAAGCCATTTTCATCCTCAGTTTCGATTTCAAATTCGCTGACATAGCCATAGCCGGCGTTTTTGTCTATTGTGATATAAAAATCGTCTTTGCCGTATTCCTCGCGGTTTCTGGACCATTTTGCTTGATAGCTAAATCCGCATTCTTCCAGGATTTTATCAAGTTCGTCCATGGAAACCGGCACTTTTTCTTCAAATTCCATGCGCAAAATTCCGTTGCTTGAAGTCGTGTCGTCAACCGAAGCTTTAACCACAAAAAATACTTCTCCGTTCATCTCTCTTGTTCTCAGGGAATGTTCTTTGCCTTCTTCCAGAATTTTCTTGAGTTTTTCTTTTTTTTCATCAGGAAAAAGCGGCAAAATTTTTTCTTCAAGTTTTGCAAAATCACCGTCGTTCAGGAAATAATGGTTGAGCTGGTTGTATTTGTTTGTCATTTGTATTCCCTGTTCGGCAAGCCTGTCGCGTAATTTCTGCGCGTTCTCTTCCGTCTGAAGCAAGCTTTTTATTTCAACTTCGTATTTCATGTTATAAAAAATTATAAATATATAGAATGTTTTTAAATTTGTTTTTGCGTCTCGTGAAGCTACCTGATTCTTTTTAATTCTTCATAGAACCTTTCCTCCAAATCTTCTTTCATTTTGGCATGAAATTCGTCATCATAATTTTTCACGGCTTTTTTGATCATGCCGCATGATTTTTCTTCGGGGCAAAATCCTGTTGAAAAGCACTTCGGTTCCAAAAATTTCTCCATCCATCCGAGCTTTTTCACCTTAAGCATTTTTCTTATTTGATTTGCTTCCGTCATCGCCAATCCTCTCATCTGCTCTTCTGCGGTAGCGCACAAACGGAGCGGAAAATAACCATTCAATAAATTGAAAAGATCGTATTCCTGCAGAACATCGACTCTGACCGCGCGCGGCACGACAAAAAGCGCATCGGGCTCGGGAATTCCCATTTTCACAAATTTTTCATAGCATTCCAAAGCTTCAAGCGATGCGATTGTATATTTTTTGAGGTACTCCGGATTGCTGATGATCGCCATGGGCATTCCCATGGCTTTATCCAACTCTTTTGCCTGCGATAAACTCAGTTTTCCGGCCAATATCGCTTTTCTATGTTTCCTATAAATTTTTGCAGCTCTGTCCACGCAGTAATAGATTGATTCGCTGACCATGGGCACGGTCCTGTGCCGCTTCTTTTCTCCCCAAACTCTCCAGCTTATCGAAGACAAAATCTTCATGGAAAAAACATTGACATAATCTCTGGCAACGCCCTGCATTTCGGTCATCACCGCAAGCCAGTTTTTCTTTATGTTTTCCTTTGATATGAAGAGAGTTGCATATTTTTTTGACAAATTCTCAAGTTTTTTCTTGAGCCCAGCTGATGGAAGACAATCGATGCTGAGAACATTAGAGTCCAGCTTCATCTTCCCTTCTGAAACAAGCTCCCGCACAATATTTGTCTGCTTCGGATCTTTGAAAATATTCGGATATGGATAGAAATTTCTCGGTGCGTTGAAGCGTGTCGCATAAAGAAGGTCTATTCCCATTTTCCCAAGTTCTTTCTCAACTTTTTCCAAAAATATTCCCGCCTCTTCCGGCATCCATTTCTTTTCATTTTCATATTCTCTTCTGAAACTCAGGAGCGATTCAACTGAAAAAGAAATAATTCCTGTTCCATAAACCCCGTATTGCAAAAGTTTTCCGGCTTTGTCCTTATCCAATCCGCCGGCCAAAAGTTCATCAAGAGTTTTTATCAGTTTTTTTGAGGTTTCCAAATATATTTTTTTGGCTTCTTTATTTTGTCCTATCGAAGTCGGAATTATGATGTTCTCAATATCCGTGTCGGTTCTTCTTCCCGAAGCCATAAGCGAAGAAGAAAAAACGATTCCCGTAAGCATCGAGTCTAGAAATTTTGAGGCTTCGTAGGAAAAAGAAAAGACCGGAGTTGTTGCAATCGAAGCGTGACCGCGCAGTGATGCCTTGATCATGATTTTTTTTATTTTCTCATCCAAATTCTGCCCTTTTTCCAAAGCCTCCTTTTTGAGATCCTGGACAGTCTTTCCCTTGAAAGTCAAAAGGGCTGAAAGAGATGCAATCTGCTGCGGATTCAAAGTTCCCGTCTCATCGCCAAGAACAGGGCTGATTCCCAGGAAGGTCACTTTCATGTCAGATGTCTTATTCATGGAATTTTGTGTTATCTGTTAATTAAAGCTTCGCTTATCACGTCTTTGAATAAATCCAGTTTGCCCTTGAATTTCTCAATTTTTATTCCACAGCGCCTGCACAAGTCTTTTGTTTCAAAAAATTCCCGTTCCACTCCCTTATTGCCATCTTTTATCCGTATGTATTCTTTGAAATATACGATGCGCTTCACACCGACATTATTAAGCGCCTTCATGCAATCATAGCAAGGCGTTCCCGTAATATATAACGTGGAATTCTTTAATTTCATGGGGTTCCCGGCGTTCATGATGGCGTTGATTTCACTGTGCGCTCCGCGGCAGCGGCGAAGTCTCTCTGTCTTAGGATCACCGTCTATTTTCGCACAACCGATTTCATTACAATGCATGTCGCCCCTTGAAGGCCCGTTGTACCCAGTAGCCACTATCTTGTTATCTTCATCCACAAAAACGGATGCGATCTTATGATGCCTGCACGAAACGCGCCTTGCAAGCGTAAGCGCAATTGCCATGAATGTTTCATCCCATGATGGACGCGGCAGTTTTTTGATCTTGACCATAAATATAGACGATTCTAATTTATCAACCTGCCTGGCGGCAGCGAAGCAACCACTCTAATATTCGAGCATTCGGGTGCTGATTCCAGACATCAGAATCGCTGATTATTTTAAATATTGTTTGATTATTTCATCAATCTGCCCGTACAAGTCTCGATAAGTTCCGTTGTTATCCACGATATGCTCGGCATAATTCCTCAGATCGCTAATCTGAGCCTCCGACTCTAGTTCCTGATCTTTCTTGAAATCATCCAACGTTTTTTCTGAATCATTATCGTTTTCATCGCGATCCACAACGCGCTTGTAGCGGGCTTCCAAATCCGCATCAATATATATGAGCTTAAAATACGGAAGATCCTTGAGATAAACAATGTCAGCCATACGTCTTACTCCATCAATGACCACTATATCATGTTCATCTTTTTCAACATCATGATACATGGTTTTCGCGAAAACATCCTCTCCAAAGTTTTTTCTGAATGTCAGGGAAAGATTTGCCATGTTCTCACGCGATTCTTCGATATACATACGCTTAAGAACATCGCGCAGCATTGTTGAAAAACGATGCTTGCCTGCCTTATACTTTTGTTCTATGTATTTTGAAACGACACCTTTGCCACTTCCCATTTCGCCCGTAATGCCAAAGATTAGTTTTGCCATATTTTAAGACGACACAAGTGAAAAATATACATGGATCCGCGAATATTGTTTTTGATTCATTTGCGGGTTTTTGGCCCAAAAATATATTCCCGGAGTTGGTCGTGATTATTTTTTATTTACGTATAGCTACTTAATTTTACCTTTATTTTAAGCCTGCGTCAAAAGCATTTTTTCATGCAAAAAAGGCACCGCGCGGTGCCTTTTTATGCTTTATATTAAGATGTAGATTTTCAATTATAGATTGATTTTAACTCCAGGGCCCATTGTCGAGCAAATTGAAGCTGAAACCATATATTTTCCCTTAAGGCCTGCGGGTTTTGCCTTCTGAACCGCGTCAATAAATGCCTTATAATTTTCTTCGAGTTTCTTCTCTTCAAAAGAAAGTTTTCCGATAACCTGATGAATTATTCCCGAAGTATCGTTTTTAAAGCTGATTTTGCCCTTTTTGAGCATTTTAACTGTTTCCTCCACCTTTTCGGTGACAGTTTCGGTCTTGGGACTAGGCATAAGCCCGCGAGGTCCCAAAATTTTTGCAACCTTGGCAAGTTTTGGCATCATTTCGGGAGTTGCAACCAAAACATCAAAGTTTCCTATTTTTCCGGAGCTGATTTTTTCAATAAGTTCTTCTCCTCCCACAATATCCGCTCCAGCGCTTTTCGCCTCTTTGGATTTGGTTGAGGTGATAACGGCGATTTTTTTTTCTTTTCCCACGCCATGCGGAAGAACCACTGCTCCGCGAACCTGCTGCTCGCCTTTCTTTGTGTCTATTCCGAGTCTCACATGCGCCTCCACCGACTCATCAAATTTTGCGATTTTCCCCTCTTTTATAAGTTTGAAAGCTTCTTCAGGAGAATAAGATTGGCTTCTGTCGATTTTTTCAGAAATCGAGCGGTACTTTTTTCCGTGTCTCATAATGTTTTGCGTGGTACATTCGAATCACGTAATCTCTAACGTGACCTGTCACGTTACAAAACGCGATTCTCCCACTTGCTAATATTTATGCCCTACGTAATTACAAATTTTTATTTTGTACTTCGCGGGAGGTTATTCTATTTTTATACCCATGCTGCGGGCCGTTCCCTCAACAATTTTCATTGCTCCTTCAACGTCGTTCGCGTTGAGATCCGGCATTTTTTTCTTTGCGATTTCTTCAATTTGAGCTTTCGTCACCTTGCCAACCTTGTCCTTGAGCGGATTCCCTGCGCCTTTTTCCACTCCCGCCGCCTTTTTCAGAAGCTCCGCAGCCGGAGCTGTTTTCATGATGAAATCGAAAGAGCGGTCTTCATATACCGTGATTTCGACGGGAACAACTTCTCCCATCTTGTCTTTTGTCGCCTCGTTGAATCTTGTGCAAAAATCCTGAATTGCAATTCCTTGCTGACCAAGTGCCGGTCCTACCGGAGGAGCAGGCGTAGCTTTGCCTCCCACAATCTGAAGTTTAATAATTGTCTTGATCTTCTTTGCCATATGTGAAAATAAATCTCGAATCGACTCTAATTTGCTCGCGAATAATCTTTGGTGCATTCGGGAAAATTCGGGGTGCGATTCGTGTAGATTAGTGATTTATGTGCTTTAAATTTTATTAACCTGCAAAAAGTCCAGTTCCACAGGCGTTTCCCTTCCAAAAATAGTGACGAGAACCTTAACTTTTCCTTTTTCCTCATTAAGGTCCTGCACTTTTCCATCGAAATCTTTGAACGGACCCTCGTTGATTTTAACGCTATCTCCGATCTTGAGATCAATCTTGTATTTCGGCTCAGCAACTCCCATTCTTTTCTTGAGCATTTCAATTTCATGCGGATCGACCGGAGTCGGAGTTGTTCCAAGTCCTATGAAACCCGTCACGTTGGGCGTATTGCGAACTACATACCATGAAGCATCGGTAACGATCATATTCACAAGCACATATCCGGGATAGATTCTCTCTTCAACAATCGTGCGCTTCCCGCCTTTGATTTTTATTTTGTTTTCCTTTGGAACCATCACGTCGAAGATGAGATCCTGCATATCCATGGATTCGATGCGCTGTTTGAGGTTTCTTGCGACATTATCCTCATAGCCGGAGTATGTGTGAATCACATACCACGCTCTTCCATGATGTTGTGTCTGTTTTGCCATATGCGCCTAACTAAATTTAAAATGTAAATATCTTATATAAAATATTGCTTTAAAATGCTGGAAAAAATCCAGTCCAAACTTCCCAAAAACGCCGCAACGGCAAGACTCACCGCGACAACGAGCATCGTATAGCGCAGAGTTTGCTTTCTTGAAGGCCAGTTGACTTTCATGAGTTCAGCCTTGGCTTCCTGCAAAAAATTCAAAATTTTGTCCATGCTAACCCTAACTTTTCCAATATTCGAATCATTGGAATATAAATCGAGTATTGGAATCGTTTTTTGAGGTTTTTTAAAAAGCCCTCGGGGCTTTTCTTATACCTTAAATATACACTATGGATGATTATTTGTCAAACTGGCACTTTTCCTTAAAAATTATAGGATCAGTCACAATTATGCTCTGACCCCACGCAACACTAAGGCTATCTTTTTATGGTTTTTCGCCCACAATGACACCCACTTTTCTTGCGAATTCGTAAGGAAATTCAATTTTCGCTTCCTGATTCACTGGTTGTTTCATTTCTTCAAGAATCTCTTTTGTGTTTTTGCATCCCAAAGAGCCGTCTTTCTTCCGATAGAAAAATCGTACCGGATTTTTCTTTGACTGAAGATTGATGTATATTCTTCTGACTACCCATACAATCCCTACAGCCCAAGAGATAACAAAGAAACAATCAGCAATACATTACTAATGGTTTCTAAAGAAACACAAATCATCTAACACCTCCTGCTTTTGAAATATCTCTGTGGGTATGCCTGGACTCGAACCAGGGACCTCGTCATTATCAGTGACGCGCTCTAACCACCTGAGCTACACACCCATCTTTAATGCCGCAGTTTCTAGAACCTCAAGTGGACCGGACAGGACTTGAACCCGCTACCTCCTCAGTGCAAATGAGGCGCTCTACCAGGTGAGCTACCGGCCCAAAAGATGACTTAATAACTAGGGATTATTATACATGAAATGATTATTTTGTCCATACCCAAACATCACCATAGTGACCTCTATAGAGGTCACTAAGAGGCTAAAGATTGCCAGAGGCTAAGCCTCCATATGGAGGCTTAGCCTCTTAACTAGCCTCTTAACTAAAAATGAACTGCATCTCCTAAAAGATTCAGTCAAAAGCTAGCAGTTACAGGCTAACTACCTCACAGCCCAGCTGAATATCTCCTGGAAATTCGAAGTTATTATCTGGATAATGTTTTCCCTTTTTCTCGGAGTAAGCAGCGTGTAATGCCCCGAAAGGGCTTCATTGCCGCTGGAATCGATCGATTTTACCCTGAAGTTATAGACTGTTCCTGGTTTGAATGCCGTTACGACAGCAATATGAGAAGTCGTCAGGTTGTCAGAAACTTTGATTTCCTTTTCCTGTCCGGTTCTTCCTTCACGATAGATGATATGCGTTGAAGCCTGTTCGTCTGTTTTCCAAGAAATGATCGTTTGAACTTTGTCATTCTGCGTCAGCGCGCTGTCAGTGCGCACTTGATCGATTTTCGGAGGGTTTTCGTCCTTTCCCGTAGTGAAGTTCGGCCCTTCCACAGTAGCTTCTGTCCCTTGTTCGTCCCTCGCGCTTATCATGATTGAATAGGTGGTTCCCTGCTCAAGGTTTTCAAGCATAACTTTGTGCTCCCTGGTCATCTCTCTTGAGCCCTGCGAACCTATCTTATCGGAGTCGTCGACCTGAGCATAAGATACGTTCGAATCGGCTGGAACGTCAGTTTCGAAAGTTATTGTTGCACCATGTTCATTTACATCATTGACGTTAACGCCTGTGATCTTCGGAGGAGATTTCGGTTCGAAAGTGTTGTCCGCGCTAGCATAAAGATTTCCATTTTTATCCTTTCCTTTGATGCGGTAATGGTATGTGAACCCCTGCTCAAGATCAGAAAGAGATATTGAGTGCTCTTCGGTATATTCAGAATTTTCCTTCTTTTCTCCATAGCTTGTTGTGAGTCCGTATTCAACAATCGATGTCGTCTCATCGCTTGTTTTCCAAGTAATCGTCGCTTCGCCCAAATTTTTCGATTCAACTCTGATCGAAGAAATGGAAGACGGTGCCGATGTGGTGAACGAATTTTGTGGAGATTCCGCAATGTTTCCCGAAGCATCGGTTGAAGAAACCGTATAATAATATTTTGTTCCGGGAATCAGGTTTCCGATGGTCACCTGATGCGCTTTTGCATATTTCAATGTGTCGAGATTTATCAAATCGTCTCCCGCCATATTCCCATATTCTGTCGTTATTCCGTATCTCACCAAACTATTGGCGTTTTCATTCGTATCCCACGCGATAGTAGCCGATTCGCCACTAATGCTTGAACTTTTATGTTTGATATTTCGGGAGCCGTAATATCGCCGCTTCCAACAGAACTTTCGGGTATATATTTCTCCAGAGTGGTAAAATTTTCCTCTTCGGAAAAAACCCAGTTTCTGAATTTGTTCGGACCTTCTTCTTCCGGATCATCAACAATATTGTCGTGGCAGGAAATTTTGAAATAATATTTTGTATCAGGAATAAGGTCGACAAGTCTTATCGCATGAGATTTGTTATAATTCGCTTCATTATCATACCCGTCTTCAAAAGCATTGATCGGATTTGAATAATTTCCTTCCGAAGTTGTAAGCTCCAACATGCAAAGAGCCGGCTGGTCGGTTGTGAACGTAACTATGGCATTTTTGTCCGAAAGATTTTTTTCCGGCACTTTTATGCTGCCAATATCGGAAATCGGATCATGATTAAATTCTTCGTCTATCGAAGTTGTGAAGCTTTCTTCATTTGATGTTCTTGAGTTTCCACTGATGTCGCGCGAAATCACCCTGTAATAATATTTTGTGTTGGGAGAAAGTCCGGAAAGAATGACGTAGTGTCCTTTGTCCATGGTTGATATTTCAGAAGTTTCGTCATACGATCCGCCCGAGCTGGTAGCATATTCCACCTGGCTTGTCGCAGGTTCGTCCGTTATCCAATGGATGGCGGCTCTTGATGAAGTTATCATAGGCTCATCTATATCCGAAATAACCGGGGGCTCCTCGTCGAGAGTGGTGGTAAAAGAATAAAAATTGGTCCCATTGTCATCGATGGCGATTCCTGAGTCGTTTTGAGATTCTAGGTAGAAATAATAGCGGGTATACTGGACAAGACCGGTCAGTGTCTGCTCATGGTTTTTCGTGTCGCCGGAATCTTCTCCTATTCTTACGGGATTTGTGAGATTGCCGTCCTCACCTATGGATGTGGAATAGTTCACTATCGAATTGGCATCCGTGTCGGTGGTCCATGAAATGGTTGCCTGATTGTTATATATGTCATATATTCTGCCAAACGTAATCTTCGGACCGGGAAGAGTCCTGAAGCTTCCCGTTGCAATACCAACGTTTCCAAAAGTATCTTCGGAAGATATTTGATAGAAGTACTCCGTGTCAGGATCAAGATTGGTAAGCACTACAGTGTGTTTTCCCAGGAGTCCTCCTTTTATTTCGGACGTGGACGCAATATTATCCTCATAGCTACCTTCCTCTCCTGAATAATATCCCACCGTTGAATTTGAAAGGGTATTTGTGTCCCAGGTAATAACCGCTTGGGCAGTATTGATCGAACTTTCTTCGACATTCGAAATGACTGGGGGAGCTGTGATCGTTCCTCCTCCTCCCTCTCCGGCATCCTGAATTCCATTAGCATTTCCATGGACACTGATAGAATTGTATGATTTGTTTCCATCCTGATCCACCGTTACTACTCTGTAATAATAATCTTGATCTTCCTCTACCGTGTTATCGGCATAATAGTTGGAAGTCCTGTCCATTATAATGTCGAGAAGATCCCACTGCGACTGGTCGGTTGATCTGTACACATTGTAGGATCCGAATCCGGGTCCCGGATTTTCCACCGTTTTCCACGCGATGAAAAGTCTTGATTCCGGAGGATCCAGATACATATTTGAAGTATCTTGCACCATGAATTTGTTCGGGGTTTCGGGAGTGGTTGCAAAATATGTTTCAGTTGTATTTCCATAAATATCCTGGAATTTGGCATAAATCGTGTCAGGGTCACTTGCAAGCACTATTTCTTTCGTATCATTGTAATCTTCCTCGAGCACGCTTCCGAAAAGATTATCAAGGTTTACTTCCATCTTGAGGGTTGAATCGTCGGTGACATCAAGAGTCGCTGTCGGAGTTGAAGTTGTGGCGTCAATGAGAACCGGATGCGTTCCGATTTCTGGTTTTTTTGTATCGAGAATCGTTTGATTTCCGATTGCGTTTGCGATATTGTTGGCGCCTTCATTGTCATTTATCGTCACTCTTATTTGAAATTCGTTCGAGTATTCTTCCGGAATCTGAGTTTTGGCATCCCAATATGCAATGTAAGTCAGGTAATTTGCGCTTGTCTCATTCCCTTCTTGATCTAAAATTGGTTCAAGGACCCTGTTGTCAAGGTTTCCGTCAAGGTTGGTGTCTGTGATTTCTCCTCCGTCAGGGGCTTCAGCAAACGCTACATTGGCCAAATTTATGTTGCTCCACGTTAAACCCCCGTTTGTTGAATACTCAAAAGTCGGAGTCACAAAGTTAGCGGTTTGATTTCCGGTTGTCGCGTCAATATCTCTTATTCTGTAATCAATCTTCACTTTGCCCCAGTTGGAATCATTTAAATCCTGAATTTGGCTTATGTTTACTCCGTTTGTGCCAAATGTTGAGTCAAATTCGGGAGGAGCGTTCACGACGTAATATGTGGTAACGTCTGAAAGTGTCGGAGTCTGGTCGCCATCGCTTGTTGAAAGATATACTTTGTACTTGAAATACTGGTCATCCTCTCCCTGCTTGAATACTTCCGGCATGTCGGAAGATGAAACTGATGGGTCGGTGAAATACGAGCTTGTTGTTCCATCGGGACCGAGAAAATCCGTATATGTCACATTGTCTGGTGAAGTTGCAACCTGAAACTTTACGTCCGTTCCTTCTGGAAGGTTTTCAGTCCAGTTAAGCCTTGCCATTGCATTTCCTGAGCTTGCAGAATCAAATGGAGAGGAAGTAAGAGTACCGGCTGAATAGTAGTTAAATTCCACCATGACATCCTGGATTTCCGGAGTTTCAAGCGAGCTCGAAGTTGAAAGCGTTGCTTGGTATTGAACATATCTGTCCCCGGCATGGACACAGTTGTTCCCTGCCATTGCGGCGGAACTTGCGACATTTGCGGAACTCACTGTCGCAATCGGATCGCATGACGAAAAATCAGTCGCTCCCGACATGTCTGAATTGTTCGAAGTCCTTGCTTTGAAAACGATTTGCGTGTTTTCGGTCTGAGCTGTTGTCCATCCAAAATTCCCCCATGAAACATTTCTATGTCCCGTGTCAATTACTTGGGAAACAAAAGTTCCAACCAAGGGATATGTTGTTGGAGTTAAGTATTCAATAGACAAGCTTCCATTGTTCCCTGGTGCTGCCCCATCCCCCGTTGTTGTGCTTGCTTCAATAAGCATTCTTGCTCCATCACCACCAATGAAACCGGAACCGCCTCCACCGCCGCCCCAACCATTACCGCCGCCGCCTCCGCCGCCGAAATATCCGCCGCCACCACCGCCGCCGCCATATGAAGAAAGATAGGCACCACGACCACCAGTGCCAATTCCACCAGAAGTAGCACCGTAAGTATTTAAACCTGCCGCACCACCACTCAATTGCGTGCCGCCGCCACCAGAAATATTTCCACCAGTTCCGCTATTGCCACTACTGCCACCTCCGCTACCGCCATTATACCCGTTTCCACCACCCCCGCAGCCGCCACCACCGCCGGCAATCAAAATGGTTGAATTTTGTGAAAAAGTATCCGAGGTTGAAAACCATGTCATTCCCCCGCCTCCGCCTCCTCCAGAGCTAGAAGTGGATTTTGCACTTCCTGCATTTCCACCACCTCCATACCCCCCCGATCCACCAACTTGCCCACTGGCATTGCCTCCGGCACCTCCAACCAAAATATAATAAGTTTCGGATGTCAGCGTTAATGTTCCAACACTCAAACCGCCTGGACCGCCTAGGCCAAATGTTCCACTTCCGGTTCCTGTGATATTGCTACTGCCGCCTCCAGCACCTAAGGCAGTTATTTTCGCACTTGTGACCCCACTTGGAACATTCCAGGTCTGTACCGAACCTGTATAAGAGAATGATTCGGTCACAGGAGAGCCTAGAATAGCTGTTAGCAATATACCTCCACCGTTAGAGCTGGTATCATTCTTTATCCCTGAGCCAAATCCAGAATCATCATCAGTTTCGGTCACACTTCCTGACACAGTTGCAAGTTTGATTTCTCCATTACTTGCGTCTATCGAATCGTCTTTTGCCGAATAACTTGTCCAGCCTGTCCTGTCGGTGAGATGGCTTGCAAGATTCGAGCTTAGACCAGACCAATCGGTCTGCACCCACCCGAAAGTGGCTCCTCTTGAATGGGAGCCCAAGAATTGAAGACTTATGGCAACAGCGATGATTGCGATGATTGTGGAAGAAGTGCTGAGAGTGGCAATCCTTAATCTTTTCTGATAGCGCTTGAGGTGGGTAAAAGAATTGAATTCAAGATTAGTTACGGGAGTCGGAGTTGGAGGCTTAGCCTCCACTGGAGGCTCAGTCTCCTTTTCCCCTTCGGACCACCTCCCCTTTTCAAGAGAAGGATACCTGGAGGGGTTGTTTTGCGTTTCGGGATGTTCTCCGGAGCTAAACTCCGGTTTCATGTCTTTCTGCTTCTGCATCCTTAAATGATTTTCTGCCGCAGAATGAAAAAGCAGATTGAAATGATCCGTGAAAAAAATTTTTATTTTTTGTTTCAAAGACACAAACTGCATAAGATTTAATTTTTCTTTTTCTTCGTTTCAAAGACAAAAACCAAGAATTAAGCAAAAAACAAACGCCAGTCTTGATTTGAATTATAACACATCTATTGTTATTGAGAAAACAAAAAATCTATTTTTTTAAGTAAGCCTTGATACTATGAACTGACACAGCTCCCTCGGCGGCCGCCGTAATTATTTGTTTGAATTTGTCACTGCCGTTCGTTATATCTCCAGCAGCCCAAATTCCTTCAACATTCGTGCTGCCATCAGTCTTTATCTTTATATATCCCTCTTCGTCAAGTTCCACTCCTAAATCTTTGGCAAGTTTCGTGTTCGGCATTGCGCCGATTTCAATAAAGACGCCGTCAACAGATATTTCATTTGAGCCCTTGTATGGTTTGTCAAGAACCACGGATGAAACTTTTTGCTCACCCTTAATTTCCAAAACATTACTGCCGTGGAGCATTTCAATTTTGGAATTTTCACCTATCTTCTTGTGCCAGAAAGTTTCACATGAAAGACTTTTTTCACGGCAGGCAAGATAAACCTTTTCCGCTATATTTGCCAAAAATATCGCCGCTCCCGCCGCAGAATCCCCGCCTCCAATAACCACGACTGTCTTGTTTTTGTAGAAAAACCCGTCGCATGTCGCGCAATGAGAAACGCCTTTTCCGGCAAATTCTTTTTCGCCCGGAATAGAGAGGCTTTTGCGTTCGGTTCCGGTTGCCAAAAGCACCGCTTTTGCCTCTATAGCATTTCCGTTTTTGAGCAAGAGGGAAAATGTGCCGTTTTCTTTTTTTATTTCATCTACCAAGTCCACCACCATTTCTGCACCAAGACTTTTCGCATGCTCCAAAGCATTTTGCCCAAACTCAAAACCGCTTATCTTTTTCGTCCCAAGCCAGTTTCCCACATCAGGAGCATGCGAAGCAAGGCCGCCTGCCACCGTGCCGATAACAACATTGGGAATTCCGTACCTTGAAGCATAAACCGAAGCTGTAAGTCCCGCGGGACCCGAACCGATAATCGCAAGATCGTATTTCATACGTTTAATTTTTAATTCTTAATGTTTCAAAATTCAATCATTAGAATTTGGTTCAAAATTAAAACTTTGAAAAATAATAAATTACTATAATTCCTGCCAAAGCCACACGGTAATAGAAAAACGGCGCATATCCCACTTTCTGAATGAATTTCAGCATGTATTTGATGGCAAGATAACCGCTCAACGCGGCAGCCAAAACTCCTGCGACAATTTGCACGCTTATCTCCGAAGCAAACATCTCAGGCAGTTTCAACACCACTGCGCCCATAATGATGGGCACTGAAAGCAAGAATGAAAATCTCGCGGCTTGCTCCCTCGAGAAGCCTCTTGCAAGTCCCGCGGAAATGGTTATCCCTGAACGAGAAACTCCCGGGATTATCGCGACTGCCTGAGAAATCCCGATAATGGCCGCGTCTTTTATAGTCATGCTTTTCATGTTTTTTTTGTGAGAAGTATATTTATCAACAAGAAAAAGGATAAGCCCCACAAAACTCAGCATGCCTGCTATAAGCAACGGGTTGCGAAATTCACGCTCGGCGAAATCATCGAGAAAAAAACCGAAAATAAAACCGGGAATAGATGCCGTAAGCAGCAGCCAAAAAATGTTTGGTTCGTAGTTATTGGTCTTTGGTTTGTAGTTTGTCTTTAAAATACTGTTTGAACCTGATTTCAAAATATCAGCAAGATCGCGCCAGAAGAAAAGGATTACTGCGACAAGCGTTCCCAGATGTAGAGCAACATCAAACGAAAGCCCCGGATCCGGCCAGCCGAAAAAATACGGCGCAAGAATAAGATGCGCAGTCGAGGAAATTGGTAAAAACTCTCCAAAACCTTGCAGAATTCCCAAAAAGATCGATTGAAAAATATCCATAAAGAAAGTTATCAAAAAATTATGGAGGCTTAGCCCCCGTACTCTTACTTTTTAGCTACTAACAAAATATTCCTATTATCAACCACCTCGCAGCGATCAATCTTAAAACCTGCGTTGGAGAAAAGCTTTTCAAGTTCATTTTTGGTAAAGGCGTGATGGAACCTCTGGAAAACGTTTCCCTTATTGTCACGGAACCTGATATAGCAGTCATTCCAATCAAGTTCGCTTTCTCCGATAATTTTATTATACCAGTTTTTCAAAATCTTTGTCACATATTTCCCTTGCCAAAGATTCCATACCGTCACCACAACGCATCCGCCTTTTTTTGTAACCCTGAATAGTTCTTTAGCACATTTTTCCCTATATTTTTTCGAAGGAAAATGATGGAATACAGCAATACTGTAGATGGTATTGAAAAATTCGTCATTAAATGATATGCTTTGCCAGATGGGATCGATTTTTTGAAAATTTGCGCTAGATGTTTGATGTTTTTCTTTTGCTATATCTACAAGACGCGCCGAAACATCGACACCATAATATTGAATATTTTCCTTATTTGAAAAAAGTTCGAGCAATCTTCCGTTTCCGCAACCAAAATCAAGAACAGTATCACCTTTTTTGGCAAAATCTCCGATAAATTCAAGTCCGCGCCAAAAATATTTTCTAGTCTCGGAAAATTTGTTGGAAATAAAGTCATATCCTAATTCAGTTTCTCGTAAAATTTTTTCCGCTGTTTGTTGATCCATATGCTTAAAATTTTGAATTTTGAATGAAATCTTAATGTTTTATTCAAATGTTCCAAATATTTCAAAATTCAAAATTGGAAATCCAAAATTCCATAAACTAAACTATCAATGAAACAATCCTACGACAATTATATAATATCTGCAATCCGGCAGCTTCCTGACTCGCAGGAAGAATTTTTGCTGCTTAAAAAGAAACTTTCCAAAGAATTCGGGCTTCCCATACCCACAAATGCAGATCTCAGGGACAGATATAACACGCTTGTCGAAAAAAAGATCATAAAAAGATTTGAAGCTTTTGAAAAGATGCTTTTGAGCCGCAGAATAAGAACTGAATCAGGAGTAGCAATCATCGCGGTCTTGACTAAATCATATCCGTGCCCGGGAAAATGCATTTACTGCCCCACGGAAAATAAAATGCCCAAAAGCTATCTCTCCAACGAGCCTGCGGTAATGCGCGCTATAGCTTCGAAATTTGATCCGTATCTCCAAGTACAAAATCGTTTGCGGTCACTGGAACTCAACGGACACAAAACCGACAAAATCGAGCTTATTGTAATGGGAGGAACCTTTTCCTGCCTTCCTAAAAGTTACCAAAAAAGATTTATTACCGAATGTTTCCGTGCTGCAAATGATTATCCAAAAAAAGTAAAAAGAAGCACGAAGCAAGCGACAAAAAATTCACTCTTTAAAGAGCAAAAGAAAAATGAAAAAGCGAAACACAGAATCGTGGGGCTTACGCTTGAAACACGGCCGGATTATGTAGATGAAAAAGAAATAAAAAATTTCCGTGAACTTGGCTGCACAAGAGTCGAGCTTGGAGTCCAAAGCGTTTATGACGATGTTCTGCTCGCCAACAAGCGCGGTCATTCGGTAGAGACCACCATAAAGGCCACTAAACTGCTCAAGGATGCCGGTTTTAAGATAAACTATCACATGATGCCAGGCCTTCCCGGAAGCAATAAGAGACGCGATTTTGTCATGTTTAAGGCTCTTTTCACCAATCCTGCTTTTCAGCCTGATATGCTAAAAATATACCCGACTGTGGTTCTCAAAAACAGCAAACTTTTTGAAATATGGAAAAAAGGCTTATATAAGCCGCTAAAAGACAGAAAACTTGAAAAACTTGTTTTGAAAATAAAAAACGAGGTTGTGCCTCCGTACGTCAGGATTTCAAGATTAATTCGTGATGTTCCGACGTCTTCCATCGAGGCAGGTCCGGCTGTCTCCAATCTTAGACAAGTAATTATTCCCCATTCAAAATGCCGGTGCATCCGCTGCCGCGAAGTCAGAAGCGGATATGAAATAAATGAACATATAGTTCTGAATAGAATCGATTATGACGCATCCGACGGCAAGGAAATATTTTTGCAATATGTTTCTAGGAATAAGAAAAAACTATTTGCGCTTTTGCGCTTGCGTATACCAAGTTTTATCTTTTTAAAAAAGGAAAAAAATAAAAAAAGTTTGGAAGTTTTGCAGAAATCTGCTCTCATTCGGGAAGTTCACACATACGGAAAACTTACTGAGATAGACAGGAAATCCTCTGAATCGCCTCAGCACATCGGCCTTGGGAAAAAATTGGTAAAAGAAGCTGAAAGAATCTCAAAAGAAGAATTCTGCCTTGAAAAAGTCGCCGTAATTTCAGGCGTAGGAGTAAGAGAATATTATAGAAAACTTGGTTACAAGCTGCAAGATACGTATATGGCGAAAAAATTATAGCTTTTGTATAATTATTATGTGATTAGAATTATTTTAAATTTTGAATAAAAATCAGAAATTTAAAGCCATAAATCATGAACAAAATCATTATTGCTTCAGGTCCTGTTATTTTAGAAGACAATAAAGTTATTCTCAACCAGCATGGGAATACAAACTTTTGGAAATTTTGCGGAGGAAAAGTTGAAGATTTTGAACATGATTTAAAAGAACATGCAAAACGTGAAGTTAAGGAAGAAATGGGTATTGAGGTAGATATCTTAGATCGAACGCCTTATATCATGTACACGCAAAAAGAAACCCCAGAAGGAAAAATTGATGTTATTCTTGTTCACTTTTTAGCAAAAAGAATCGGGGAGATAAGGCCAGGTGAAGACATCAGAGAATGGAAATGGATTCCGATCGAAGAACTTGGGAAAGAAAATCTCGCGCCAAACATACTTCCGACCCTGAAACACTTCGGATTCATAAAATAAAATCTCCGCGCGGAGATTTTATTTTATGAAAGATTTTATTGACTTTAAAATTCCTTCTTCATCCAATCCTGCCTCTATCAAAATTTCTTCACGCGTCCCATGGTCTAAAAATTTGTCAGGAAGCCCCAGGCCTTTGATAAAAACTTTTATTTTTTCCCTCGCAAAAAATTCATTGACAGCGCTTCCCGCGCCGCCGGAAATCGCATTGTCTTCAACAGTCACAAAATATTTATGCGTTTTTGCAAGATTCTTTAATAATTCTTCATCAAGAGGTTTCACAAATCGCATGTTCACCAAAGTCGCACCCAATTCATCCGTGGCCTTTCTGCAATTTTCAACAAGCGGGCCGAAAGCCAGTATTGCAATATCTTTTCCCTTGCAAACAACATCCGCTTTCCCAATTTCAATAGCCTCATTTCTTGTCATGCTGTATTCATCTTTCACATTAGCTCTCGGATATCTCACTGCGGCAGGACCTTTGTGATCGTAGCCTGTTTTCAGCATAGAATAGCATTCATTTCTTCCTGTTGGTGTCATGATAACAAACTTCGGAATGGTTCTGAGAAACGAAAGATCAAAGCTACCGGAGTGGGTTGCCCCGTCAGGTCCCACAATCCCGGCACGATCAATCGCAAGGAGAATGTTGAGATTCTGGATAGCTATATCATGAATGAGCTGATCGTATGAACGCTGCAAAAATGACGAATAGATCGCAACGACTGGCTTTTTGCCCTCGTGTGAAAGTCCGGCAGCAAAAGTTATGGCATGCTGTTCCGCAATCCCGACATCATGATATCTTTTGGGAAATTCTTTGCTGAATCTTTTTAGTCCCGTCCCTTCGCACATTGCAGGAGTGATGGCGTGAAGCTTGTAATCTTTTTCAGCCGTATCGCAAACCCAGTCAGAAAAAACATCCGAATACGACTTGCTGTTTTTTGTGCTGCCGTTTTTCTTTCCCGTGCACGGATCAAAAGGTTTCACGGCATGCAAAGAAAACTCATCATTTTCGGCCGGCGTGTATCCTTTTCCCTTTTTTGTAATTATATGCAAAAATTTCGGCCCCCTGATCTTTTTCAAGTTTTCCAGAACTTCGATCAGCATTTTCACATCGTGCCCGTCAACCGGACCATAATATCTGAATCCCAATTCCTCAAACAAAGTTCCCGGCATTATCATTCCCTTGGCTTGTTTTTCCGCTTTGCGCAAAAACCTCTGGATTGAAGGCAGGCTTTCCAAAAATTCTCTTCCCTTACTGTGGAGACTCTGATACGAAGGAGAAGAAATCAAACGCGTCAGATAGTTGTTCATTCCGCCGACATTGGGAGATATGGACATTTTATTATCATTTAATATGACAAGAATGTCAGCTTTTATGTCTCCGGCATGATTGAGCGCTTCAAACGCCATGCCTCCCGTGAGCGCTCCGTCGCCGATCACGGCAATGACCTGCTTGTGATTTTTTTTATTTTTATTCGCCACAGCCATTCCGATGGCGGCGCTTACGGAAGTACTGGAATGTCCCATGCTCATTGCGTCATATTCGCTTTCTTCCCTTTTGGGAAACGGAGCAAGTCCTCCTCTTTTTCTTATCGTATGAATTTTGTCTCTGCGTCCTGTCAAAATTTTGTGAGGATACGCCTGATGTCCGACATCCCAAAGCAGAATGTCTTTTGGCGCATCAAAAACATAGTGAAGTGCAACCGTAAGCTCCACAACTCCAAGATTTGAACCGAAATGTCCGCCGCTTTGCGCGACGCTTTCTATGAGAAAATTGCGAAGTTCACCGCAAAACTCCGGCAAATCTTCATCTGGAACATTTTTTAGATCTTCGGGAAAATTAATTTTGTCCAAAATTTTATATTCTTTTTTCATATAAATAGCAAGAGTTAGTGCACGGCCAGCTGTCCGCACGCGCCTTTAATTTCTTCGCCCAGACTTTTTCTTATTGTAGAATTAACTTTATACTTTCCGAGTTCTTTTTTAAACGCATAAATTTTGCTTTTTGAAGAGGATCTAAAGTCTTCATGGACCAAATTATAGCGTATGAGATTTACATGAAGAAGATGCGAAAAACCTATTGATTTTATATAATCTGCCAACATTTTTGCATCTTCCTTTGAATCGTTTATATTCTCAAGCATTATATATTCCAAAAACACCTTTCTCTTTGCGATTTTAAAATATTCCTGTAGCGCCTTTTTCAGTATACCAAGATTTTCTTTTTTGTTTATCGGCATATATGCGTTTCTTTTCTCGTCATCCGCAAAATGAAGCGAAATTGCAAGATTAACCTGCGGAAATTCTTTGGCCATTTCTTTCACGCCTCCCACAATTCCGCACGTCGAAACAGAAATGCTGCGCGAACTGAAACCAAAGAGATTTTTGTCTGTCAAAATTTTTATGCTTTGAGAGACATTTTTCCAATTCAAGAACGGCTCTCCCATTCCCATAAAAACTACATTGGTAACATGTGACGTGGGAGAAGCAGCAAGAAGGTTTTTGCTTTCTTGCCGCTTCAAGTATTGTCTCCAGAACAGAATTTGATCAGTAATTTCCTCCGCCGTCAAATTCCTTTTGAATCCTATCTTTCCTGTGGCACAAAATTTGCAACCCATCGCGCAGCCTACCTGACATGAGATACACACGGACCAAATGCCTGGTTTTGGAGAAATCAAAACTGATTCAATAAAATTTCCGTCACGCAATTTAAAAAGCGCTTTTGCCGACTGTCCATTGCTTGCAACCAGCACTTTTTCAACATCAAAAGAAAGGATTTTCATTTCACCATCCAGACGTTTTCTCAAAGCTAACGATATTGTTGAAATATCCAAAAAAGAAGAAATGCCATAGTTAAAAATGGCCTTTCGGATTTGTTCCAATCTATATTTCGGCTGATTTTCTGCTCTTAGAATTTTTTCGAGTTTCGTTATATCCATTTGCCGTTCTTTTACATGAAATATTCAAGCAAAAATAAAGAAGCGCGCCCATACAAAAATCCGAGCACCGCCCCTCCCAAAATGTCGCTGGGATAGTGCATTCCGTTGTACATTCTTGACCATGCCGTGATCAAAATAACAATGACGGCAACCGGCCAAAGAAAAGCGTAAAAATGTAGCAAAACAACAAATCCGCTGACCATGGCGGCAATGTGTGAAGACGGAAATGAAGAACCGAGCATATTTGCTCCGATTGCTTTTATTTCTTTCGGATGCGCGATATGGGGACGCTCCCTGTTGATTGAAAGAATGCTGCCAACGAACTTTATCAAGCAATCGCTGATCAAAAAATTCAGCAAAAACGCAGTCGCAAGACCTATGCCAAGAACTAATCCTTGAAGTACATTGAAAATTGCCACCAGAAACGGAACCAATATCCAACCCGCCGAAAGCAGAAAAATATTGCTTGCAGTTCTGCTGAGAACATCAATTCCCGAAGACCCTTGACCGTTAAGCGCAACCACTGTGTCTTTTTCAAATCGGCGAATTGAATCTATAAAACTTGTTTTTTTCATATGCTGCCGTGTTTAAACGAATCTTTTGATCGCCATCTGAGCATTTTCAAGATCTTCCGGGGTACCTATCGGATACCATCTTCTTGCTTCCAATATCTTTATATCAAATTCTTTCGCCATTGAAGCAAGAGTTTGCGGCAGCCCGTATTCTCCATTGCCGACCGAAACGAGCTTGAATTTGAAAAAATTTTTGTTAAGCATGAAAAGTCCGATAGCAGCCAGCTTGCTTTTTGACCTTTTTGGTTTTTCTTTTATCTCTTTGAGATTGCCTTTTTTGTCGGTTTTCAGGATCCCAAATTTGCTGACATCCTTTACCTTTTTTGCCAAAATCGCAAGATCGTATTTTATGATTTTTTGTACATCGCCTTTGTCATAAAGATCGTCTCCGTACATAACCAAAAATTTTCCCTTGAGAAGTTTTTTTGCTCTGTGAATGGCGCCTCCCGTTCCATTAAGACGCTTTTGTTCCACATATGTTATTTTACGCCCCTTGTAGCTGTTTCCAAACTCCCTGCGAATCTTGTTACCCTGATAGCCGATCACAAAAATTACCTCGTCTATTTCTTCAGGAAGAAGATCAAGTTTGTGCTTCAAAATGGGATAGCCCCCAACGTGAAGCATGTTTTTATTATTTTTGTCCGTAAGGTTTCGCATTCGCTTTCCTCTTCCTGCCGCTAGAATTACCGCCTGCATTATGGTGTGATATTAATCTGCGAATAAACGCGAATCCGCCAATTGCGAATTGCAACTTGCGGATTAGCATTCCACTCGTGGATTTTTTCGTTTTATTTAATTACAATATTAATCAATCTTCCGGGAACAAACACAGTTTTCTTTATTTCCTTGTTTTCAACAAATGGCCTCACTTTTTCGCTTTCGAGTGCGGTTTCTTTCACTTCATCTTCAGTCACATCCGGAGCGATAAAAATTCTGTCGCGAAGTTTTCCATTTACCTGAACAACCATTTGAATCTCTTCTTCCTTGAGATATTTTTCATCAACTTCGGACCATTTTTCCAAAAATATTGATTTTTTATGGCCAAGTTTTTCCTGCCAAATTTCTTCGGCAATATGCGGAGCAAATGGAGCTAGCAATTTAATATATTTCCCATAATCTTCTCTTGAAATTCTATAATGATCGACAATAATAGCATTGGCACAAATCATAAGTTCAGAAATAGCCGTATTAAAATGAAATTCTTGTATATCGTCTGAAACTTTTTTGATTGCCTTATTTAATCTTTTTTTTGTTGCCTTAGCCGTTATATTCTCTTCGAAATTTTCCAGCATATCTTCTTGAGCATTTTTCAAAAGATTAAAAGCTATATTCCACACTTTTTCCAAAAATCTCACGATTCCTACGATACCCTTCGTGTTCCAAGGTTTCATTGCTTCGAGGGGTCCCATAAACATTTCGAACATGCGAAGAGCGTCAGCTCCATATTCATCCACGACATCATCAGGGTTGACCACATTGCCTAGGGATTTCGACATCTTTCTTCCGTCTTCCGCCAAAATCGTCCCTTGATGGCGAAGTTTCAAAAATGGCTCGTCAAAATCAATATACCCCAAGTTGTGCAAAACTTTAGTGAAAAATCGTGAATACAAAAGATGAAGGACGCTATGCTCCGCTCCGCCGACATAGGTATCCACCGGCAGCCATTTTTTGATAGCTTTTTTTGAAGCAAATTCATCCTTGTTTTTCGGATCGGCATACCTGAAATAATACCAAGACGAACAAACAAAAGTATCCATCGTGTCAGATTCCCTTATGGCTTCTTCTCCGCATTTCGGACATCTCACACGGTGAAACTTCTTTGATTTTGTCAGAGGCGATTCTCCCGTTGGAAGAAAGTCAACATCGTCAGGAAGCTCAACCGGAAGATCCTTTTCCGGCACTGGAACTTCGCCGCATTTCTTGCAATATATGATCGGAATCGGCGCACCCCAGTATCTTTGGCGGGAAACAAGCCAGTCACGCAAGCGATAATTTATTTTCTTTCTTCCGATTCCTTTTTCTTCAAGCCACTCGGTAATTTTTTCTCGAGCCTCGGCGGAAGCAAGATCGTCAAATTTTCCTGAATTTATCAAAACGCCGTCATCAACATAGGCCTCTTTATCAACAGAAGATTTGCCATCCTGGCTTTTGATAACTTCTATAATCTTTATGTTCTTTTCTTTTGCAAACGCGTAATCCCTTTCATCGTGCGCGGGAACCGCCATGACTGCTCCCGTTCCATAGCCTCCGATCACATAGTCAGCAACGAAGAGCGGCAGGTTTTCATTTGTAAACGGATTGATAAATTCAATGCCTTCGAGTTTCACGCCAGTTTTGTCTTTCTGAAGTTCCATCCTTTCGAGATCTGTTTTGTTTTTTGCTTTCTCAATATATTCTCCGACCTCCTGATAATTTTTTATTTTATCTTTCAGTTTTTCGATTATTTCATGCTCGGGAGCGACAACCGCATATGTCATCCCAAAAACCGTATCAACTCTTGTCGTATAAACTTCAATAATTTCTTGAGTTCCCGCAATTTCCATTCTGAACTGCGTGCCCTCCGATTTTCCGATCCAATTTTTCTGAAGCAACTTAGTTGATTCAGGCCAATCCACCTTATCAAGACCGGAAATCAGGCCGGAAGTGCGTTTTGAAACGTTCGTTTTCGTACCTACGTCCGTACCTACGGGCGTACCTACGAGCATAGGCGCTTCTTTATCCTCGATAAAATCGGTTATTTTGAAAAACCATTGCTCAAGATCTTTTTGCAAAACTTTGCTTTTGCAGCGATCGCAAATTCCGCCTTCCGCCTGTTCGTTTGCCAGCACCGTTTGGCAGCAATCGCACCAGTTTACTTTTGCTTTCTTTTTGTATGCCAATCCATTTTTATACAGCAACAAAAAGAACCACTGTGTCCATTTGTAATATTCAGGATCAGATGAATTTACCTCGCGCGACCAATCGTAGGAAAAGCCCATGCGTTTCATCTGATTTTTGAAAGTGTTCACGGCTTTTTCGGTAGTAACGCTTGGATGCACCTTTGTTTTGATCGCATAATTTTCGGCAGGAAGCCCGAAAGCATCCCAACCTTGCGGATGAAGAACATTTTTCCCATTCATGCGAAGGTAGCGCGAAATTATATCGGTCGCCGTATAACTTTCAACGTGTCCGACATGCAGCCCATCGCCGGACGGATATGGAAACATGTCAAGAATATATCTTTTTTCTTTTTCTGATTTTTCATCAGCAGCATAAAGCTCCGGATGCTCAGCCCAATATCTTTGCCACTTCTCTTCAATTTTCTGCGGATTGTATTTTTCCATAGTCCCAACAAATTATCAGCCTACCGGACAGGCAGGCGAATTAATTACAAAAATACAAAGAATTATTTGTTTTTATCTTAACACATTTATAATTGCATTTCAAGCTATTTTTCCTTTGTTTGAGCCTTAAATGCGAGATAAACGTTTTCCAGAAGACAAGCGATTGTGACTGGTCCGACTCCGCCTGGGACAGGAGTGATAAAGCCTGATTTTCCCTCCGTTGAGGCAAAATCTACATCTCCCACGACTTTTCCTTCTTCCTTTTCAATACCGCCATCAATGATAATAACTCCATTTTTCAGTATCTTACCATTAATAAGCTTTTTTGAACCTACGGCGCTTACCAAAATATCAGCACCCAGAATTTTGTCGACATTCGAAGCAATCTCCGTCGAAAGGAAATATTCCACAAGAGCGCCCTTTTGGGAAAGAGCCGCCACCATAACTCTGCCAAATTCGTCCGAATTTGCAACAACAACCGCTTTTTTATTTCTTAAATCCTGTCCGCTGCTTTCAGCAAGAAGCATTATTGCGCTTGGAAAAACAGGTTTGATATGCTGCTTTCCGCTGATAAAACACTCGACATTTTTGCGATGGAATCCATCCACATCCTTTTTTGGAGTAATTTTGGATATTATTTTATTGCTATTGATTCCCTTGGGAAGCGGAAGTTGCACTATGATCCCGTGCACTTTTTCATCGGAATTAAGTTTGTTTATCAAACTTAAAATTTCCGCCTCTGAAACATCGTCCGGAAAATCATGCTTAAAAAATTCTATCCCTATTTCACGCGCTGCTTTTTCCTTTAGCGAAACATACAGGCGTGAAGCTTCATCATTCCCGGCCAGAATAACGGCTAAACCCGGCTTCTTTTCAGAGCCGGCAATCTCGCTTTTCAAGCGTTCCAGTATATTATCCGCGATAGGTTTTCCGTACAATAATTTCATGGATTTTCATTTATTCTTATCTGAATTATACATTCCAAAATTAAAAAAAGGCAAACCGCGCAGTTCAACCTAATTTTAAATTATAATTTTCTAAGTTTTTAACTAAAATTTTATTTATATCTGAGCGCATCCAAAGGATCAATTTTGCTCGCCCTACGCGCAGGCACATAGCCGGTAAGAAAACCCACGACTCCCGAGAAGGCAAGAATGGAAAGCACAAACCAAAGAGGACTGTAAAACAAACTGACCTTTTCACCTCCGAATCTCACCGCAATAAAATTAATTATCGAATTAAAACCAAGACCGCCAAACCAACCTATCGCAACTCCCGAGCAGCCGCCCAAAAAACCCATTATGGCCGATTCCATGAAAAACATCGCCGAAATTATCATGTCAGACGCGCCTATGGACTTCATGATACCAATCTCTTCCGTTCTTTCAAGAAGAGTAATGGTCATGGTGTTGAACATACCGATGGCGGAAACGACCAAAGCGATAATTCCGAAAAGCATGAGAATTATCTGAACAACGCTGAATATCTGATTTGCCTGTTCTACGACATCGGAAAGCGATGAGACGAGCAGCCCATATTCCAGAATCGTATCCCTGATCACGTTCATTTCTTCTGTTGAATAGGTTTTGACTTTCGCCTGACCGTAAACGTTTATATTCAAATTTTCAAGAGAAGATATATTGGTATATATTATGTTATCTTCCCCTTCTATCACTCCGATTATCTTGTAAATCTTGTCGCTCTCAACTCTGTCGAATTGGCTCGCCGCTTCATCTATTGTATCACTGACACTCTCCGAAGATGTTGTTATTTTTGGCACAAAAAACGAAAAGGTTATTTCTTTGTCCAACATATCTTCGGGATTTTTGTCGAACACTTTGGCAACAGAACTGCTTATCACGACTCCTGTCACGTTATCATCGGCCAGAAGAACTCCGGCGGCAGCTTTATAACCTCCGAGCCTTAAAAACGAAGGTTTGCATCCTATGGTGATCAAATCGGCCGACATATCGTCAAAATGACCCTGTGTGGTTATCTGAAACGCCGGACTCACCTCTTCAACGCCAGGCAAGGATTCGATCGTCTTGATCATTTCCTTGTTAAGCGAAATAACGCCTGACTTGGCTTCCGAGACGTCCAATGTCAAAAGAGAATCAGAAGTGGTAATTCTTTCCAACAGTGTTTTCTGAAGACCGTATCCCAAGGAAACCAGAAAAAGAATGGCGCCGATACCAATACTCATACCCAAAATGGTCAAGAGCGTCCTTGACGTTCTTGCCTTGAACATACGGGTAGAAAGCTTGAATAAATCGATAAATTTCATAATTTTTACACGTGTTATGCGGAATACTTGAGCAGCATTATCAATTCGATTTCACGCACAACTTTATCAGCGCTGTTTTTATAAAGGCCGATTCCTCCAAGCGATTTAGGAGCATCAAGCCTTTGCTCAAGACCAAACCGGTCAATTTTATTTTCCACGCGCAACTTGATGAACGACCTGAAGCGCAACATTATTTCATCGTCAGTCAGTTTTAATCCGCACACCTCATTCAGATAGTCAGAGAGCGCTATAAAGTTTGATTTCTGATTCTCTCTTATGTTTTCAGACTGATCAAGTATCGATTTGACGCGTTGCGCGAAAGAGATCGCCCTAAGTTTATTCCAACCAGCACCGCCTTTGTTGAAATCAAGATCAAGTTTTTCAATCAAAGCATTTATATCTATATTGTTGAACAAAAATTCCTTCAAAAGATTTTCAGCGGCATTGACCTGCTCTTCGCTAAGATCGGACAAAATATGGGAAAGGAGTTGTTTGGCTTTAAAAGGAATAAGAAGTACCCCCACCTGCTGAAGGGAAAGATTCTTAAAGGTACGCATGAGAAGCTTCAGTTCGCTTGATATTTCGGTCGGAACATTTTCAACCTCTTTCTTGAGAGCTTCTTTCGGCCGTTTGTCACGGTTAACCTCTTCACTAACTTTTTTGCCGTCTTTCATGTACACAACCCTGTCGGCATATGCAAGATGCTCAGGGTTGTGCGTAACCATAATCAAAGTTTTTTTGTCTGTGAGATTTATTTCCTGAAAAATATCAAGCACGTTCTGAGCTGATTCGGAATCAAGATTTCCCACGGGCTCGTCGGCAAGAATTATCTCCGGATTATTCACCAGAGCACGTGCGATCGAAACGCGCTGTTTTTGTCCGCCGGACAGCTGCGCGGGAAATTTGTCGGCTTGTTCCGCTATTCCAAAGCGTTGCAAGAGTTCCATGGCCTTTTCCCGGCGCTCCCTGAGGTTTTCTCCGCGAAAAACTTTTGGAAGACAGACATTATCAAGAACAGTAAGCGTCTCAATCAAATAGAAAGCCTGAAAAACCATTCCAATACTTGTCTGGTGGAATTCAACCATTTCCTTTTTTTTCATTTCAGCAAGATTTTTTCCATGCACAAACACGTCTCCATAGGTCGGAGGCTGCAATCCGGAAATACCATAGAGAAGCGTCGACTTACCGCAGCCGGAAGGCCCGTATATGATGACATATTCCTGAGGATAAATTTCCAAATCAACACCATCCAGCGAGCGCACCTCGTTGGATTTCCCCTTGTTGTATATTACTCTGAGCTGATTAACTTTTATGCACGGTTCAGCCATTTTTTGTTCCCCTTTATTTTTGTTTTAGAGTAATTTAGATTCACAACCAATAAATTATAACATGAAAAAACCATGTAACCTATATTTTTTGAAAACACGTGCACAGCAAACCACGGAAGAACTCTGCAGTCTTGCGATATGATTTTGCGCTCCGGGCAAAATTCTTTGCCTGTTTACGGCAACATTACATATTTATTATAACACAAACGATTAAAAAAATCGAAGCTCAGCTTCGATTTGTTAAATTTCTCTTTACAAAACAGCTATATTCCAAGCAATTCCCTGAATGCCCGATTAAGCTCTTTCAGATTTTTCGCGTTAACACTGTAATGCCTGAAAGTTCCTTCCTGTTTTTCGTTTAAAAGTCCCAGGCTTTTGAGTTTTGAAATATGATGCGAAGTCAGATTCTGCGGAAGATGAAGCTGATTATGAATTTCTGTCACATTCATGGTTTTTCCCTTAAGCGCCAGCAATATCTTAAGCCTGTTCTCATCGGCTAATATTTTAAGAAATTTGTTGACTTTTACAAATTTATCTCCTTCACCCTGCGCTCTTTTCTGATTGTAGTTTTGCTTTTTCATATTTATACAATCTTATTAATTATTAACAACTATCTCTCTTGTATCATCTACATTAATGATACGTATCATCGTACGAATTCTTTCGTTTTGCAAGAATCTTCATAAGAATAATATAGAAATTAAGATTATGAATTGATGCTAAATTGAGAAACAACGGCTCATTCGTTCTGAGCAAATAGTGCAAATAAGACTTTGTGTAATTCCGACAGACATAGCAGTCGCAATAGGTATCAATTGGCGTAAAATCTTTCTTGAATCGCTCATTGCTGATATTTTTTGTCTCATAAAATAATCCTTTCGCAAGACTAGAAAATAAAGCGGGATCATTCGGATCGATCTTCCAGACAAAAAGTCTTCCGTGCCTGCCTTCTCTTGTCGGAATCACGCAATCAAACATATCTATGCCGTTCATAACAGCCGATATAATTTCTTCGGGCTTCCCAAGTCCCATCAAATACCGCGGTTTATCCTCGGGCAAAACAGGCGCCAGCCAACCAAGAATTTCATACAAATGTTTGCGAGGTTCTCCCACGGCAACCCCGCCGATGGCGTATCCGTCAAATCCTATTTTGACAAGTCTTTCCGCGCATTCTTTTCTGAGATCCTCATAAACACTCCCCTGCACAATTCCAAACAAGAGAGGTCTATTTGGTAAGTTTTTATTTTTTATTTTCAAATTTCGAGTTTGTCTAGAATTTCGTGCACTCAATTTTGAACCAGTTTTTTTCTCAAAGTGCTTTTTACACCTCTCGGCCCATCGCAGCGTAAGCTCCATGGATTCTCTTGCTTTTTCGTATGAGCAAGGAAACGGAGGGCATTCGTCAAGAACCATAATTATGTCGCTGCCCAAGTCCAATTGAATGTCTATTGACTTTTCAGGAGACATGAAGTGCTTCCTACCATCAACAGGATCAATAAATTCTACCCCGTCTTCATTGATAGAGACGCCGCTTTTGCCAAATTTTTTCTCGGCCCTCGAACCAAGCGAAAAAACCTGATACCCTCCGGAATCAGTCAATATTGATCCGTGCCAATTCATGAACCTGTGAAGTCCGCCTGCCTTCTTTATGACGTCTTCACCCGGACGCAGCCAAAGATGATAGGTATTTCCCAAAATAATTTCCGCTCCCATATCTTTCAAATCCTCCGAAGACACATTTTTCACCGCGCCTTTTGTGGCAATTGGCATAAAAAACGGAGTATGGGTAACTCCGCTTTTGGTTTTCAGCAAACCAGTGCGAATCTTTTTTGTTTTGGAAGTAAGCCTAAACACTGCTGAATAATAACAAGACTTGTACGAAGTGTCAACAGAATATCCGAGCAAATCCAGAGATTTATCTGGCAACTTTCGAATTCGCATATCCGACACCCGGATCCTCAGGAAGCTGCGTATCTTTTTGTTCGATACTTTTTATAATATCCACATTGGCAAATTTGTCCTTTGCGGTAAAAATGGATTTGTTAACGATGGGAATCGGTTCGCCTATCTGATTGACTTGTGGAACAACACCGATCTGAAAAACAACTTCTCGCGCGGGAACAAGAACCCCAGTACCTGCGGGAATATCCCCGATATCCCACACCACCTGATTGGTTCTAGAGTCATAGGATATCTTTTCATCCGCGGGATAAATTTGTCCGGTCCATTTGATGCCCGAGGGAAGGGATGACACAATCCTGGCACCTGAAAGATCATTGGAAATATTTGCAACGGCCCAGTGCACAGAAAATGTCGTTTCTCTATTTGTTTCCATTGGAATCGGCCCGGAATTCCTAATCTTACTATCATTATAGAAGGCTTTTGTTTCAAATATTACTTTTGAGGCCAATCTCAATTCAAGTGTGTTGCTTCCTATGATTTTATTTGAATCAACAGGAGTAGGTATATCCGGACTGTCTATTTTGGCAACTGATGTTACGACAAAGTTCTTGTCTTCACTGCTGTCTACCGGAATCATAGTCTTCACAGGAATTAAAAAATATACTTCTCCCCCTTGCCCGGGATCTATGTTGGCGAGTCCTGGAATTCCGGACGCTTTCCATGTAATGGTATTCGTAGAACCGTCAAATGAACCTTTTTCTATTTTTATCTTGGAAAAATCCAGAACTTTACTCTGTATTTCAGCTGTAATTATGGCATTGCGTAATCCCATATCCCCCGTGTTCCGATAAGATAGCATGTATTTCAAAGTTTCCCCGGGATATATCACGTTTCCTTCTTTATTCTGAAGTTTTTGCATAATACCCAAAAGAGGAGCAACAACCGTTGTGCTTGCCTGACTCCTATTGAACACAACTAGTTCACCATTGCTTCCCTGATGCCCCATAGAAACAACGATATCCTTGTTTTCCCCATCACTCCCCGAGAGGCTTCCTCGTATGGTTATTTTTCCTTCCTGATTAGGCTCAAGACTTCCAATACGCCAGTATGATTCGCCCTCGAGAGGCTGAGGGTCGGCAATTTTCATTTCGAAGCCTGATGGAAAATCTATTTTTATCCGCAAATCTCCAATACTTCTGATATCAAGATTTCTGTATTTTATTAAGTACTCAACCTGGTCGCCATTGGCCGCCTGTTTGGGAACTGAAAGATCAAGCGCAATGGGAGCCGCTGTGATCTTAATATTAATCTGGCTGTCCATGCTTAATGTTTCAGATCCATTTGACGGCATAAAATTAAACGTCGTTTTTAAAAATAAAGGATAATCTTCGGGAGCATAGAAAATACCCTTAAGTTCGACGCTTCCTTCGCTCATAGGCCTTATGTCGCCGACAAAAATTTTGCCTGAGCTGGGGCTGAAGATTTTCAAATTGGTATTATCGACAGGCTGAAAGTTTTCGGAATATGTCAGTTCCAACTCGGCATTTTTGAGCGAAACACGGTTGTTATTTTTATAATGAATGACGTATTTTGTCTGCTGCATGCTATCAGCTTCCGTTGGTCCTTCAAAATAAACCTCGACGCGATCCTGATGAAAAGCGTTTTTCTGCCACCATTGGTAGAAATAAACAGCTCCGCCTATAAGAGAAAGCGTCAGAAGAACCGCGCCGACAGTAATCAGAATTTTCTTTCTTCGCAAAGCAGCAATTTCCTTTTTCTCCTTTTGCCACATTTCTTCCTGAAAAAACGGATTCGATTTCGGTTGCTCAACCGCTGAAGACACTAAATCATACTCGCTTGCTTCGCGCTTCCTTGCCGAAATTACCTTGGAATCATTTTTGTATAGTTCCCTGTTAAGATCTTCTAAGGACATAATGATTTTTGTTTTTATGTTATCGAGAAAATATTTTATTTTGTGTTATTATACCATAAATATTATTTAATAGCCATTTTTTCTCTTAATTTATTTTAAATATCGAGCCGCAGTTCAATTGCTTGGAGAAAATTTTGCAAAACAAATTATTTCAAAAATTAAACATTTGGAAAGCTGACGCACTTGCGATTGAGATTGAAATTTTTACATGTTCCATCTTGAAAAGTCTTCGATCGCGATACGGACACTGGCAAGATCCTTTTGCAAAGCCTGTATTTTATAAAGAGAGCTCATTTTGCTCCTGAGAAAAAGCCGCATGATTTTGACCGCGTTCACGCTGATCGGAATCGCCAGAAATTTGCCGCCGCATGCGCATTTTTCGCACAGCACTCCTCCGTGTTTGGAACTGAAGCCCAGAGATCCGCGTGATAGAACGCTTCCGCATGCCGCGCACGAATCAACTCCGACCGCGTATCCGAGTTCAAACATGAATTTGGCCATAAAACCCAATCTCAGCAACTGATGTTTTTCCCTGAGATTTTTCCGCGCACAAATATCGGCAACTTCAAAATATTCTTTGAGCAAGTTGAAGATTCTGTCATCAGCGCTTTCCAGATCGACAAGTTTGTCAAAAACGCCGATGCTCGAAAATACTTCCAGAAGCGCATCGCAATCGTTCTTCAGATTCGGAAAGCTGTTTTCAATAATCGAACCGGTTATTTTTCCAAGTCCCTTCGTGCGCACGATCGTGATATCCGCCAAGGTTATGTTTTCAAGTGATGATGCGAGTTTGGCTTCCGGCTTTCTTATTCCCTTGGCAAGCGATCTTATTTTCCCGCCCTCAAGAGTATAGATCGTATAGATACGGTCCGTCTCCCCCACATCGCGCTTATTCAAGATGATCCCGGTGTATTTGTACTCCATGTATATTACATTTTAAGACTAGAGCTCAATGAAAGTCAAAGGTTGCACCTGCCAATTAAGCATGTTTTTGCAAATTTTTAGTTTTTAAATTTTGATTTTTATTGTCAGCCAGAAACTGATTCGTTTCGGCGTAAATTTCAATAAGCATGTTCAGACAGTCAGTCTTGATCCGAAATTCAAAATTAAATAAAAGCCCTGCGTAAAGCAAGGCTTTCATAGTGACTTCCATGGAGGTCACCATAGTGATCACCAAAGTATCTTCTAGGCCTTTTTAATCCTAATATAAATTTTCTCTCCCTCAATTTCAAATTCTTTTTCAAGATCAAAATCGGCAAGAGCTTCTTTCGAAACAGAGTTTGCCAAAGTTTCCTTTGCAATCAAACCATCAAACTTTTCAAAAACTTTTTCATGGCCCTGATATGAAACGTTGATGCGGTTTTCCACTTCATAGCCGGCCTGCTTGCGCATCTCCTGAATGAAGCGGATGATTTCACGCGCAATTCCTTCAAGTTTCAAATCCTCTGCACTTAAACTAGGATTTCCTTCAATATTATATTTTATTATAAGATCTTTGGTAACACTCTTAAATTCAAGTACCAATTCTATATCTTTCTCAGCTTCTTCATTAAAATTAATACCCTTGATATTCAACTCATCTTTTGCTATTTCGATAAGCTCATTGTTAATCTTTTTGCCTTTAATCACGATACCAGCGATAGGTTGTCGAACTTTTATCCCGGCCTTTGCACGTTCTTGCAATCCCAAGCTTATTACTTCTCTCAAATTTTTCATCTCCTCATTCAATTTTTCATCAATCATTTTTTCATCAACAACCGGAAATTCAGCAAGATGAACGGATTCTTTGCCAGTAAGATTTTTATATATTTCTTCCGAAACGAACGGCGTAAAAGGCGCCATAAGCTTTGAAAGCTCGACAAGCACATGATGAAGAGTCGCGTATGCGTCATTTTTGTCGCTGTCGTTTTCGCTTTTCCAAAATCTTTTCCTTGACCTGCGGATATACCAGTTGGAAAGATTATCAATAAACTTTTCAATTGATTTTGCCGCCGCATAAATGTCATATGAATCAAGTTTTTCGTCAACATTTTTAATCAACATATTGAGTTCTGACAGAATCCACCTGTCCAGAAGATTTGCCTTGTCGCCTGTCGCTTGTCCCTTGTCACTTGCACTTGGTTTCCATTTATCAACATTTGCATACATCACAAAAAATGAATATGAATTCCAAAGCATGCGAAAAACCCGATTCATGATATCCTTCATGCCCTTAACATCAAACCTTTTCGGAAGTCCTGGCTGATTGATTGTATATAGCATCCAGCGAAGCATATCGGCTCCATATTGATCCATCACAGGCATCGGTTCCACAATGTTTCCGAGTGATTTGCTCATTTTTTTGCCCTTTGCGTCAAGAATGTGCCCGAGGCAAATGACATTTTTATAAGCATATCCCGCGGGAGTTTTTCCGGCTTTATTGAGCAGCGTAGAAATAGCGTGCAAAGTGTAGAACCATCCGCGTGTCTGGTCGATAGCTTCGGAAATATAATCCGCAGGATAAAATTTTCCTGATTCTATCTCTTTTCTGTCTTCTTCGGTTGCGCCGTTGGGATAATTAAACTGAGCAGTTGGCATGGAACCGCTGTCGAACCAGACATCCAAAACTTCTTTTTCGCGTACCATTTCTCCTCCGCATTCGCAAGGAAGTTTCACATCGTCAATGAAAGGCTTGTGCAGGTCATCAAGTTTTTTTCCGTAAAGTTCTTCAATCTCTTTTGCCGATTCAACAACCTTTATGCCATCACACTTGCCGCACGTCCAAATTGGAAGCGGAGTTCCCCAATATCTTTCGCGTGAAATTCCCCAGTCCTTAATGCTTCTCAACCATTCTCCGAAGCGTCCTTCCTTGATGTGTTCCGGAATCCAGTTAATTTTTTCGTTATTTTTTACAAGATCTCCTGATAATTCACTCATGCGGATAAACCAGGATGGTTTTGCATAATAAATGAGAGGAGTTGAACATCTCCAGCAGAATGGATATTCATGTTCGTATTCTTCTTCCTTAAAAAGCAACTTTCTTTTCTTCAAATCTTCAATGATCAAATCATCTACAGCATAGCGGTTCTTCTCGTTCTTTTTCTTCACAGGAATTCCTTTGCCGGGAACATCGGCATCCATTTCTCCTTTTTCGTTAATGGTTATCAGAGTCGGCAAATCGTATTCTTTTCCAACATTCGCGTCATCTTCGCCAAACGCCGGCGCAATATGCACAACTCCCGTTCCGTCTTCAGTTGAGACAAAATCTCCGGAAACTACTTTGTAAACATTTTCTTTGTCAGTTAGCGCATAAAGTGGTTCATAAACAAGGCTGATTAATTTATCCCCTGGAAATTCCCTTATTATTTTGTGTTTTTCATCTATAACACCAGATCTATTTTTAGCTAAAATATATTGTTCTTTTTCCTGCTTTATTGCTACATATCCAATGTCTTTCCCAACAGCTAAAGCCACGTTGCCCGGAAGCGTCCACGGCGTCGTTGTCCAAGCTAAAATATACGTCTTGTCATCAGTGATGAAGTCTCCCACTTTTTGTCCTGGTTTTAATTTGAATTTAATATATATTGAATTTTCTTTGACAGTCTGATATCCTTGCGCGACTTCATGCGATGAAAGCGCTGTTCCGCAGCGATAACAATACGGAATAACCCTGTGCCCTTTATACAAAAGCGAATCTCTCTTGGCATTTTTAAGTTTCGCAACCTGCGCAATCACCCACCAGACCGATTCGATGTAGGAATTTTCATATGTGACGTAGGGATGTTGCATATCAACCCAGTATCCCATTCGTCTCGTAAGTTTTTCCCAAAGATCTTTATATACCCAGACTGATTCTTTACATTTTTTATTGAATTCAATAATGCTTTCGCGCGGATTTCCGGGAACGATATTTTCGATATCCTGTTTGTTCTTGAGCCCCAATTCTTTTTCAACCTGGATTTCAACAGGAAGCCCGTGTGTGTCCCAGCCCGCTTTTCTTTCAACACGAAAGCCTTTCATCGTCTTATAGCGAGGGATCACATCTTTGAACGCGCGCGCCAAGACATGATGAAGCCCCGGCTTTCCGTTTGCAGTCGGAGGCCCTTCATAAAAAATAAAGGATTTTTCCTCCGGATTATTTTGAACTGATTTCTCAAAAATTTTGTTCTCATCCCAAAACTTAAGAATTTCTTCCTCCATCTTCGGGAACGATTGGCGAGTGTCCACTTTTTTGAATGCCATATATTTGAAAATTTAATAAAATAAAAATCCCTATGCGAAAATACATAAGGACGCTTTCATGCGTGGTACCACCTTATTTCGGTATCATGTATCAAGTATTATGTATTCGATGTAATGCATAATACATCACACATTCTACCCTTATTTTACGGCTGTTACGGGCCTGCCCGGCAGGTTCTACTTTGCCGCGCACGACTTCAGCAAAAACCAACGGTCTTGCAATGGCGCAGCATTTCTTCCCACGGCTGGTAACGTGACCCCTCACGTTACCGGAGATTGATAGTCTCCATCGCCTTTCAATTATTTATATAACGAAAAATTGCTTTTGTAAATGCCTATTTCAAGCTCTTGTATATTTCCAGAGTTTCAAGCGCACATTTGTTCCAATCGAATTTTTTCGCCTGTTCAAATCCGGCCGACTTGTATTTGCTGCGAACATCCTCATTTTCCGCAAACAGAATCATGGCGTTTGTCATTTCTTCAGTATCCAAAGGATTTATATAGTACGCGGCGTCCCCAGCAAGCTCAGGAAGAGAAGAAACACGAGAAATTATCGCAGGAGACCGGGTCGCAAAAGCTTCCAGCACTGTCATTCCAAAACCTTCATAGAGAGAAGGCATAATGAAAAATTCGGCATTCTTGAAGAGCGGAACAAGATCGTCTCCTATGACATAACCTGTAAAAATCACGTCTTTGCTTAATTTAAGATCTTTGACCATCTGCCTATATTCCTTGGATTTCCAACCTTCTTTGCCGGCGAGCACAAGTTGATAGCCGAATTTTCCGGTTTTTTGTTTTTCGCGCTGTTTGAAATCTGAAAACGCGTTCAGAAGTCTTGTAATATTTTTTGACGGTTCAAGAGTACCCAGAAAAAGAATATATTTCTTTTCAATTCCGAATTTCCCCAAAGCCTTGGCGACATCCAATTCAGGATTTTCAAAAAACCTTTCATCCAAACCGCTGTAGACCAGCGATATTTTTTCATCCTTGACTTTCAGAAATTTCCTAAGATCTTCGCGCAAATAATTTGAAACGGCTATAATTTTGTCGGCTCTGCGCGCCATAAGCTTGGCAATTGTCTTGTTTGCAATATAACGCGTCGTAGGAAGACATTCGGGAATATTGTACATGGACATGTCGTGAAATGTTACGACCGTTTTCCCCCTGTAGCCGAGCGGAATTCTATTCACAAAGGACGCGGTATGCAAAACGTCAAGCTTTTCTCTTTGCAAAGTGGCGGTAACCAATATTTCACTGTAAGCGCCGGGCATATATCTTTTGTAATCGGAAAACGGGAAAAACACTATTTTTGTGTTCGGCTTTGTAAATTTTTTCACGTCCTTTTCGCGCACACGAAAATCGAAGAAAATGACGTATTCATTCTCCTGATCGTTCTTCAGAAGATGTCTCACAAGCTGATATGTGTAATGCCCGATCCCGATCGCATCGCCTTTCTCGGGATTCAATATGGATCTGGCATCTATCCCTATACGCATAATTATTGGTATAACACAGAATGTATTATGTATTTTGAAAATTTATACATTATACATGCTGCGTGATACTTGCTACATGGATTTAGGTGCGCTTACTCCTATAAGCCTTAATGTTTCCGCAAGCACGATTCTTGCGGAATTAACGAGGGAAAGTCTGGCTTTTGAAAGCTCGGGATTTTCTTCATCGATAACCCTGCACGCGTCGTAGAAAGAGTGGAATTTGTCGGCAAGCTTCAATGCATAGTGAGGAAGCCTGTGAGCTTCATAACTTTCGGAAATTTCTTCGATAAGTTCCGGAAATTTATTAAGTTCTTTGATCAAATCAAGCTCTTTTTCATGTGATAGCAAGGAAAGATTGATATCGTTGCTCGCTGATTCTTGTTTATTGTTCGCCGAAAGAGATTTCTGGAGTATACTACAAATTCTTGCATGAGCATATTGCACGTAGAAAACCGGATTCTTTTGCGACTGCTCCTTCGCAAGACCAAGATCAAAGTTCATGTGCGTGTCGGGCGAATACATGAGAAAAAAGAACCTTGCCACATCGTGTCCCACCTCTTCAATGAGGTCATCAATATACACCACGTTGCCCGCGCGCTTGCTCATCCTAACTTCCTTGCCGTCTTTCACGAGCCGCACAAGCTGCGAAAGTATTATTCTGAAATCCCCGTGAAAGCCCAACATCTTGGCAACAGCTTTAAGCCTTGAAACATAGCCGTGATGGTCGGCTCCAAGCCCCATTATGAGCTTGTCAAATCCTCTCTCGATCTTGTCCAGCATATATCCGCAATCCCCCGCTATATACGCGTTCTTGCCGTCACTTTTGACAAGCACTCTGTCTTTATCATCTCCGAATTCGGTCGTCTTGAGCCAAAGCGCGCCGTCCGATTCATATGTGAAACCTTTTTTCTTGAGCATTTCTACCGCACGATTGTCATATCCCTTTTTCTGCAGTTCCTTCTCGCTCGTCCATTCATCAAATTCGATGCGCATTTTTTCTTTTACTGTTTTTTTGATGATGTTTTCAAGGATATAATTTGCGGATTTTTCTCCGACTTCTCTCACATCTTGGATTTTTCCAAATTTCTTGTTGAGTTCGTCAATATATTCTCCTTCATACACTTTCTCACCATCCTTCAGGACACTATGCCCGAGTTTTACGACTTGTTCTCCCGCGTCGTTTACATAATATTCCACCGTAACGTCAAACCCGGCTTTTCTGAGAATTTTTGAAAGTGAATCGCCATAGAAACCTCCGCGTCCGTTTCCTAGGTGCAGAGGACCTGTGGGATTTGCGGAAATGAATTCGTTGTTTATTTTGATTCCTTTGCCCTTTTGAGATGCGCCAAAATTTTCCTTTTCCGCGTTTATTTTTCCGACAACGTCCTGCAGATATTTTTTCGAAAGATAAAAATTCAAATACCCCGGCGCCGCAACCTCGATTTTCTCAAAATTTTTTACCGTGTCATCCTGAGCATTAGCGAAGGATTCCGTTATAGTATCATTGGATTTAATATTTCGAGATTCTTCACTTCGTTCAGAATGACATATAGCATCTTTTATCGCCTCCGCAATTTCCATCGGATCCTTTCCCACTTTCTTTGCCAAAACCATCGCTATATTCGAAGAATAATCTCCAAATTTATCATTTTTTGTATACTCTGCCTGAATTTCGGGCAACTCGAAATCGGACCACTCCTGTGACTTTTTCGCCATCAAAACCGCTTTTTTGAGCAAATTTGCCGTTTTCTGTTTCATAATTCAATTATACATGCCAATCCTTTTTAGGCAATGATATTCACTAGCCAATACCGGCATATTCTGCCGCACAGACTGACTTAGACGTTGACAGATGCTCTGCCCATACGATATAAAAGCCAAAACATATGACGGTGACTGTCATCCGGATTCATCCATAAACTTTGGTTAACATAAAATCACCTCCCTTTACAGTTGGTGATTTTATCGTAATCCAAGAGCTACGCTTTAAAGGTGCACACTTTTATAGCACGGAAAATATCATTTTAGCCCACCACGGATAAAAATATTTAGAAAAAATTGATTTATAAAAGTCGTGGATTCCATGAGCGAGCAAATTAGTAACGGCTGGAGATTAGGGACCA
>DBRS01000002.1:0-3391 GCA_002306085.1 Candidatus Moranbacteria bacterium UBA1362
GCGTGGTGGTTTAGCTGTTAATTAAAAAAGAGCGCGAATGCGCTCTTATAAATTCAAACAGCTAGTATATTCTATTTCTTCGCTTCTCCAAGCTCTCCTTCCACTGGGATTTCAATCATAAATCTGCTTCCCTTTCCTGCACCGTCGGACTCCACCCAGGTCTGGCCATGATGCGCGTCAGCAATTGCTTTGCCGACATAGAGCCCGAGTCCCGTTCCGCCCACATGCAAACGTGAAATGTCTTTGCCGCGTGAAAACTTGCGGAAAAGATAGGGTATTTCTTCTTTCGGTATACCGATTCCCGTGTCCGAAACAATTATTCTTATAACCTTGCCAAAAGGCGATTTTCGCCCCGGAATCACAAAACCCTTATCATCCACGACAACTCCCTCATTCCTGAGCTCTGCACTTACCGTTACCCCGCCCTTTTCAGTATATTTCAATGCGTTATCTATGAAATTTGAAGTCAACTCCCTTACTTTCTGGTAATCCATGGTGATTTCCGGAAGCGGTTTTTTCGGCAATTTCAAAGTAAGATTTAATTTTTTGTTTTTTGCAACAAGCACGAAATTATCACGAAGTTCCTTGAGAAGCTTTTCCACACTTGATTTTTCAAAATTAAAACTAAGCCTGCCAGATTCTATCCTTGAAACGTTCAAAAGATCCTCAATGAGATTCACCAAGCGCTCCGTTGAAACATATACCTTTTCCACCGCCTTGCGCACCCCGCCGCCTATTTCACCATAGGCACCTTCCAGAATAAGAGAAGTGAAGCCTTTTATGGCGGTAATCGGGGTCCTGAGCTGGTGCGAAGCGACGGAAATGAATTCCGTCTTTGCATTGTCCAGTTTTCGCAATTGATCGTTCGCCGACGCCAGCCGATCAGCCATTATCTGAAGTTCTTCCTTACGCTCAACTTCCAATTTGACAGATCTTATTAAGTAAATTCCAAAAATAATTACTAATACAAAAATTATTCCATTTACGATTCCCATACTTACATTTGAAGAAAGCATTGTTTGAATAAGGAGAAAAATCCAAATAGAGAAAGTTAATAATTCAGTCGCAACAACTTTTATATCAAGAAACTTATGTTTTAATATTGCTGTAAAAATTATAAAGCTAAATGCTGTAGTATAAGCAGGAGTGATTACAGATATTTCAAACTGATTAAAGAATACTGGCAATATCAGATTGGTAATTATGGCTAAAAATAAAAATATGCCAACTCCATAAGTTAACAATTTAAACAGTTCTCTAGTGTCTTGATTTTTTTCGACAAAAAACTTTCGTATTATTTTGCCAATAGTATAGACTAGGCACGTAAGAATAAAAATTCCATAATAAACTATACCCCAACCAAAATTAATATCTGTTACGGCCCCATTTGAAAATACATTTTTAGCAAGATATGGGCTTGCTGAAATAATGACTGCTGTTAATAGTGCCACAAGCATCATTATGGATCTTTTCCTGTTTAAGCCTTTTTCATCAGGAAAGGCATCGGCAAAGCAAGCAAAACCCCAAGCAGCTATACTTGTTGTAATAAAGATTAGTCTATTTAGCCAAAGCAAAAAGATATAAGGAAAGTCAAGATTGGAATAATAATTGGAAATTGCCCAACCAGACAAACCGAAAATGATAAGAAGTAAGTAATTTCCAGACAAAGAATGGCGTAAATGAAGCAATATTAAAACCACCAAAATAAAATTAGCAGCGATACTACTAAGCACCACTAAAAATTGTGTATCCATACCAAAATTTTAGCATAAAAAAACCCGCACATCAATACTTATAAAATGTGCGGGATTATTTTTTTGTACGTAATACATAAACTAGTCAACTAGCTATGTATTGATAGTACCTCGGGTTTTTGTTATATATTGACCCAAGTTGTTTATTAACTGACATTAAGCCTAATTCTGAAACTGAGCCAAAATACTCAATAGGCTTTCCAAGTCTTTCGACGTGCCAACCCAGACTCTCAAGAATGACCAGTTTCCCTGAGTCCATTCCTATTACCCAATAGTCTATTTCTTTAATAAGACTGTAAAGAAAAGTGGATTTGTAAAGCCCCCATGAAATCCCTTTTCTTTTGCTGGGAACATTGCCGTTTTTCTTTGCAGCCAGTGCACCAAGTTCAGCTACCGAATACCGCAGAAAAATTTTGGCAATTTTCTCTTCTGCTCCAGGAAGCATGTTTCCTTTCCAGTGACGAAATAGATCATATTTTTTAAAATCAACTACTGGAGTAATTCTTATGGTTCCGACAACTTCATCTAGAGAATAATCCAGAGCTATAATATAATCAGAAATCTCGTCTTTGGAATCGGGAATTATGCCATCCTTGCAAGGCCTTTGTATATATCCGACCTGCAAATAAACGTCATGACGCAAGCACTGCGCTTCCGTAAACAGTTTCCCTTTGGAAGCAATCTGATAAATTATATCCCCGCCATTCTGAATAATAACCATGAAAACCTCCTTAATACTCCGCGAGCTCAAACATATCATAATGTAAGAACTCGGGAACTATTCTTGGATTCTTCTTTCCAGTCCAGAAAAGAATGATAGAACTGGATAGAAGAGAAGCAACTAGTCCTACGGCTGACGAAATACTAGGTATAGATATCTTGCCTTCCAGTACATCCATCAGCATACCCCGATCAAAATAGCTCGGCACCTGCTTGGCATATCTTGTCGCATCAATCTCTTTTGTCTCCTCATTATAGGCAAAAAACTCTTCAAATTTCATGCCATCAGGAGCGAAACAAAGAGAACTTGCACCCCAACCAATATTGGCTCCCATGAATACATATTTTCTCTGTTTTCTAGCCTCTCTCGCCAACATAACCGAAAGCGATGGAATCGAGAACTCGATTTCATCAATTATCAGATCTGCCATAGACACAAATTCCCGAACATTTTCGCGTGAAACACCTTCAAATGTTACTATTTCTGCTTTGGGATTTATGCGACGGAGTTCATTCGCAACTGCTGCAGCTTTATTACTACCTATAGTATCGGTATAAGCAGCAAATTGCCTATTGATGTTTTCGATTTCAAACACCTCAGGATCTGCCAATATTATTCTGTTTACACCAAACCTGACTAGTCTTTCTGCAAGTAAACCACCGTCTCCGCCAGCTCCTGCTATTCCAACTGAAAGTTGAGAAATCTTTGCCTGCTCTTCTTCTGTTAAAAATCCTATATTTCTACTAAACATCTTGTCATATTTCATGGCATCCTCCTTCTTTCGTGTCTAGAATTTTGCATTTGTATTATATTTTTAGAGAAATGATTTTTCTCGTAAAATAATATTAAGGTACACCTCCTTTTTGTTTTGTAATTATAGTATACACCCTTTTTGATATTTTGTAAAGTACTTACG
>DBRS01000002.1:3511-30878 GCA_002306085.1 Candidatus Moranbacteria bacterium UBA1362
CTTTGGAATTGGGGCAATCATCTGTACAAAATCTTGCGAACAAGACTTCCATGAGCAGACCAACCGTATACAGAACCCTTGAATCATTACAAAAGAAAGAATTGATAGAAAAACTTGATAGAAAAAAAGGCAGATCGGTTACGCCGAAATCGCCCGATGAACTGTTGAGTATTTTGAGAATCCAGAAAAGAAAAGTTGATGAGCAAGAACGCGAATTTACGCGCATCATTTCCCTGCTCAAGACAGAACACTATATTTCAAACAAGAAACCTTTTGAAATATTTGAAGGAGAAAACGGAAAAAAATTCATCTTGAATGAATTGACAGAAACGCATGCAAAGAAAATATCGGTTATATTTGGAAAAGAAAATGTTCTGGCAGAAAAAGATTTGCTGCCTATTTTTGAAAAAATACAAAAACGGCTCGGGAAAATTGACGTACAAGAAATTTTTGTGGAAGAATTTAAAGAAGATACTGCAGAATATATTAAAAAGAAAAATATTTACGGCAAATCTTTTTTTGGAACACTTGTAATTGCGCACAAGGTTTTTTACTTTCATGAAAATCAAATCTTCAGCATCGAGGAAGAATTTTTGACAAAACTCATAAAATCTTTATTTGACCTATCTTGGACAGAATAAATTTATTCGGAATATTTGGAAAAAATTTAAGCCCTTGCAGAATTGCTCTGCAAGGGCTTGTTTGTTAAAAAGCTAAACTGACCTAGAAATTCCAGAACAGCAAAGCTTCAAATACCTTCGCTTCTCCCAGAAAATCTTCTGTTGATCTAAATGGCCTATGCATATAAGCAAGATTCAATCCGCCATTTTTGAGATAAATTCCCAATCCAGCAGTAGCACCTCCGTTAGCATAGCCGCCATATAGTGCCACACTTTTGTTAAGATACTGTTCGATACCGGCAAAATATTGCGCATCCCGTTCTTCTTCAAACCAAAAATGCCTATATTCTGCGGCTAGCACTGTACCTAATGCAAGCTGAGCGCTGAAACCGGCTCTGAGCTGATCGGTAGCTGATCTCGCAGTACCTTCCTTGATATCATTTACATAATCTCTGGATCTGCTTGATGCCCGGTTATAAAAAAATCCCAAGTCTACCTTTTCTCCTAGGCGATAGAGTAACCCGACTCCAATTTCATGGGACCTAGTTTCCGATGCTAATTCAACGTCGAACGGCACGCCAACCGTTTCATCGAAAAACATTGTATCTATCGTTAGTTTTGATCTGTTGTGCGTATAAACTATGCCACCATACAGATCATCTGACAAAGGCAGCCCGTATTGCAGTTCAATGGATGTTAATCCATTTAATTTGATATCGCCGATTTCATCAATGCCGCCTGTGGTCGAATTTCCTTCGGTAACCGTTAGCCTTGTAATTCCTAGGGGTAGCTTTGTCATCGCCGATACGGAATATAGACTCATGTCGAAACCATTTTTAAAGGCAAATAATCCATAATTCGCACAAACGACGACATTTTTTGATACGATGCTCGCCCCGGTAACTGCGGGATTTTTTGTTGAGAAATCACGCCTTACTGCCGGATTTCCCATCGCAGCAATATCACCGCCGTCCGGAATTTCCGATAGCGTTATTTCAAGCGCTGTCGCAAAATCCTTGGCTTGCCCGATACCCGCCACGCCAAAAAGCATGAAAACCATAACCGCTAAAAAAGAAAATTTCTTCATGATCTCCCCTCCCCTTTATGGTCAGTTTATGTTCTTTTAAATAACTGCGTTGCCACCATGACAATCTTTAATTATACATCCAAAACAAATATTTGTCAAATGCCAAACGCCTTTTATGGCTTGAATAAGGGATTTTGTGCTATTTTTCAATATCGTTACAGAAAAGATTTTTATCCCCTACTGGAAGCACAGAAACTATCATGTAAGCATTCGGATTTCGACCCTTTGATGAGAGATCTGAGAAAACTTTTTATCCGTTTTCATTGACAAAGAAGCTACAAAAAAACTTTTGTCTCGCATAAAATCAGACTTATCAAATTTAACTATATTCTAATAGACAATCGTATTTTTATGAGTTAATATTGATTTATATTGTTAGTTCATTAAAAAATAAAAATAAAAAATTTGGAGGTGATTATGGAAAGAAGGAAACGTTTTTCTTCGACACTAGCGGTTTTTCTTGCGATAGCTTTCGTCGTATTTCTGCTTTATGGGTGTGAGAGTTCTGAAAAATCTTCATCTGCAACAAAGGCGGAGAATGCGGAAGAGTATGACACCTATAACGTTCGCGATGACATCAAATCATATATCATCAACGAAGTCTTTCCCAGTCCCTCTCAGACTGAAGAAAGACACGCCTTGCTTGAACTTGCGGAAAGTGTTGAATCAACACGATTTGCAGAAACAGAATCTGAAGCGCTTGACGCTTTTTTGAAATTCAGAGATTCGCTTGCCTTTTGCAAATCTCTTGGAGAAATCCCCGGAGTTGATGCTCCTTCGCGCGTGATAGTGAGAAAAACATTCGATACTCCTGAAAAGCTGCGAGAAATGACAGCTTTTGAAAGCCTCTTGAGATTCGAAGTTGTCACCGCATCCTATTATGATGTTATGGAGACAAAAAATGCCATGGCTTTTTTGTTTTCTTCCAGCCAAGTTTCTTCCGATGCGTATGCATATGCTGAATATCTAATTCCATACGTCAATGGCATAAACACGGGATATTTGGATGCGTTGAGTGATGCGATGGATCTTGCGGACGTAATCGGGAACCACAATGGCAAAAGCGTGAAAATCATTCTTGTGCCAAACCCAAGCCGTAATGCTTTTTATGACCTTGGCGATCTTTTTCAGCAAAAGCTGAATGAGTATCCTCAGGTGCGAAGCGACCTCATTCTCAAGGCATTGCTCACTCTCATTCCTTCGCAAGAACTTCCTCAGGCTTTGTGGCAATCAATCATGGAATATCATGCCAGCAAGATCGGAGATCATGGACACATCAGCCTTGATGACAGTGAACTTAAAAACATGCTTGCCAAAATCCAAGCATACATGTCAGCAAAACAGAAAATTCTTCTTATCGCACACTCGCAGGGTTCAATCTACATAAATGACATTTTTACAAAACTCACCTCGGGAAGCAATGCCCTGCCAAGATCAGCCGTCAAGACATTCGCGATCGGTTCTGCTGCAGCAGATGATGCAAACGGCAGCCATATCACATCAACAAACGATTTTATGATAAATATATTTCGTGAATTTGGTTTTGCCGTTGCTCCAGCAAACATCACGATAAGAATACATGTCGATGATCCTTTGGGACATGGATTCAATGAAACATACCTCAACCCTGATCTTGAAGGATATGCTCTCATATTGAAGTCCATACACGATCTTCTTGACTCCCTCTATTTTCCAAGCGGTGGCGGAATTGGCATCGGCGGATGGGCTGAAGTCTAAACATGCTCAATGCAACAAACGCTGAAACTTTCACGGCGCTTTCTCGAGCAAGAGAAAGCGCCGCTTTTTCTTTTCAGCCATGGGAAAGCGAAGATAAAAGAAACATACAAAGAAAGCTTATTGGCAGAAATTACGAGAGAAAAAAATATAAATAAATCTATTGATTTATTGATATTTTTTTATCAAAAACTCCGAAAAGAACACTGGAGTTTGTTCTGTATTTTATCTTTTTATATTTATATAACATAACACGCATTTGATCTTTGTTCTCCATAAATTAAAACATTAATCAGTGTCTCAATTAAAATAATTTGGAAATTAGCACAAAAACAAGCGCTCTTTAACCTTAAAGCGCCCTTTGTGACTTGAATAAGGGATTTCTAGTAAAGTTTTTTGAGTTCTTTTAAGAATTCCGAAAGCAATTTGTCTTCGCTGACGCTTTTGAGGATCTTTCCTTTCACAAAAATTGCTCCGGCATGTTTTCCGCCGGCAATTCCTATGTCAGCTTCGCGCGCCTCTCCCGGGCCATTCACCACGCATCCCATTACCGCCACTTTAAGAGGCTTTTTTACCCCTTCTAAAACTTTCTCCACTTTCTTGGTAAGTCCTAAAAGATCAATCTCAGTTCTTCCGCAAGTCGGGCATGAAATAAGCTCCGGCCCGAATTTTCTCGCGCCTGCAGCGTTCAAAATCGCAAATCCGGCTTTTATTTCCTCGACTGGATTTGCAGTGAGTGAAACACGGATTGTCGCTCCTATTCCCTCCTGAAGAAGCGTTCCGATTCCGATGGCGTTTTTTATTGTTCCCAAATAGGCAGTTCCGGCATGTGTAATCCCAAGATGCAAAGGATATTTTATTTTCTTGGCAAGCAAGCGATAACCTTCAATCATCTGCGGAACGTCGCTGAATTTTATGGAAACCAAAATATCATGAAAATTAAGGTCTTCAAGAATTTTAACGTGGTTGAGAGCAGACATGACGGCAGCTTTAGGCGTGGGTCCATATTTTGCAAGAAGATTTTTTTCAATCGATCCTACGTTGACTCCAATCCTAATCGGAATTTTTTTTGCCTTACAGGCCTTTACAACCGCTTCCGTTTTTTCCCGCGAACCGATGTTTCCCGGGTTGATTCTAATCTTGTCTATTCCCTGCTCCACACATTCGAGCGCAAGCTTATAGTCAAAATGAATATCGGCAACAAACGGAATGTGGATTCTTTTCTTTATTTTTCCGATAGCTTTTGCCGCAGCCATATCCGGGACAGCAACTCGAATAATTTCGCAACCCGCCTTTTCCAGCTCCAGAATTTGCTTCACCGTCGCTTTTACATCGCGCGTGTCGGTGTCGCACATTGATTGAACTCTCACGGGATTGCCTCCTCCCAAAAAATACGGTCCGACTTTAACAACTTTGGATTTATATTTCATACATTTATTATTCTTAACCTGCATTAGTACTTTTTTTATTTCTTATTCTAGCTTGTCATGTAGATAATCAAGCAATTCTTCAATCTTCACGCGTTCTTGTTTCATTGTGTCGCGGTCGCGCACAGTCACATCGCCTTTTTCAAGCGACTCAAAATCAACCGTCACACAATACGGCGTTCCTATTTCATCCTGCCTTCTGTACCGTTTTCCGACATTTCCGTTATCATCAAACTCGCACACAAATTCTTTTTTAAGATCGTTGAAAATTTCCCTGGCTTTTGCAACAAGTTCGGGTTTGTTCTTAAGCAGTGGAAATACTGCCACTTTTATTGGCGCAAGGTTGTTTTTAAATTTCAAAACTACTCTTGTATCTTCGCCGACTTTTTCTTCCGTATATGCTTCGCATATAACCGCCAGCATTGATCTTGCAACGCCAGCTGAAGATTCCACAACATGCGGAATACATTTCTTATTCGTTTTGGGATCAACATAGGACAGGTCTTTTCCTGAATATTTGGAATGTTGGGTGAGGTCATAATCACCTCTGGCATGTAATCCTTCCAGTTCGGAAAATCCGAACGGAAAGTTATATTCTATATCATAGGCTTCTTTCGCATAGAAAACCAAATTTTCATGCTTATGCCATTTGAGATTTTTCTCGCTCAAACCAAGACAGTTAATGTAGAAATTCCAGCGATATTTCTTCAATTCTTCATAAGCTTTCATTTCATCTTCCGGACTTGTGAAATATTGCATTTCCATTTGCTCAAATTCGCGCGTGCGGAATATAAATTGGCGCGCCGTAATCTCGTTGCGGAAAGCCTTTCCGATCTGCGCAATACCGAAGGGAATTCTGACTCTTGCGGAATTCAGGACATTTTCGTAGTTGACGTATATCCCCTGACATGTTTCACCGCGAAGATATACAGGTTCCTTGCTCCAATCCTCGGTAAAATTCCCGAGATTCGATTTTACCAGCAAATTGAATTTTTTCACATCCGTAAAATCACTGGCTCCGCAAACCGGACATTTGATTTTTTTCTTGTTTTCGGAAAAAATCCTGCTTATTTCCTCCTCCTTCATTTTTTCGTCCGCAACAACTCCCACGCTCTCAAGAAGATGATCCACACGCAATCTTGAATGGCATTTCTTGCATTCCGCAAGCGGATCGGAAAAACCTGCAACATGCCCCGAAGCTTCCCAAATTTTTGGATGCATAAATATGGCACTATCAAGGCCGACGATATCTTCACGCATCTGCACCATATATTTCCACCATTGATCTTTGATATTGTTTTCAAGCTCAACACCATAGGGTCCGAAATCATATATGGCTGCAAAACCGCCATAAATTTCCGAAGACGGAAACACAAATCCCCTTCTCTTGCAAAAAGACACGATTTTTTCCATAAGATTTTCTTGTTTCTTTCCCATATAGCAAATGTCGTTCCAAGCCTGTCGAAGATTCTTCGCTCAGGGTGACAATAATAAAATTTAATAAATTAAAAGCTCGTCCCGGACATAATAAAAATTATCATATCCGGGACGAGCTTCATGGCCCGCGGTTCCACCCGATTTTCCCGGCAAGCCGGGACACTTTTTTCCTGAAACCTGATTCCCTTGCGGGTTTAAGGTGCCCTCCTTAATCAGGTTCACTTCCAATATATTACTATTAACGCGCAATGTCAATCATTTTTTGCAGTATTTTGCCAATTAAAAAACGGGCAAACGGCCCGTTTTTTAATTATTTCTATTAAACAACCTTGTTTTCCGTAATGTTCGCCTTCATAGTGTTCTTAAGCGTCCGCATCCTTTCTTCGCTAATGTTTTCAAGCTTTTCCGGATGAGCTTCACGCATATGATTCAGCATTTTATTTATAACTTCGTCATCAGAATTGCCTTTGGCAAAATAGTTATCGCTTCCCCCCATGTTTTTACATGCCAATATTTTCATTCTTTTCAATTCAGCGTATCCACGCACACGCTGAAATAGTTAATGCTTTATCCTACTGTTAATTACAACGTAAAGCCCGCGCATATTGCATTCAACTCAGAATTCCATATATCGCTATGCCGGCTGCGACAGAAACATTCAGGGATTCTTTTTTTCCGCGCATCGGGATTGAAACAGCTTTGTCGCATTTTTCCAGAATATCTTTTGAAATCCCTTCGACCTCGTTTCCCAAAATAAGCGCTAACGGAAACTGAGGCTTGAAATCGGAAAGCTTCACCGCGCTGTTTGTTTTTTCCAATCCGACAACCGCGATTTTTTTCTTTTTGAAAAATTTTATGAGAGATTTTAAATCATTGCATTTTTCCCACGCGACATTTTGCTCTGCTCCAAGCGCCGTTTTTTCAACCATCTTTTCCGCCTTGGTTTTATATGATTTTTTGCCGTCATGCGGACATTGCGTATATCCACAAAGATACATTTTTTTGACTCCCGCACCATCCGCAGTTCTAAAAATAGCGCCCACATTGTACGCGCTACGGATATTATCAAGAATTAAATAGAGCTCTCCTCTCATATCGTTGTTTCGCCATATTACTATGCAAAGTGGTGTGGCAGTGTTCAATGTTGCTTCTTTTGTCTTGACTTTTTTTTGATAATATTTTTTATAACAAAAACGCTCTTGCCGGAAACACGCATCTTCGGTTTCTTTTTCTTTTCTCTTTTTACCGCCTTAATTTTGCACATATACAATACAAAATTCAAAAAAATAGCTAATTTTTTGTTCCTGCCAAAATTTTGTTTATTACATCTTCATCCTTGCAGGTGTATTCATTATCAGGAGAGTAAAATTTCTTTTTCGGACCGCGGCATCCTCCGTTATCATTGGCCAAAACACCAAAGAAAGGCATCAAAAATCCCGTTTTATCCGTATTGAACTTATTGTATAATTTCTCCAAAGTTTCGGCTCTTTTTCCTCTAGTCATTCTTGCGAAAACATCCAAATCGTCCGATTTAATGCCTGTCCAGTCGAGATGAAGCAAAACATTTTTCGCTTTATTCGAAAAATTATTATGCCAGAGAAGCGCCCAGCATCCTCCCCTCCATGAAAGACACGGGCCGTTTTCCACATTGCCATTGCCGTCAATTCCGACCCCTCCTTCAATATAGTCAAAAAGACCAAGATAAGAAGGATCGGTGATCGCCCCGGTCTGGGCTCCTATAATAACATCCACTCCTTTCTTTTTGGCATAATCGCGAATATCTTTGACAATTTTTGGCGCCCAATCCTTGTCTGAACCTTCCTGCATATATATCTGCCCGAAAGTGAAACTTTGTATCCCGAGATCGATTGCCCGATGGGTTATATATTCTATATAATCACGATATTCCTTGCTCCCAAAATCAGGCTTGCATGTATGCGGCCCCCACGGATTTTCTTTTCCCCCTTCACGGCACATTTTTTCAAAATCAAATTCTCTTCCGGTAATATCCTTAAAATATTCATCCCGATAATCAATAGCTTCTGCTATAAACATTCCATATACCACGTCTTTTTTGGTAATTTGACTCATGACGTAGTCAATAGTAGTAAAATCTGGAGGCGTTAGCCACGTTTCAACCGCCCGATGAAGATAATAGCAATTGGATCTGTTGATAAGCTCGATAAATTTGTCATTTTCCGGATTATATTCCGAAAGCAGGCCATCGGCCACACAGCCCTGCTTTCTGACTCTTTCCATTGAAACAGGTTTTGGTTTCGGTCTTTTTATAATTATAGGATTCTCAATTACCCTTGATTTTCTCGCTTCTTCTTCCTCTTCGGCGGCTTTTCTTGTGGCCTCAATCCGTTCCATAATTGCAGCTTTTTCCGCTTCTTTTCTGAGATTATTTTCGCGAATCAAAAACCAGGCAACAAAGAAAGTTGCCAATAACACAACAAGTATTGAAAATATCACTAACTTTCGTTTAATGGACATCCCGTTATTTTATTGTTAATACGCTTTTATAATATTTGATATTGCAATAAAAAGCAAAAAACACTCTTCCGAGTGCTTATTTTGTTTTCTGCTGGAGAAGATAAATTTAAATCCCGCGTGGCAGAAATCCTGCGCAAAGTTCCGAGGTAGGGATTCGAACCCCAATAAACAGAGCCAGAATCTGTTGTCCTACCGTTAGACGACCTCGGAACTTTAAGCGGGATAAATTTCACCTGCTACCTTTTTTGCCCCGTATTTTTTGAAAATAGTCACAAGATCAGGCAGCTCGCTTGTCCGCTTCTGACAGGGCTGCTTCTCAGCTGTAATAAATTTTTGATTCAACAAGGCAAAATCTGCCATATTCGCTGCAAAGAAGCATACAAACCAAACAAATATATAATCAAAAACGAGCAAAATATGCCCACTACCTTATATTTTAGCAGAAAATCGCTTGAAAATCAAGCCTGCAGCAAAAACACCGCCCTGGGGCGGTGTTTTGCTTATATGCAAGGCTATTTCACCTTATAATATATCGTTCTGCTTTTCTTTCCTGTCTTGGTGTCGACAGCATACCAGGAATATGTTCCTTGAGGCTTCGTCACACGGTATAGTATCGTAAATTTGCCGTGCGAATCGGTTTTAATAGGAACCGGAGCATAGTATCCTCCGCCATATTTGGAGAAATACAGAAGAACTGTCGAATTTTTGGAGAACTTTTTGCCGTATTGGCGAAGCGTGGCGCCCCTTGCCACCTTGGAAGGACTGTTTTTGATGGTTCGCGGCTTGGTTTCAGCCTTCTTTTTGTCTTTTGAATCTTCCGAACCCTTCTTATGAACTGCAAAATCTATCATTGGACCAATTTGCGAGATATTTCCGGAACCGTCGCTGCATCTTACATAATATCTATATCTTGTATTATCAGCAAGACCAGAAATTACATGACTATGGGAAGTGCCACCGGTATTGGAAAACGTGGCCATATCATCAAAAGAAGTGCTCGAACTGCCGGAAAACTTGCAAGTTGCGTCTTTGTTTGTGGTTGCGCGAAGAGTGGTGCTTTTCGTGCCTGCTGAAAACTTATCCGAAGGAGAAAGATTTGAAACCACAGGAGCCGAATTGTTTGTGGCAGGAAGTGTGATAACTACAGAATCACTGCGGCTTGCCGAAACATTTCCTGCAGCATCTTTAGCCCAAGCGTAAAGTGTTTTAGACCCAGGAGATGAAAAAATGTAATCTTCTGGAGCCTCACCAAGCCAGTCCTCATCAGCAGCAGAAGGCGCTGTGGATGATTCCGTTACCATATATCCTGTAACACCCACGTTATCTGTTGCCGTAAATGTAGTAATTGGAACAAGTAATAATTCTGAAGTTGAAGGGATATTGAAAGCGGTAACTGTCGGAGGAGTGGTGTCGGCAAGCGTGATCGTCACGGAATCATTCAGGCTTTCCGAAACATTTCCCGCGGCGTCTTTAGCCCAAGCGTAAAGTGTTTTAGACCCAGGAGATGAGAAAGTATAACTTATGGGAGCTGTATCTGACCATCCCGGACTGCCGGCTGCTGGAGTGCTTGAACTTTCCGTAATTATATAGCCCGTTACACCCGTATCATCCGTAGCTGTAAATGTCGTCACCTCAACCTCAAGAGATTCTGATGTTGAAGGTATCTCAAAAGCAGTAACTGTCGGAGGAGTGGTGTCGGCAAGCGTGATCGTCACGGAATCATTCAGGCTTTCCGAAACATTTCCTGCAGCATCTTTAGCCCAAGCGTAAAGTGTTTTAGACCCAGGAGATGAGAAAGTATAGTTTTCCGGAGCAGTAGCGGACCACCTTCCATCATCCGCATTTGGCGAACCCGGTGTTTCTGTTACTACATATCCTGTAACTCCGGTATCATCCGTTGCAGTAAATGTTGTGATTGGGATAATCAAAGAATCATGTGTTGAAGGAATTTCAAATGCCGTAACTTCGGGAGCTGTCGTATCAACTCCTGTAATTGTAACCGTAGCGTTAGTCATTGTAGCAATAGCATCATTTTCTCCTTCCCCATCTGCAGCTGCAGCCGAATCCTCCATAAATGCCACCGTTAAATTAGAAGCTGGAGCTGTTGCAGTAAAAGAAAAAGTCGCAACTGCTGAAGTTGCTGTAACAGGATTGCTTAATGATCCGCAGTACGCAGCAGCTGTTCCATCACCCGGTATGACGGGATCAGCAATTTGTGTTGAAAACACTGAAGAACAAGTTATTCCATTCAATGTGAGCTTCGTTTCATCATATGTCACATGAAGCTCGACAGCTCTAACTAAATTTGTTCCGGGATCAATAGTGGCAACCAAATCAAAATTTGATCCAACCGTGACATTAGTAGTATCAGGATTAAAATACAGTGCACTCTCAGCTGCAGCACTCGAGAAAGAATATAGATCTGCTTTCACTGTCCAAATAAGCGCTACCGCCAAACCTGCAAAAAAAGCAACCAACAGAGCTCCTTTCCATGTGTTTATCTCGGTTTTTTTGACATAAGTAAACGTTTTTCCCCACCAAGATTCAACATCACCGGCCAAGACGTCTATTTCTCGAGGATTTTTAAGATTATTGTTGTCCATTTTTTTATTCTTTATTTTTTATTTAAAAATCTAAAATTCTCCTAAAAATTCCTGGCTTAAAATTGCAAAATCAAATATATCAACAACACAATTCCGTGTTATGTCTGCAACATTTCCGCAATCTGTCTGGTTGAAGTTGGCGCTAAGAATCGCGAAATCAAAAATATCGACTTTATGACTATTATTAAAATCACTTCGGAATGTTACTAATTTTGAAACTTCTCCCGGATCGGTAGAACAGCCGCTTTCATTGTTTGAAGTATCAAGAGCTGTGAGTTGAAAATAATATCTTTGGCCGGGAGTGAGATGATCAAACCAATAAGAGGTCACATTACCTGTAAGTTGTGATTGTGCATATCCGGTCGGACATGTCCCTGCGTGCGAAACGGTGTCGTAATATAATTTATATCCCGCAAGATCATCTTCGGAATTAGCATTCCAGGTGAGATGTGCTGAACCTGCGAGCGCTTGATAGGAGAAAGCTAACAAAGCAAAAGCGACTAAAGTCATACTGACTGCTTTGATTTTTGATTCAAACATATTGTTTTTATTTTTTAAAAGTTATTTTGAAATACCAATCTAATTATATATTAATATTTCAAATTATCCAAATAGAGAAGTTTTGCACAGCTCATGCCAACTGTTCTCTCACTAAATTTTAATCGAACCAAGAATGTCAGCCAGCGTTACTATGCCGATCAGCAAATTTTTCTCGTCAGTAACTGGAAACGTCGAAAATTTGGTAGTTTTAAAAAATTCCATGACATCTTCAACACGCATATCTGCCATAACGGTCACGCAATTTCTGCTCATGATGTCTTCGACCTTCGCATCAAGCAATTTTTTCACCTTTTCGCGCTGGAAATCATTAAGTTTTTCCATGTTTACGTTTTTCCCCAAAAACTTTATGTATGTGGGCAGAAAAAAACTTTCTGTTCCTTTTGTGAAAAAATCAGTTGCGGTTATTATTCCCACAACTTCATTATCTCTGACAACCGGAACGCCGTGAAATTTGTTTTTAAACAAAATTTCCGCCACATCAACCACTTTTGTTTCTGGACTTACCGTTACAACATTTTTAGTCATTATGTCTCTAACAAGCATATCATTTTTGTTACTTTTAAATATGTTTTAATTATAGCACAACAACACCATTTTTTGAAAATGGCGGCTTGAACACGCAAATAAAGCACACAAACGAAGCATTACAAAGCCGAGAAGTCGCCTCAATTCTTCACAAACCACAATATGTAAAAAAACTATTTTATATTTTGAGATATTTTCTTATTGCTATCATGGCGCTAACAGTACCAAGCAAGATTCCGGAAAAAATTAGACTGCCAAAAATAATAAGAGAATTTTTAAGATAGAATGTGGCCAAATTTCCTCCTGAAATGCTCTCCTCCGTCAAAGGAGCAAGAAACATGGACGTAAAATACAGCCCGACCATGACAACAACAGCAGAAAAAATTCCATAAAATATTCCTTCGAATATAAACGGAGCGCGAATATATCTGTTTGACGCTCCCACAAGACGCATTATTTCAAATTCCTGCCGCTGCGCATACATAGTAAGCCTTATCGCATTAAAAGTTATCAATATTCCTATGAACACAAAAATTGCTCCAAGTGCCAAACCTATCTTTTTTATCAGACCCATAATGGAATTCAGCCTTTCTATCGCTTCCTTATTTTCATAAAAATCGATTTTGTCTATTTCTTCCGAATAGCTGGATTCTGCAATTGATTTTGATATCAAATCATATTGATCGGGAGATTCTGCCTTTATGACAAGCGCCGCAAGCAGAGGATTATCGCCTATTTCATCAAGCGCCTGTGAAATAGACGGGCTATTGTCTCCAAATTTTCTGAATTGCTCCAGTGCCTGCTCCTTTGAGACATATTCTATTGATTTAATCTCTTGAAAACCGATAAGTTTGTCCTTGATCTCTAAAATTCTTTCCTCTCCCACGTCTTGCTTGAAATATACACTGATATTGATTTTGTCTTGTATGTTTGTAAGTATTATGCTGGTGGCAACGGCAAGAATAGCAGTAAAGCTTATTATATAGAGGGAAATTGAAAGAATTATTACCGTGGCGAAACTAAGCCATCCGTTGCGGCGAAAATTCGTGAATCCCTCATTAAACGTACGTCTTAATTTTAATAATTTCATCTGTAATTTCATCTTTTGGTTTTATATTTAATACAAGGTTTTTATCTGAAATTCAAATATAACATAAGGTTTTACACGTTATATTTGCCAATCATGCTATCCCTGATAATTTTCCCGTTTTCAAGTTCAACAACTCTTTTATTGACTTTGTCCACGATACTCTTGTTATGTGAAGCAAGAACAACAGTAGTATCCATGGTGTTTATTTTCAGAAGCAGCTCTACAATTTCCAAAGTAGCGCTCGGATCAAGATTTCCCGTAGGCTCATCGGCTATTAAAACAAGCGGCCTTCTGACAAACGCTCTTGCCAGACAAACTTTTTGTTTCTCGCCGCCAGAAAGTTGATGAGGATATTTTTCCATCTTGTCGCCCAATCCGACTATGTCCAAAATTTCAGGAACTTGTTCGGCAATATCCTCCTTCGTCTCATCGCATACTTCAAGAGCATAGGCAACGTTTTCATAGGCGGTCTTCTGCGGAAGCAACTTGAAATCCTGAAAGACCGTTCCGATATTGCGGCGGAAAAAAGGCAATAATCTTCTTTTGATGGAATCAATCGGGCGATCGTTGAAATAAACATGCCCTTCGGTCGGCTGCTCCTCGGCATAAATAAGTTTGAGCAGCGTCGATTTTCCGCTGCCACTGTGGCCGATTATCGAGACAAACTCTCCTTTTTCAATCTTAAGATTTATGCCCTCAAGCGCCATGAAATCCCCGGGATATATTTTTGAAACGTTTTCAAATCTGATCATTTTTGTGTGTCTATTATAACATTCGAGTCGTTCAAGTGTTAATTCGAGTTATTAAGGTTACTGTCATCTAACATAAAAAGTGACTCGAATTTATAAATGGGCACTCGAATTTATGAATCTGAAATACCATTAACAAAATTATACCACAATTTTTATTTTTTTACACTAGCCCGCCAACGCAGAAAAGTTTCAATAAAACCCTTGAGATCACCTTCCAGAATTTTTTCAGCGTCACTCGTCTCATGCTTCGTACGATGATCTTTCACCATCTTGTAGGGATGTAGGACGTAGGATCTTATCTGATTGCCCCACTCAGCGCTCTTATGCTCTCCGCGCAATTTACGTTTTTCTTCTTGCTGTTTCTCCAAAAATAATTTATGGAGTCTTGCCTTCAGGACACGCATCGCCCGCTCTTTGTTTTGCATCTGGCTTCTCTCGCTTTGGCATGTCACCACGATTCCGGTAGGTTTGTGCGTGATTCTTACCGCGCTGTCAGTTGTATTCACATGCTGCCCTCCGGCGCCCGAAGATCTGTATGTGTCAATCAAAAGATCTTCAGAATTTATTTTAACTTCCGCAATTTCTTCGATTACAGGCAGGACCTCCACCAGCGCAAACGACGTCTGCCGGAGATTGTCGGCATTAAACGGTGAGAGACGCACAAGCCGATGAACTCCCGCTTCGCCCTGCAGATATCCATACGCATAAGGTCCGGAAATTTCCAGCATTGCGCTTTTTATTCCGGCTTCGGTACCCCTGGACTCCTCGACAACCTTTGCCAAATACTTATTTTTCTCTGCCCACCTCAAATACATGCGCATGAGCATTTCAGCCCAATCCTGAGCATCAGCTCCTCCCGCACCGCTGTGAATGGCCAAAATAGTATCGTTTCTATCATATTTTCCGCTTAATAGAGCCTTAAATTCAAGTTTTTCAAATTCTTCAAAGAATGTGGAAACCTGCTTTTCGAGCTGTTTTTGCTCTTCCGAAGGGCTTGATTCAAATATTTTGGCAAACTCCAGAAGCTCTTCCACCTTTTTTTGGGCGCTTTCAAATTCATCTACTTCGTCCTTCAAAAGTTCCAATTCTTTTGAAATTTCCGCGGCTTTTTTCGGATCTTTCCAGAAATCTTTTTCCGAGATTTTCTGAGTTAATTCCGCAATTTTTCGTGTTTTTTCTGTTACCTCAAAGATAGTCCCGCAATTGCGGGAGCTTATTTTTTATGTCCTCAAGTTTTTCCTGTGTTTCTTTAATAGCCATATCTCTATAAATTATACTCTACTAATAAAATACAAACGCATAAAACTATTCCAATACAAGAAGCGCATACATTATTGCTACGCCGGAAATAAAAAACAAAATTTGCCTGAAAGTTTCAGACAGCTTGCGCACCCTGTGTCGGTGAATTTCCGGAATCATATCGGCAGTCGCTATATATATGAATCCGCCAGCTGCTATCGGAATCAGCAAATCAGTAACGGATTCGAAACGCCTGCTTGCCGCTAGCACAATGACCGCACCGGCAACCGCTGTGAGCGCGCTTGCAAAGTTCCAAAAAATAGCTTTTGACTTTGAGAATCCTCCGTATATAAGCGCACTGAAATCGCCGATTTCCTGGGGAATTTCATGCAATATTACGGCAATCGTGGTCGCTATACCCACGGGAATACTTACAAGATAGCTTGCTCCTATTATCATCCCGTCGACAAAATTATGAAGTCCGTCTCCGATGAGCACCATATAGGGCAAAGCTTCGGCGTGTTCCTCGCAGTGTTCTTCATGGCAATGGCGCCAATGAACAAATCGTTCGAAAATAAAAAACAAAAGCAATCCGAAAAGGATCAGCAAAGAAGCACGTTCACCGACACTGTCAAACGCCTCCGGCATAAGATGAATAAACGCGTCGCCCAAAAGGGTTCCAGCCGCAAAACTTACCAAGGAAAGCACAATTTTTCTTAGCTTTTCCTCTTTCAATGAAAGTGTTGCCACCCCAATGAGCGACACCATGCTGACAACAAAAACGCTTAGCAGTGTATGTATCCAGATTTGCATATTGTAATTTGATTCATTTGTTATTCTTGCAAAAACTTCAAAATCGTTCCTGAGCAACTTTGTCTATTTTACAAAAAATTCAGCTAATGTTCAACCCTTTCGGCATCAAAGGAGGAGTTGTGTCGGAAACTTCCCTGGATGTGCCAACAATCAAATCATCGATCCACATATACTGCAAAACCGGGGATCCGTCTCCAATATATGGCGCGATTATAAATTGGTTGAATTTCATGTCGAAATTCGCTCCAGTTTTGTACAAAATATCCGAATAGTTCATAATGAGCTCGCCATTAAACCAATAACGCATCACTCCGTCAGGCACGCCTATCCCGTCTTGAATGCTGTTCATCTGAAAATACACTTCGACTCTATTCCAGTCGTTTTGATTGTATTTGCCTGAATTTCCAAAACAGTTTACATCCGAATTCCAAATTTTTGAGCTGTACCAATGCGTGCTGTCCCACTGAAAACAGTCGCCCGATCCGGAAATTCCGGCAAGGCCGTTGCAGGAAGCAACCGACCTTTGTTCCGTGAAAGGATAATTTTCCGAACATCCGCTTGCTCCCGTAGGACTATACCAAGTGTCATTATTCCTTCGTATGCAATTCGTGTCCACATTAAGCATGTCCTGCATCGCCAGCCGCGGTTTTTGATGATTTCTTTCCACATACATTGTAAGATGTGTTCCGGCAGGACCGATCCACATGCTGTCTTTGTTTGTCAGAACATGAAATTCATGCGGGTGATAGGATAGTCCTGAACCGATATAGTTATCGCTATACTTCACATAATAGCTCAAATAGACCGATTCCGATTCGCTAAACAAGTGTCTTCCGGGACCTCCGTTCGCGCATCCCGTCCCTCCCTGATCAAACCTGCATTCAAAAGAACCATTACCTTCAACTCTATCGGTCGATATGGATCCCCCGGAAACATCATACCACCCGCGCGAAGAAAAATTTGTGTTTTCAAAATTTTCTTCAAAAAAAGTTTCCGCAAGGGAGCACTTTGCCAGACCAAAAACGCCGACAAATATTGCGGCAAAAAACAATATTTTGATTNNAGGAACGTACCATAGAGGCCTCTACAGAGGCCTCTATAGAATCCTCTATGATACCCTCTATTTTTCGCTTGAAAAATTTTCATTTTATGCGATCGCTTTCAAAATAAAAACTTCTTTTTCTTTTTGGACTTGATAAATTTATAAACTTTCAATTTACCGCCAGCCCGCTCGGGGCAAGGGGCGCTGTTGTGTTAGGAGAATCATTGGTAACGGATCCTATCATTAAATTTCCCTGATCATCTTGGATAAAATCGGTATATCCCGGAGTCGCAACCGCAATGTCATCAATGTCCACATACATACATCTTCCATTAATAGGATGTCTTTGATTCGAGGGAACCGCCACTCGTTCCCACCCTAAAGCATCTTCAAAAGTAAAATTCGCCTCAAAAGAATTTAATATCAATTCATCATCGATCCAAATTTGCGCAATTCCATCGTTGTTATCAGAAGTATTAGCTTTAATATGAATCTGATATCCATGCCACTTACCATCACCTGTTCTTCCATCCATTATATCGTTCCAACCTCCCGAAGAAGAATAAGCAACCTCCCTTCCGGAATCAACGTATCTTATTCCGCTCCAACCGTGAAAATCCATATACAAGCCGTCACTGAAATAAAGAAGCTTATGTGCCAGCACATACTCATCAGAGAAAGTAAATCCTTCTTCCCACCGGACATACCACCTTATCCAAATTTCATTTTGCGGAGAATCGAAGTAGAGAATCAACCCTCCGGAATTAATATTCTCGCCGTCTCCAATCCAATGTCTTTGTCCTTTTCCACCCTTTCCTAAAGAATAATTTGCGTCAATTGTTATTTGTTCCGACTTAAAGGGACTGCTCATATCGCAGATCCAATCACCTCCTCGAGATATTCCATCACAGTTGAATACCCCCAAGGATTGCTCCCATTCATCGCAATTGTAAGTTGTTTCCCAATAGCCGGAATTAAGATCAATGGCAGCTAAGGAATTTTCCGCCAAAGCGAAAATACATGAAAAAACGATTACCACAAAAATAATTTTGGCTTTTTGTTCCATATATTAATTGCTATTCATAATACGTTGAAAAGCTGGCTTGCTAACTTACAGCCAATCCGCTTGGACTTGCGGGCGGTACAGCATCAACATTTTGCGTTTCCAACATATATGCATTGCTTCTTTCCTGCTCATTGTTTGTGACCCAAAGATAATATGGTCCGGAACCAAGATCGGCAAGATTTGTTGTAATTTGTATTGATGTGTCGGATAAAAACATAGGGGCTTGATACACTTTTGTTGCCGTCGCGTAATCAGATGAGTTCCCAATCTCAATCACCGCGGACGGATAAATGCGCGAAGCGGAAACGGCAAAATTATCCCACCAGTGATCGAGATAAAATCCTGATTGCGTTCCGCAAGCGTTTGTGATGCCTATTAAAAGAGGTTGGGAAATTGTTGCTCTCTCCGGGTAAACATCTGCGATCTGAACACCATCGACCCATGCAGTGTATCTGTAAGGAGGTGTTTTTTTCCATCGAACTTCAAAACAATACCACCTATCGTTTTGTAAGGTACCGGAAGGAATATTATAATCATGTCTCGTGCCGTCATACACGAGACTCATTGCAGATGGAAGAGTCGATCCCGCAGCTGGTTGAAAGTAATAAACCTCCAAATCATAGAGCATTTTAATATGTGATGAAGCCCATAAGTTATCCCTTGAGTTCCATCTCGCGTAGAATCTTGCATAGTAGTCTTCCTTGACGGATTCGTCTATATTAATATATGAAGCAGATCCCAGATTACCATAAGGACAGTCCGATGAAGCACCTTCAATGTGCCATCTGATGCTCTTATCGCCCATAAGTTTTACCGAGAAATCATATATAGCATCATTTTCGGGTTCGCCCCCCGACTGCATAATATATCTATCAGATGTCGGGCTTGTTCCTTCGAATCCATAAGCAGAGCCGGTCTTAAACATATCTATCCAATCTGTGTTATTTTCATTTAACAGATTTGAACCCGATATTAAAAGTGTTTGTCCCGTCTGAGCTGTCCCTGAAACAGATGAAATTGAAGATTTATCTGAAGGACCTATATATTTCGTGCTCACGACGTAATCATCAAACTCGAAAGCATACCAGTCATCCGTGGGAAAATTCCAAGTATCACCTATATTTCCAATTCCAGGGGGCAGAGCGGAAGTAAAGTGCTCATCAGTCTCGGCGCCCATATCTTGATTCCAAATCCCATATACATAAGTACCAGGCCATTTTCCTATTCTATAATCATTGACTTTTATTTCCTCACCGTCAACATAAAAGGTAAATCCTCCGTCTGACACACCTGTTTCAGAATTAAGTTTCAAATGCCACTCCAATGAATGCCATTGCCCATCGTTCACACCCAGTTCCGTAATGGTTTTCTCAGAATAGTAAACATCTCCTTGGGCTGTATTATAAAACGCGAATTTGCCTGTTTTGAAGGTACTGCCATTTACGTTCATGTACCATTCGGTAGTTTTTGCACCAGCAGATGTTCCGATATATATCCTATTAAGTTTATGATAATTTCCACTGCCTAAATCAGCATCCCATTCGGGGGGTATTTTGACATACCACCGTATAAACAGTTCTTTATAGTGATTGGCAAATTCCTGTTCTGAAAAATCTTTATTCAAATAGCCACTGTAATCTGTCCATATCCCATTCCTCCTCCATAGTTTAAGAGAGTTTCCCGATCTTCCTCCGGAAGATATTTCTCCCGAATAATGCGTGACGCCTTCATATGATAATGGATCTGAGCAAGCAGATTTGCTTGTATATCCGGTTCGTAGACTATCAAGACATGTCCATCCGCTATCGCCGGGATTGTCATAATTATCTTCAAAAAGAATTTCGGCGAAAGAATCCTTTGCAAAACCAAAAACGCCAACGAGCATCGCGGCAAAAAACAATATTTTGATTTTTTCTTTTGAAATTTTCATTTTTCAGCAGATATTAAGGAACGTACCATAGAGGCCTCTATAGAATCCTCTACAGAGTCCTCTACGATACCCTCTATTTTTTCGCTTGAAAAATTTTCATTTTATGCGATCGCTTTCAAAATGAAAACTTCTTTTTCTTTTTGGACTTGATAAATTTATAAACTTTCAATTTACCGCCAGCCCGCTCGGGGCAAGAGGCGCTGTTGTATCAGGAGAATCATTGGTAACGGATCCTATCATTAAATTTCCCTGATCATCTTGGATAAAATCGGTATATTCCGGAGTTGCAACTTTAATATCGTCAAAATCCAAATACATCGGCCTACCATTATTTGGCGATCGTTGATTTGAGCCTATTACGAACGATACCCAACCCTGCCTAGCAGTGGTGTTGCCCCTGCTGTAGTCAACGGCGTAATTGGAGGCGACCAGCTCCCCGTTCAGCCAAAGTTCACCAATTCCATCTGTCTGATCGGTATCCATCTTTATATGAATTTCAACCTGAAACCAAGAGCCATCGGATTCATTGCCATAAATATACTGCCAACCACGGCTATCATTGTATATTTGGTAGGCATCACCGCCGCCCTGCACTCCAACTACGATACCATTGCTCCAGCAAAATTCTGGAATCACATCACATCCGCTAACATTTGTGTGGATATATAACCATTTATCATAATTGAGATATGACCACTTGAACCCCTCCTCATATCTCATATACCAGCGTATCCAAAGCTCTTTTTGAGGGGTATTGAAATACAGGCTCAGTCCACCACTGTTTACATTAATACCATCGCCCTCCCAATGCCTTTGCCCTTTGCCCCCGGCACCGTTAGGATAATTCGCATCGGAAGTTATTTGCTCTCCGAGACCTTCACATGTCCAACCCCCTCCGACTGAAAGTCCGTCGCAATTTAAACTGCTCCAGCCGTAAATCTGTTCCCATTCGTCACAGTCATAAGTCGTTTCCCAACTGCCCGACCTCAAATCAATAGCAGCAGAGGATATCACCGGCAAAACAAAAAATCCAGACAGGATAGCTACGACAAAAATAATTGATTTGTTTTTGTTGGCTAAATTCATATCTTTAAAATTGCCCATTACAAGTCCTTGATAAACTTTATATGAATTTGGAAAATGCTTAATTTATGGATAATCCGCTCGGACTTGCCGGAGCAGTTTCATCTATGCCAAAAGCTTCCGTATATCCTCCCAAGTCATGAAGATAAACTTCGACATTGGTATAATTGTCATCAAGATCGTGGCCTGCCGAATCATTTGTACCCACATTCAAACTGTTGGCAGTTTCCCAAACATCACTCATGCCGTCATTATCTGTGTCTGTCGGAGCAGCAATATCAGGATAAGTAGGCCATGATTCAGGATATACGATATCCGCACCAAAAGTGTGCATTCCTGCATCTGTTTCATATTCTAATGCAATTTCAGCATCTACGCTATCTCTATTCGGCTTTGTTGCACCAGAATTAGCTACAATATAAGATGCGTATTCTGAATCCATAGCAGTGGTCGTCACAGGAATATCAGTCGTTTCATGTGGTGTTGATTTTTGCCAATCTGTCGGAAACGATATATATCTCCAGCTGGTACCCACACACCACTCAGGATCAGATGCTTCGTCTCTAAGAACATTACTCCCCCCAAGATTTCCGCTTACATAAATCATCTGCTGGGGAGCAAGTTCTGAAGCATATGAAGCATTGTATGATTGATTATTGCTCAAAGGACCCCTTTTATAATAATTACTTACCCAGTTTACTCTGCAATACTCGTTTCTAAGATTGTAGTTATTATCATAGTAACTTCCTGCAAAAGGCACGTACCCGCCGTTAAGGTTATAAGCAACATTATTTCTCTGATCAACAAAAGCATAATATCCAACTTCAGGACTCCTATGTTCTGCTGTTCCAAAAAAAGTATGGTGAATCGAAACCGATTGTTCATCGGCATTAGCTTTCCCCCAGACAAGGAAATTCATATCATGGCTGGTTTCGCTATGGCCAGCATCTCTTAATGGCCTACCAACAAGGCACCAAGAGAATGTCGTGTTTTTAACTTCATATGCAACATCGACATTCTCATCTATTCCATAAGAAAAAGAACAATGATCTATGATAATGTTGTAAGCAATATCTGTTCCGCTGGGATTTCCTCTCACTTCAAAAGCATGGACTGATTCAGGATCTGTCTGCCCTAGGCCATGAGTTCCTGTCCTAAAACGCATATGAGTTATGATAACGTCATGCGTATGTACGATAACCGGATATCCCGCCGTGCATACGCCGCCTGGCGATGTTTGACCTGAAATAGTGATATTTGGATTTGTTATGCTTAATGTGTTTTGCAAATTGATGACACCGCTCACTGAAAAAGTTACAATTCTGGGCCCTGATGCTGCAACAGCTTCGCGGAATGTCATTCCATCGGCAGGATTATCACTCAATGTATCAACGATATATACGGTTCCGCCTCTTCCTCCAATTGTTGATGCTCCCATGCCTTCAGCGCCCGGAAACGCAGGCAACGCAAAAACAGGACCTGAAAATCCGAAAAATGCAAAGACAGCGACAAAAACAAATGCCGCAATTTTTTTTGTATTTTTTTTGATTGGCATTTTTCTATCAATAGATATAAATCTATATGATGTACTTTTTTATAAGTATTATATGATCAAGCTCCACCTGATTAAGTGCGGTAAACATGATTTTTACATGTTTCTCCTCTGAAGTTTTTGCAAACTCGCTATAAAGACTTGAAGCATGGTCCTCAAGTTCGATCGTTTTTCGGAAATTTTCAACGTCCTGATCGGAGCAAAGTTCGCTTCCAATTTCGGGAAGTTCGATATTCAGCAATTTGGTGCAAATTATGGCATGCTCCAATTCCACCTTCGCCAGACGCTTATACATTTTGTTTATTTCATATGTGAGCGCCTTTCCAGCCATGCAAGTATATATCGCGTTAGCTCGCATTTCCAATTTCAAAGTTTCCTCAAGATTCTTTTTTGAAACATCACTCAAGACGTCTTTGACATTAACAACGGGATTCGCGACATTGCCTTCCTTAATAAAAGCATGCCTCGCTCCGCAGAACGGACAATTTTTTGGTTTTTCCTCCCCGAGATACGCATATCCGCAAACTTCACAAATGAAAGTTTTCATAAAAAATAACGTTAATATTATAATTATTATATATCAAATATAATATATAATCTTAAAAAACTCCATTCATATAAAGTATTGATTTTTACATAAAAACTGCTATAATATGAGACATTGCCGTCTTAGCTCAGTTGGTAGAGCGGCGCACTCGTAACGCGCAGGTCATCGGTTCAATCCCGATAGACGGCTCAAAGCATTTCAGACAAGCAACAAAGCACTTCTGCGCTTTTTGCGTTTATACCAAAACTATATATCAGATACTTTTTTCTGAAGCTTTTTCCAATTGTCATCGACCGTTCTCTGAATAGCGGCGATGATTTTTTTGTTTTTCTCTGCAAAAAGATGTTTAAAACGTCCTTGAGTTTTTAGAAATTCTTCAATTGGTTTTCTTTCGCGAGGTACGTAATTAATTACGTAATTCCCGTTTTCTATTTCATACAGCGGCCAGAAGTTTGTTTCAGTTGCAAGTTTTCCAACATTCACATACTGCGAAGTTGGAAACTTCCAAAGGTTTGTGCATGGCTGAAGCACAAGCAAAAACGACGGCCCCGAAGTTCCCAGTGCTTTTTTTGCTTTTTTCTTGAGATCTTGAAGATATGCGACATTTGCCTCAGCCAAATATGAAATTCCGTGAGCTTTCACGATTTCCATAAGATCTTTGCGTTGTCTTGTTTTGCCGAAAGCGAGATCTCCCGCAGGCTCCGTTTCAGTGTCCGCGCCATATGGGGTAGCCCCGGATCTTTGGCCTCCCGTGTTCATATATCCTTCATTGTCATAGCAGACATAGAGAAAATCATGGCCGCGTTCAAGAGCTCCGGACAAAGCTTGAAGCCCGATGTCGTATGTTCCACCGTCTCCACCGAATGCCACTATTTTCGCCTTTTTCTTGAGTTTTCCTCTTTTTTCAAGAGCTTTCTGCGCCGCATCAATTCCGGCGGCAGTCGCAGCAGCATTTCCAAAAGCGCTGTGGATATATGGAACTTTCCAGGAAGTGTTGGGATATATTGTTGTTGTAACCTCAAGACAGCCTGTCGCGTTTGAAACAATCACAGGCTCATCCATCGCACCAAGAACCGTGCGCACAATTGCCGGAATCCCGCATCCCGCGCAAGTCGCATGTCCCGGAGCAAGTTTATCTGTCAAAATTTTATTCATAAAAATTTTTACTGATTATCATGATTTGACACTGATTCTACTGATTATAGGTTTTTCAATTAAATTATTCTAAAAACTTGAAAGAAAGAGATTCGGAACAAATAGTAACCCTAATCCTACTGCCAATAACAATAAGGGGATTAGTATCTCAATCTTGAATTTTTTCGTAAAAACCCCCACGAGATAGGCAAGGAGCAACAATATTTCGCTCCCTACGCAAATCAGAGACATCCATCGGGAAATATCGAACATGAGAGACTAAAAATTATTAAACACGTAGCCTTCTGCATATGCAAACTTGGTAAAAATGAAATTTATTGAAAATATGACTAAAAGCAAATAAGTTTTTTTGACTTCACGCATAATATTCAGATGCTTTATTTCGAATATTTAATCTTTTCCGAAATTTCACCTTCCTCAAGATCTTTGAAAACTTTTTTTATGTGCGATTGCGTCGTGTCTCGGCCGCCAAGACCGTAAATGTAACTCGCAATTTCATACTTCCTGCTGGCTGCATGCTGCATACTGCTCACGACGTCTTGATAAAGCGGAGGATATGCCCCAAAAGACATGACCCGATCAAGCACTGCAATCTTTCTAATGTGCGCAAGCTCCTCGCCGACTTCCTCATACGGAAATGGCCTATACAGTCTCATGTTAAGAAGTCCGACTTTTTCACCTTTCGCACGAAGTAAATCAATAGCTTCCTTTGCTGTGCCCACCGTGGCTCCCATCATGACAATCGCATATTTTGCGTCGTTCAATCTGTATGATTCAAACATCCCGTATTTTCTTCCGGATATTTTTTCATATTCAGCGCATATTTTTTTGTATTCTTTTTTGACATTTTCAAATTCCTTTTCTTGGTCAATTTTGAATTCAAAATAGGAGTTCTGCAAAGCCACCGGCCCAAATGTCACGGGATCACTCAGATTGAGAAGTGTTTTTTTCGCCGATCGCGTTCCAATAAACCTTCTCACTTCCCTATCCGTGCAGACTTCAATCCGCTCAGTGGTATGCGAAACATGAAAACCGTCCATGATCGGCATAACCGGGATATCCATTGTTTCGGCGAGTTTTGTTGAAATTATCACATTATCGTACGCTTCTTGAACATTTTGGGAAAATATTTGAACCCATCCTAAATTTCTGGCAACCATCACATCTCCGTGCTCACCATGGATATTAAGCGGCGCGCTCAAAGAACGGGAACTCACGCACATCACTATCGGAAGCCGCAGACCACTGGCAATCGGAAGTATTTCTGTCATATACAAAAGCCCCTGTGAACTTGTCGCGGTAACGGCCCTTGCTCCCGACGCCGAAGCTCCGACAGTTGCGCTCATGGCACTATGTTCCGATTCCGCTTGCACAATTTCAGTGGTAACTTCCCCGCCAGCTTTCATTCTTGCATAGGTTTCAATAATCGGAGTTTGCGGCGTGATTGGGTATACGGCCATCACATCAGGGTGAACTTGCCGCAATGCTTCTGCCATAGCATAGCCACCGGTCATGGCTTTAACTTTTGTATTACGTATCATGTAGAGTAGAACTGTTATAAAAAATTATTTTTTCATTATGATGGCTTTGAGCGGACATATTGTCGCACAGACTCCGCAGCCTTTGCAATATTCAAAATCAATTTCAGCAATCTTTCTGTCCTTTCCCACTGCAGAACTTTTTTCCATTTCTTCTTTCAGTCTATTTCGAAGACTTATTGCTGCCTCCGGACAATGTTCTATACAGCTTCCGCAGCCAATGCATTTTGAAACATCCACGACCGGTTTCATGTATTTCCAATCGCCGGTTTTTGGCGCATTTTCTTTTTTGTATTTTATTATTGCTCCTTTCTCCATAAAAAATTTCTAATCTTCACTTAATTTTCTCAAAATTTTGCTATTATCTGGGGCAGAATTTCGTTAATTTGCAAGCCTTGTAACTTACAACTCATCGAACCCGACTTGCATAGCCTCGATATTCTTTTCCGTAAGCTCCTTCCCGATTTTTGGCACAAAAACTTTTCTGAAAATTTTTGCCGCGCTGTCCAAGGACACAATTTCCGAAATTTTGATAAGCTGCCCCACCAAAACCACGTTTGGATTGGGCCTTCCGGTTAATTTCAAAGCTATCCCAGTGGCATCAATCGTGTGTATCCTTCCTTCGAATTTGGGAATATTTTTTCTGATTTCTTTCGGAGATTTTCTGGAATTTACTATAAGAGACTCGTCGCGATCGAGATTGTTGGTAACATCCTGTGAATCCATAATCGTCTCATCCATCACCACAACCACATCAGGATCGTCGACCGGCTCTTGCGTTCTGATTTCATTGTCGGAAACACGCAAAAACATCTTGGTGGGTGCACCGGATCGTTCGGGACCAAAAAAAGGAAATGCTTTCACATACTTCCCTTCCGAAACGGCAGCATGCGCTACAAGCTCAGAAGCGGTTTTCGCTCCTTGCCCTCCTCGCGCAAAAAAAATAACCTCAAATGTGTCTTTGTTGAATTTCATGTATAAATTATAGCATGTTTTAAAAAATAAATACACATAAACAAAAGCGGGGCATGAGCCTCGCTTTTATAATTAACAGCTAAACCACCACGCGC
>DBRS01000014.1:0-236 GCA_002306085.1 Candidatus Moranbacteria bacterium UBA1362
CAATCTCACATTAGATCCATCCTTCACCGCGCTTTTTATTTCCGGAGGATATGGATAGTAGGCAACAACCCAAAACATATCTGGACTGTTATCGTATGAACCATATTTTGCAGTAGTAAACGTGGAATGAAATGCTACCTTCGTCCCATCCGGACTTTGAGATGGCCGTGGAATGGCAGAATACTCCTCAGAAGCTCCTGCATAGCACCCATCGTTATTAAACAATGTATGGGTAT
>DBRS01000014.1:269-84224 GCA_002306085.1 Candidatus Moranbacteria bacterium UBA1362
TGTACTGAACTTCCACCTTGTTTTGTGATTAATCTTGTTTTTGAACTTATATTCTCAACAGAAACTCCATAGGGAATAGAACCGTTAAAATCCGAATACGCAACATACCTTCCCCATCTATCAAATGCCGGATGGCTCCAGTAGTGACCATCGGGCCACGGATTATTTCCCGTGCTTCCAACCATTATTGGAACATTCTCGCCAAAATCAGAAAATGTCCATGGTCCTGTATGATCAACTGTGTGGCCTGCACCCCCATCGGGCTCACTTCCCAAAAGCTTGGTTAAAAATCCAGTCCCGCCTGCATATGAATCAACCCAATAATACCAATAATTGCCAGTTCCATTTAGATTGATAAGCGGAACGTTTCCTGAATGCGCTGTAGACCATGTTTCCGGTGAAGTTCCCCAATAAGTTCCGTCATGTGGGCGTCCGGTTGTATATCCTTCATCAACATCTATTGATGGATTTGGGTAAAGCGTGATTGGCCATATTTTGTATGCAAATCTGTCCTCCAAATAACCTTGTTTTACCATCGCTTTCCTGCCGTCTGAAGATATTGAGTTGGAAAAAAGATGCATCGCAATATTCGTATTGAGATCCAAAAGTTCAGATCTTGAAACTCCGAAATCAGAAACTGTCCCTTTGTATAATATGTCCGCGACAGCTGAAGAATTTCCACAATGTGTTTCACCAAACCAATGGAAAGCATCTGGATCTACAGGCGACCATGGAAAAACTGCGGCACTGCCGCATACTACAGGCGATCCCGGAATGGGCCGCAGCATCGATCCGTCTGTATTTACAATAAACCAGGCATGCAAACCTTCTTCGCTTGTATACGCTAAGGTTGACAACCCTTGCGTTGATAGCATTTGTTGCATATATCCAAGACGTTTTCCGTCTGCCGACCATGGCTGCAGCGCAATGTCGGTATGATACACATGTCTTGTTCCGGTGCGCGTATTTGAAATTTTCCATACTTCCCCGCCCGTGTTCATATCCTTATACATAAGCGTCTGCGGCTGCCAATAATACAAAGGTGTCGATGCTTCCCCCGAATAGAATGTGTTTTCCATTTGCCTGCTCTTTCGAACATTGATGATTTCGTCCAAATCCTCAACTGTTCCATTTGGAGCAGTCTGTCCTCGCGCGATTTTGCGGAATCCAAAGTCCCGCGCACCGAGCAAATATGCCGAGAGTACGCATATGCCCGACACGAGAAACATGAATTTTACATATTTTTTCATTTCGATGAAAATTGATTGGTTTGTTTTATTATAGCACACCCAGAGGCTAAGCCTCCACGTGGAGGCTTAGCCTCTGATCCATACAAAAGGCGCCCTGATCCGATCAGGGCGCTTTGCATTTTCGCATCCAAAGAAGTTTTTTCATATTCCTCCTCTCCTTGCCAAGGAGAGGATGTCCCGAAGAAAGTCGGGATAGGTGAGGTTTTGGAGAAGAAGGAAAAATTGGAGCCAGTAACTAGAAGCTAGCAGCTATTTTTGAATTTCCCTAAAAAGCTAAGAAGCTGTTTCCGCATTCCCTGGAAGCCAGAAACTGATGAAGCTATTTCTACACTTCAATTACAACCGGCAATACCATCGGACGTCTTTCTGTTTTGGTAAACAGGAATGATCCCACCGATTCACGTATGTTATTCTTCACGTAGTCCCAGTTGATCATCGTGTCGCCTGCGGTTTTTTCTCGCACAACTTTCTCAACAACTCTTTTTGTCGCATTGACAAGATCAAAATTTTCTTTCACGAAGATGAATCCTCTTGAAGTTATCTGCGGCGTTCCGATTATCTTTTTGGTTTTCGAATCTATGATTACAACAATGGTAAACATTCCGTCTTTGGCAAGCAGCTGCCTGTCGCGAAGCACGACTTCTCCGACATCGCCGACTCCCAACCCGTCAACCATGATATAGTTTGTCGGAACTCTTTCCGTGCTGACTCTTCCGCGTCCTTGTCCGTCAAACTCAAACGCCGCTCCGTTTTCACCGATCAATATATTTTCATCTTTTATGCCTACTTCATTTGCAAGCTCGCCGTGAATCTTGAGCATGAAATACGTTCCGTGCACGGGAATGAGATATTTCGGCTTGATAAGATTCATCATCATCTTAAGATCTTCCTGGCGCGCATGTCCTCCGGCATGAACATCCATCATTTTGTAATGAATTACTTTTGCGCCACGATGATAGAGCGTGTCTTTCACTCCCTGCACCGTCCTTTCGTTTCCCGGAATGACCGAAGACGAAAAGACCGCAACATCACCCTTTTTAATTTTCACAAAGCGATGTTCGTTGTTAACAATGCGCATAAGCGCGGCGTTTGATTCGCCCTGTGCCCCCGTACAGATTATCACAACTTTGTTGTCCGGATAGTCATTCACTTTGTTTATCGGAATAAGAGTTCCTTTTCTCACGCGCAAATATCCGAGCTTCTGAGCTATCTCAACGTTGGTTTTCATAGAGTAACCTTCAACCGCCACTTTTCTGCCGACACGTTCCGCGTTTTCAATGACGGTCTGAATACGACTCACAAGCGCGGCAAATGTCGCAACAATCACTCTTCCCGGAGCATGTTCAATTATTCCGCCCAGCGTCTTTCCGATCGTTCCTTCGGAAATGGAATATCCTTCCGTTTGCGAATCCGTGCTGTCCGACATGAGAGCCAAAACTCCCTCGCTTCCAATCCTCGCGATCGTCGCGATATCAGAAGGCTGATCGATGACGGGAGAATGATCGAATTTGAAATCGCCCGTGTGCACAATGTTTCCGACCGGAGTTTTGATGGCAAGTCCGAAAGAGCCCGGAATCGTGTGGCTGACATGGAAAAACTCGACCTCAAAAACACCTAGTCTTATCCTGTCTCCTTTTTTCACCGAGTGGATGTTTAGCGGAGCCTTGTCTTCAAAATCCTCTTGCCTTTTTACGATTATTCCGCGAGTCATCTCGCTGCAATAGAGAGGCGGATTTCCGATGCTGCCCATGATGTGCGGCACGGCTCCAATGTGATCATAGTGCCCGTGCGTGATAACAACACCGCGGATTTTGCTCTCTTTTCCTTTGAGATATGAAATGTCAGGAATGATATAGTCGACTCCCGGCATATCTTCATCCGGAAACTGAAGGCCCATATCAACGATAAGAATATCGTTTCCATACTCAAAAATGGTCATATTGCGGCCGATTTCCTGAAGGCCTCCCAAAGGAATTATTTTTAATTTATTTTTGAAACTCTCCTTCATCGCGCTTTTAGACATATTCTGAACCAGAGGTTTTCTGAATTGTCCAAGAAACACATTTGACTTGGCGATTGCTACGCCAACTTGCTTTTTTGCCATATTTTTTAATCCTTGCTAAATAAGTGTGTCTTTTATTTGTAAAAACAGACTTAATTACGGGTTTTAATTTATTGTGTATTATACCCTGCTCAATTAAAGTTTCGCAGAGTCAACTGCTAACAAAAGTAAGTCAATTATATTTCTTATTACAATTTACAAAGATTAAGACTTACTTATATTAAAAGCTTTTTAAATTATAAATTGACTGTGTGCCTTGGGAGAGATTTGAACTCTCAATCCCTTGCGAGAACTAGCTCCTGAAGCTAGCGCGTATACCAATTCCGCCACCAAGGCTTTTATGTTTATAATCTGACAAGTATCGAAACGCGTATATCTATCTGCCAATACCTAGGTGCAATGACGATGAGCAGACTATTTTTAGTACTTTTGGTTTGTTGCGATTTTTAATTTTTTTCGCTTAATTTCAGCACGTCGAGACGTGCATGTCCATCTTCCAATACTTGGAAGAAATAGTGGCAAATAGTTAATCTCGCCGTACAACCTTGAAAATCGGCAGAAACCGTCCTAAATTAAGAAAAAAGCGCCAAAAAAGAAAAAGGCTTATTTAAAGCAAATTTATAGAAGTAATTGACCCTATATTATAATTATACACCCATTTGAAAATTTAGTCAAATACCTATGCTAAACAAAAAAGGGATGACTCCCTTTGAGAAGCCTCCCCTTTCAACATACTTTGTGCTTGATTTTTACCAATAACCGGCGCTGAAGTTCGCTACAACCTGCTCATAACTACCATTGCCATCTGCATCGACGTCAATATGGCTGGTTCCGTCATCAAAGAACATAAGTCGTGCCTTCGTGTTGTTTGCGCCTTTGAAAACTATTTCACCGGAGGTAAACATGCTGTTGTAATCTGCGTTGGTAATTATATCTACATATCCGTAAAGCGAATTGTAGATACGGCCACTCATAGAATACGTGAATAAGCCGGTGTTGAGATTATAGATCATCTTCACAGCAAAGTTGTCCATCCAAAGACTTGCATTTCTTCCGATACTATAAACACTATAGTAGTTGAGCGTGTATTCTATTGAATATGCCGTAGTTGTTGTTGTCACTCTAGATCTACCGCTCCAGCTGTATTCTTCGTTCCCGAAAAAGATTTTTAAATCATATGTCTCATCCAGATCGGTGTTGTTTCCGTTCTTTGTTCCCTCAAAGAAAATGTCTCCGTCCATGACGATTCCGGAAATGCAGTAGTTATCGTAAATATACTTTCCGATGAAATCGCCTGAACCCGAAATATCTCCAGTATACGTTACGCTTCCACCGCAATCACCATAGATAACAACATTGATCGGCGTCACAGCAGAGTATCCGGCCAATGATTTCTCTTCAAAATCATCCTGAGGTTCAAACAGATTGTCGAGCATGAAGATGTTAGCATCTATCATTAAATCCCTAAGTGATAGTTTTTGCCCTTCGCCCAAATCTCCTGCCTCCTGCAATGACATCACTCCCAGGCCGGAAGCTGAACTTATCTGATTGAAAGCCGTCTCAACAACTTCCACGGCATTGCCTGAATTGATCATAACCGCAGTTCCCTTGCCTTTATAGGGACCATCGATTATCATATCGCCATCGCTATCATTGTCCGCCGCTGAATGAGAACCGCCCCCTCCGCCGCCACCGCAGCCGAAAAATAAAACCATCATCAATGCTGCCACTGCCACCGTCATCTTCCTGAAAAATTTGCCCATAAAAACCTCCTTGCATTTTTTATATTTCTGTTAAAAAACTAAATTAAATGATATAACAAAGATTGAAAAAGTCAAGATTGCTTCTTGATTCCAAAGTATTTTATAAATTTGCAAATTCGATATTTCACTTTCTTCCGTAACTGTCCTCGAATCTCACGATGTCGTCTTCTTCCAGATAGTCTCCCGTCTGCACTTCGATTATTTCAAGATTTGTTTTACCGGGGTTTGAGATTCTGTGTTTGGTTTCCCGCGGAATGAAAGTACTTTCGCTTTCATGCAATGTAAAACTCTTCTCTCCGTTCACAATGTTCGCAGTTCCCCTCACGACAACCCAGTGTTCCGCACGCCTTTTGTGCATCTGAAGACTCAACGACTCCCCGGGATATACGGTAAATTTTTTCACTTTATGGTTTTTCCCTTCAATGAGCACTTCGTATTTCCCCCAAGGCCTGTACACCACTATGTCGTCGCTGAGTTCGGGATATTTTTTTTCCTTGAGATATTCGACGACCTTTTTGACGCCGCTGTCGCTCTCCCCCATTTTCTGCACCAGGATGCTGTCGTTGTTTTCGATGACGATCACATCTTTGAGTCCGGAAGTGACGATCAGTCCGTCGCTGGCGCTATGCACAAAAACATTTTCGCAGTCGACCGAAACGTGCTTCGGATTTTTGTCTTTGGTTTTCTTCAAAATTTCCGCCAGAGCGTCGAAACTCCCGATATCGCTCCAGCCGAAATCCCCTTCGAACATGATTATATTGTCCGATTTTTCCGAAATGGCATAGTCGATGGAGATTGCCGGCAAATTTTTGAAACCATCCAAGAAAGCTTCAAAGCTTTTTCCAAAAGAAGCATGGAATTCAGACGCGTGTTTCTCAAGCTCACTGCAAAGGGTTTTTATGCTGAAAAGATACATTCCGGCATTCCACAAATATTGTCCGGACTGAAAAAATTCCTCAGCAGTTTTCAAGTCCGGTTTTTCCTTGAACGCAGAGACTTTGCAATAATCGCTGCTCTTGTCGCCCTTCTTTATATATCCGAGACCCGTGTGAGCCATTGTCGGAGTGATACCGATCGTTCCAATGTTGTCACCAACTGTTGTAAGCGCTTTCTTGGCAAGCTCGACATACGTTTTTTTGTCGCCGATATAGTGATCAGAAGGGCTCATGATGATCGGAGCCGTCTCATCGATACCGATCTTGTCACAAAGGTATTTTGCGGCAAGGACTATCGCTGGCATGGTATTCAGGCTTGCCGGCTCCTTGAGAACCTGGCTCGGAGAAAAATCGGGATATATTTCTTTGATCTGATTGAGAACGTTGAAATAATTTTCTTCGTTCGTGACGAAATAGACATTTTCGGACGGCACCACATCCTTCATGCGAAGGAATGTTTCCTGAAGGAGCGAATTGTCGCTGTATAGTTTCAGAAATTGCTTTGGAAAATTTTTTCTGGAAAGCGGCCAAAGGCGCGTTCCCGATCCGCCGCACAAAATGATTGAATACATATGAATTTAAGTTTTATGAATTAACCTTTTAAATTTCTATAGCGCCAATCCGGACAACTGAGAAACCAACATCCAAATAATCAGCTAGAGAAGCTTATTTAAGTATACAAAATAAACACGGATATCGGAAGCTTGTTTACGCAATATTTTGAAAAATAGTCAAGCATGCTTTCTGCATATTTTTATGCTATTATTCATGTATAATATTATTTTTTATTGAAAACAACCTTATGAAAAAAGAACTCGTAACATTGAATGAAAGCGTTCTGCGCGCCCTTGATTTTTTTTCAGAAAACAAACCTCCGCAGCTTAATCTTGAAGAATATCCCCTTCCTTTTGTGGTTGGAAGCGGTAATGCCTACAACACCGGAACAATCCTTTTTTCCAATCGCGCTGCTGTTTTTGCAAATGAAAGCAATTTCAGAAATCTTCTGAAATCCTTTAAGGAAGTGATCAGCAGCGGTTTTATTAAACATGCGATAATAATATCCGCTTCGGGTGAAAAAGATTCGGTATGGGAAATAGAAGAAGCAAAGAAAGCTGGGCTTTCTACGCTGCTTCTTACTTGCAGCGCGGCCTCATCGGCCGCCAAAATCGCCGATAAAGTTATTTCGTACAGAAAGGTTGCAGAACCTTACACCTACAATGTATCGACATATCTCGGAATGATACTTTCGTCCACAAAAGAGGATCCGCAAAAAATAAAAGATGTGATTTTAAATTTTACGTTTCCCGATAATTTCAATTCCTATGAAAGCTATGCTTTCGTGCTTCCGGACGGATTTCTCAACATTTGTCCGATGTTGGATATCAAAAAAAGCGAATTATTCGGTCCGCACCTTTCACTAAGAGCATTTTCCGAAGGATACGCACGACACGCAAAATTCGTAGTTCCTTCAGAAAAAGAACTCGTGATTTCCGCGGGTTGCAAAAATGAATATTTCGGACTTCCACAGCACAGATGGGAAATTAGTCTTCCTGCCGAAGCAAGTTTTGCTCTGATGCTGAGTCTTACATATTTTATTGTCGGAAAAATTCAGGAAAGTAAAAAACCGTATTTCATGGAAAATATCGAGAATTATTGCAGCGACTACGGACCAAAAGCCTACAGAAAAAACGAAAAATTTGACGTCATCGTTCCTGGAAACTGAAAAATGCGCGCAAAAAAGCTAAGCTTTTGAGAGCTTAGCTTTTTTATTTACTGATCAATGCCGAATATTGATTGTGTTTTCAAAATTATCAGCCTGAAGCCAGAAACTATTTGAAAACACGTTTGGTTTTCAAATACCAATTGCAGACATCCACGAATCTCTGATGTGACGAGTTTACATTTTTTATTTCAATTCCGTGGACTTTCGTGCTTGTAGGATAAAGATAATGACGCGAATAGAGAAACACGGCAGGCACTTCCTGCGCCAAAATTTCCTGGAATTTCCTATATGCTTCGGCGCGTTTAGACTCATCCGCTTCTTGCCTTGCACTCTCCAGGATTTCATCAGCATCCTTGTTGTCAAACAGGGAAAGATTGAGTCCCGGATCGTGCTTTTGACTAGAATGCCAGAACGAGTACAAATCGCCGTTAAAACTGATCGCCTGACCAAACAAAAGACTGTCGTATTCTCTCGTCCTTATATAATTCTGATCGAGATCGGAAGCCGACAAAACTTTTATCTCAGCGCGTGCGCCGATCTTTTCCCATTGCTGCTTGAGAAGTTCGGCAGTGCTTACGAGCTCGGGATAATTGGCAGTTACAAGTTCAAATTGCAGAATTTCATCATCTTTTTTTCTAACATTTTCATTTTGATCCATTTTCCAACCAGCATCTTCTAGCAGCTTTCCGGCTTCATCTAGGTTTGGAGAAAGGGTGCCCGAATCAACGTAGCCATTCATATTGGGAAGAAAGGGAGACGCAAGAGCCGTCCCTTTGCCATACATGACTGTTTCAATAATCTCTTCTCTGTCTATACTCAGATTGAGAGCTTTTCGCACTTCATCGTACGCAAGAGGCACACTTTTTGTTTGATTAAAAAAGACTGAAAAATATCGTGGAATCAAAAGTTCGTTTATCCTTGTGCTCTTTACATTTTTGAGATCCTTTAAGTTTCCCGGTGTAATACTTGCCATTCCCATTACTTCTTTTTTGTTATATGCCTCGATCAGCAGATTATTTTCGGGATAAAAATTGAAAGTTATTTTCGAGATAAAAGGAACAGACCCGTGGTAGTCTTTAAAAGCAGCAAGTTTGTAAGTGAGAATGTTGCCTTCGGCATCCTTCTGGAAATCGGAAAAAAAATAAGGTCCGCAACCAATCGGCTGCAGATTATATTCCGCAAGAGAAAACCGTTCAGGAGCGATATTTTCCCAAATATGTTTTGGAAGTATTCCTACTGTCAGATTATCCAGAAAACCTATGTAGGGATTTTTCAAGGAAAACACTACGGTATAATCGTCGATCAAACGAAAACTGACACCCGTAAAGCTCTGGCGCAAAAGCAAACTTTTGTATGAAGGATCTTGTATCAGATTGAAAGTAAACAAAACATCCTGGGCTGTCACGCTTTGGCCATCGTGCCATTTGGCATCTTTTCTCACATTTATCGTATACTCTTTTTTATCTTCCGAGATAGAATAGCTTTCAGCAAGATCCTGAACAACGTTTCCGTCTCTGTCATATTTGAAGAGTCCACTGTAAACAAGCTGGGAAATATTCGAATCCACTTCGCTCGTCTGGGAAAGAAGCGGATTGACATAAAGAGGCTGACCCACAATACCTTCAATATATTCGCCCCCTTTTTTGGGAATAGCTTCTGTGATTTGCAGATAGTGGTATCCTCCCAAATAGACAGCAGACGCACCGATGGCTAAAAGCAAGAAAGTTATCAAAAGCTTATCCCGAAAATTCAGACATTTGCCGATCAAGCGCCAATTTCTCGCCGGAGGATATTCAATTTTATCGTCTTGATATATACGAATATGATTTTATAAATATAAAGATTTGGAATTTAGGCCAACATCATGCTGATGACCGCAAGTACCATAAAAAGCACACCAAGAGAAACAGACGCATAGAAAAGAAATTTTTCCATTCCGCGCTTTGTGTAATAGCCTCCAAAATCTCCTCCGAAAGCACCTCCAAGGCCGCTCCCCCTGTTCTGAAGCAGAATTGAGATTATTAGTAGAATTGAAACCACTACCTGAATCGCGGCTATCACTTTCATGATTGTTTTTGAGAAATATTATTAAAACAATACAATTTAAAACTTACCAAAACGGAACCTTAAAGTCAAGAAAGAAATATGAATTTTCCCTTATTTTAGCCATTATATGGCTAAAATAATTCTTCAACTTTCTTTTTGAATTTTTCAAAAATCAGAGGGCCGCGCGGACTCGGCAAAAAGACCAAAGCTCCGTCATCAGCGCAAATCAGGCTGCCTTCCTGATGGGTTTTGGGATTTTTAGATATGCGTTTCTTTTCCGCTTTTCTGAGAACAGCTTCAACCCATTCCCAACCAATCAGCGCCTCCCCGATATTCCTAATCGCTTTTGCCAAACGCAAATCCGGCACGAGCTTGAGCGGCGGTATTTCCGATATGCCAAAAGTCGGTTTCATTCGACTTATCCAACCGTTTTTCAATTGGAACTTTCTGAAAATTTCCCAACCAAAAAGCGGAAAAATAAACATATATTCGCTTGCCGAATACAGATCTTTCGTCACAACCTCCAATGATTCATCGGTAATAAAATGATTGAGACACGCCCGGTCAGCAATTTTCAAGCCATACCTTCTTTTTCCAAGCAAATGCAAAAGAAGCGTGACAATAGTTCTGCCCGTCCATATCTTTTCATGTCTGAGAGCAATGAGAAGATCGAGATCGCTCGCCGGTTTTGAATTTTTCATGGCAACCGCGCCTGTAACTGCAACCATCCTTACAAAAGGCACGAATCTGAGCCACTTTGCGACAGAAATGAGTTTTCTAAATTTTCTCAGCGAATTTTTGTTGCCGGCAATGCGCTTTTTGACCAAATACTTTTTTCCTCTCAGAAAATAAAATCCGTTAAAATTATTCACGTACTGATTGAGCGATTTTTCCTCAAGACTGATAACAACATCCCTTAGTTTGAAGTTTGAAGAATGATTGGGCGTGTCATAATAATCGCTCCTTATCATATGTTTCCATATTTCAAAAGCTGTGAGCGGATAATCAAAACAGTCATAATATATGATTGTTGCCAGAATATTTTTGGAAAGTTCGTGATTCATTTTTATGGCTCAGATTTAAAATACTCAAATCTCTCTTTCTTCTTCGGTATTTTTATAAAACAAATCCGAAATAAGCACTCCGGCTGATGTGGCAAGTGGTATTGCCAGAATTGCCCCTAGCGTCCCTCCGAGTTTCGCTCCTATAAGCAACGCTAGAATAACAACAACCGGATTCAGCCCTACGACCTTTTTCATAAGCTGCGGCGCAATGACATGACTTTCAAGTTGCTGAATGACAGTGAGAATTCCTAATATGATAAGTCCCGTAACGGGTGAAATAAAAAAACCGACAATCGAAGCCAGCGCCACGGATATAATTGGTCCAAGATACGGTACTATCTCCAAAAGCCCGGCAAACAGTGCAAGAATGAGAGCATATGGCACTCTGAAAATTGAAAGTGCGATAAAATCAAGAGCAAATATTATAAGCATAAGAAGGAGTTGTCCTCCCAGCCATCTGCCTATTTTCTTTTTTATCCTGTTGGCAACGATTACGACGTGATCCTTGTGAGCTTTGGGGGTAAGCGAGACAAGAAAACTATTCATGCCATCTTCTTTGACGGACATATAAAAAGTCAGCGCAAAAATGACAAGCAGCGATATGAAGAAGGAAAACACGCTGGCGGTTGTTGAAAATACTTGTCCTGAAGATTGGAAGAAATTACTGATGGCATTTTGCAAAAATTCTCCACTTTGAAACTGGATACCATAAGAATTGGCATATCTTTCTATTCCCGTGAATGTATCGGCAAGCGCTCCGCTGTAAACCGGAAGCTTTTCAGCAAAATCTTTGAACTGGCTCACTAAAGGCGGAATGAGAAAAGAAATAAGGAGCACCACGAAAAGAACAATGGCAACATATATAATGAAGACACCGAAAGGTCGTGGTATTTTTCTCTTCGCCATCCAATCGATTGCGGGATCAAGAGTTGCAGTAAGAATTACAGAAAGAAGAAACAGAGCCACGATATCTCTCACTAAATACAAAAACCACAGCCCCAACAGAACAAGTATCACACGTATGGCAACGTTTGTTGCTATGCTTATTTGCTTGTCCATCTAAATAAAATTACGAATTACAATTATCAAACAAACTTTTTAATTAAATTTTACCGTTCTTTCTTTCTCCTTTTCTGAAAGGATAAAACGTGTTTTTTCTACTTGCCAACTTTACAATTCGGGTTGCAAACTCAAGTCTATGTAAAATCAAAGTCCGGATTTTAATATTTCATAAAGTTTTTTGTCATATCTGTGTGGGCCTATGACCGCGCAATTCAGTTTCTCCTTTTTGAAAATATCTTTTGCGACCCTCAAAATATCTTGCGAAGTCACAGCATCTATTTTATTCAAAGAATCTTGGATATTGTGAAGCTTCTCTCCGTTAAATTCCTGTTCTACAAAAAACATGGCAACTTCGTCGGAAGCTTCAAGATTCATCACGGCTCTTCCCTTCATGAAATCTTTGGCTTTTTGCAATTCTTTTTCGCTCACTTTTTCACTTGCGATTTTTTTGTATTCGCCAAGAATCACTTTCAAAACATCCTCAAGTTTCCCATGATCAATTCCCGCGTATGTCGCAAAATATCCACAATCTTGATATGCATCGGCTCCGGCCTTGACGTGATATGCCAATCCTCTCCGCTCGCGCACTTCAGTGAACAAACGGCTACTCATATTTCCTCCAAGAATCACGCCGAGTGTCGCCAAGACGTAACGATCCTTATGATTGTGATGATAAGCGCGATTGCCAATGACCACATGCGTCTGATCCGTCTTTTTGAATTTGATCTTTATTGCAGGCTTGCTCTGCTTTTCAACAATTTTTTCAAACTGCAATCCTTTGCCTTTTTGCAGACTTCCAAAATATTTCTCCGTTTCCGAAATTATTTTTTTCTTGTCGAATTTTCCCGCAACACACACAATGGTTCTGTCCGCCGTGTAATGCTTTTTCATATAATCAACAAAATTCTTTCTTTGAAGACTCGCCACAGTTTTTTTGGATCCCACTATGTCTCTTCCAAGCGTATTCCCATCGTATATGAAATTTTCAAAAACATCCCAGATATTCCTTTGCGGAGTATCTTCATACATATTTATTTCCTGAATGATGGTTCCTCTTTCCTTTTCTATTTCTTTCGCCTCAAGCTTTGAATTCAGAACCATGTCAGAAATTATGTCAAAAGCGTCGTGAATGTGCCTTGAATCAACTTTCACATGATATTCGGTTCTGTCTTTTGCCGTAAAAGCGTTGTATTCTCCGCCAAAAGCATCCAGCTCTTCCGTAATTGAAAGCGACGTCGGCCTTTTTTTGGTGCCCTTGAAAAGCATGTGTTCGATGAAATGCGAAACCCCAGCTTCATCTCCTTTCTCATAGCGCGATCCCACACCGACCATCACGACCAAAGTCGCGGTCTCCGTCCCCTGCATGGGCACAGTAATCAGCCTCACCCCGTTTTTTAATGTCATTTTCTCAAATTTCATATCATTTTTATTTATTTTTTACTCTGCTTATTCTTATAAGTCCGGAGCAAGGCACTATTTCCACCCCTCTTTTTTCCAGTTCGTCCAAAAACAAGTTCATCCCCAAAGAATCCGATGAAATGTGCCCCGCGATTACCACATTCAGATGGGCTTTTTCCGCCTCTTTCCTGCCTTCCTCTCCCATATGCATACCTATTATCGTACCTACTCCGGCCTGAGATAATTTTTCAAAAAGTTTCGGGCTTCCCGAGGTTCCTCCGGTTATCTCGGTAAGCGCAATCTTTCCGGCCCTGTTGTCCTCCGCTCCGGAAAATATCATGGGGCCAAATCCTTTTTTTGCGGCTTCTCTGTATTCTGGTATTTCCAAAAGCAGCTTAATAATATCTCCCACATATTCAGGTTTGTTTTTCTCCACCTTGTTTTTGATGAACTTAGCAACCATATTGTCCGCAGGAGTGTGCACGTTGATCAAATCTACATTCATCAATTTTGCGGCATCCACTGTTTTGTAATGATTCTCAGCATTTATTCCCCGGCTCACTTCGCTGATTCTGACTTTCATAAGGCTTTCCGCAACATTTATAGGCACCCCATGCTGCTCCAGCACATCGGCCTGCATGTGCATCACATCATCAAGACCAGAAAGACCCATTCCGATTGGATGATGTGCGATAACAGTTTCTATATCCAATTCCTCCGCCAGCATGATTTCGGCGGTATCGATATCGATCCCGGCCATCAATTTTTTGACGCTTCTCCTTTCGCTATCGAAATGAATTCTTGTGTCAGAATACGGATTGACAAAGCGCTCGACGTCGAAAGATTCTTTTCGGTCTTTCGGCAATTTTTCGTATCTCTCTTTTTGTCTTTTCAGATAGTCAGTAATTCTTTTTTTGCTGCGAAAATCATTTTTGATTCCGAGATTTATTGCAAGTCTGTATATTTCTTTGATATTCATTGCGTCTTATAAATTAATTATTGTTGAATTTTTCTGATAAGCGAAAGCGGTTCAATTCCTTTTCTATCTATCACAATATAGTAAAAACTATCGTGTCCGCCATGAGCGGATTCAACTTCTTTTCTGTCTTCATTATATATCCCCACGATTTTTATTGGAATATTCCTATTTTTTGCTATCACTTCCAGTTTGTCATCTTTTCTGAGCGCATTGTGAACTTTCACTTTCAATTCTTTTCCGTCCAATTCGACAACTTCTCCCACAAATTGATATTCATCATTCGACTGCTGCCCTGATAAATTTTGACCGGCTTCATTTCCAAATAAAAATCCTTTCGTATACCCTCGATTCGCAAGTTTGTTCAGCTCTTCTCGCCCCCGATTCACGGCATTCTTTACCTCCGCAGAGTTTTTTTTCGATTCGATCACATCAATAACTTTCCTGTAGGCACGCGTCACGCAAGCGACATAATATGAGCTTTTGCTGCGTCCTTCTATTTTGAAGGATGTAACTCCCGCGTTTTTGAGCTCCTCAAGATGTTCGATTAAATTCAAATCTTTACTGTTAAAAAAATATGTTCCGTGTGAATCTTCCTCGAGCTCGACAATTTCTCCGCTTTTCTTTTCAATCACCTTCGCGTATGCCCATCGGCATGGCTGGGTACAATCCCCTTCATTTGCACTCTTTCCACTCATCCATTTGCTCAAAATGCAGCGTCCGGAATAACTCATGCACATCGCCCCATGCACAAAATACTCAAGTTCCAGTTTTGGCACTTTTTTGCGGATAATTTTAATGTCTTCAAGTGTCACTTCTCTTGCAAGGATAATTCTTTTCACTCCAACTTTATGCCAAAACTTGGCAGCCATCCAGTTTGTCGTGTTAGCCTGCGTGCTGAGATGAATGTCAATTCCTAGTAGGATTTTTTTCACAAGTCCTATTATACCGGGATCGCTCACGATGACAGCATCCGCTTTTAGTTTTTTTATAAACCTAAGATGTTTTTCGATTTGCGGAAGATGGTAGTTATGAGCATAAATATTCACCGCTACATAAAATTTTTTTCCATGCGCATGAATATATTTGGAAGCCTCAAGCAGCGATTCCTCCGAAAAAGAATTTACGCGTGCACGCATCGAAACACTAGGGATTCCGGCATAAACGGCGTCCGCACCATATTCAATGGCATATTTGAGCTTTTCGATGCTTCCCGCAGGCGCAAGCAATTCTATTTTTTTACCAAACTGATTTTTCGATCTGTTGGTCGAGTTTTTGGCAAAATCACGCGCAAGAAGCTCCTTTTTTGGGTTTTTTTCAGCATTCATAGGTTTATACTACAATTTAACTCTCTTTTGTGTTTAAGTCAAAAAAGCGCCCTGAAAAGCGCTTTTTTATCCAGAGAGATTGAGCATTTGTTAAACAATTTTTTTTCCGGTTCCCGATTCTTTTTCAGAAAAAAATTGTTTGATTTTTGCCACAAGCTCGGCTGGAGTATGTTGAGACTTCACAAAATATCCGTTGGCGCCCAACGCAAATGCTTGCTGCTTGTCTTCCTCATTGTTAAGATTGGTGAAAACAATGATAGGAATGTTCTTGAGACTTTCATTCTTTTTTATCTTTTCAAGCGTTTCCAATCCATCGAGTGCCGGCATAACGATATCCAAAAGAACCATATCTATTTCCTTCCCTCTTCTTTCTAGCCATTCTATTGCCTCATTTCCATTTATCGCCTGTAAAACCTCAAATCCCTGACCTGAGAGAGCCTGCGTATACATTTCGCGAAGATCTTCCTCGTCCTCCGCGATTAAAACTGTTCTTTTTTTGTTTTCCATATTATTTTGAGCAAATAATCTGATTAATATGAAATAATTATAGCATAATATTTAAATTTGTTCCATTAAATGCTTGATTTAGTTTGCTTTGCTGATAGACTAAAGATATGAATGTGCTGGCTACCAACAAAAGGGCGAGTTTTGATTATGAGCTTCTTGATCGTTATGAGGCTGGTTTAATGCTGACAGGAGCAGAAGTAAAATCGGCTAAAATGGGGCACATGAGCCTCAAGGGAAGCTTTGTTACAATGCATGGCGGAGAGTTGTACTTAACAAATGCCAGTATTTCTCCCTATAAATTCGCCGGAAGCTCCGAAAAATACGATCCAACCAGATCACGAAAACTGCTTGTTCACAAGTCCGAGATAAATTCTTTGGCGGGAAAAATGCACATAAAAGGCTTGACATTGGTGCCAGTTCGTGTGTATACTAAAAGACGACTTATCAAATTGGAATTCGCCATAGGACGTGGTAAAAAGGCTTTTGACAAGCGCCAAGATATTGCAAAAAAGGAAGCAAAACGCTACATAGACCGAAAACTCAGGAATGCCTGAAATTTAAGTTTTGGAATTCAAAATTTGAAATTAAAAATTCCAGCTAAAAATTCAAAATTTTGAATTTTTAGCTGGGGTTGTTTAGTTTCGACAGGTTGTACTTTTCAAAATATGCAAGCCGACCATTGCCGTAATGTCGCCAAACTTTCGGCAAAGATATAAGTGCAAACTTCATATCAAAAGCAAAAGCGGTTTTCGCAAGAGGATTTGCTTTTGCTCCAGCTTTAGCTTAATTTAACAGCTTTAGCCATCGGACTGCCGATTTCTCATAAGCAATCTCCGGTGTCAATCATGAGGATAGTTTGATGCGGTTTTCCGGCTGCATCAAGTGAAATTCTTCCGGAAACTGCGCATGTCGGGTTTTGTTTATTTCATACCGCATGCGCCGATCTCCGATTTTTTCGGAGGGAAATAAAACAAGCTTGTAGAATATTTTGGATTGTCAATTTTGGACATGGGTGCGATTCCCATCAACTCCACTGAAAAAATTTTAAATACTAAAGCAACCTGACTACATTCCTTAGGAAAACTAGTCATGGTTCACTAAAGCCATAAGAAAGAGATTTCGTTTCAAACCAAAACAACCAACCGGTCCGGCGCCACTAAGAACAAATGAAGCGATCCGGACTCCCTATGTGCTTGTCATTGATGAACAAGGAAAACAACTTGGAAAGATGCCGATACAGGAAGCGCTTGCTACCGCGCGGGAACACATGCTTGATCTGGTAGAAGTTTCCCCAAAAGCAATTCCTCCCGTATGCCGCATCATGGGCTATGGAAAGTATCTCTATCAGCAATCCAAGCAGATGAGGCTGGCAAAAGCCAAGCAAAAAAAGATTGAAATGAAAGGAATAAGACTGGGGCTCAGAACCGACACGCACGATCTCGATTTCAAAAGATCGCAGGCTGAAAAATTTCTGAAACAAGGAGATAAGGTCAAAATAGACATAATGCTGAGAGGAAGAGAAAAAGCACACCAGGATCTGGCAAGAACAAATTTGCAGAATTTTATTTCATCGATATCCGTTCCATACAAAATAGAAGAGCCTATAAAAAGATTTCCTGGAGGATTTAATGTGATAATCGTACCAATTTCCTAGGAATAATAATTTTTAATTTTAAATTTGAATCAATTTCTAATTTTTAATGATTAAATTTTGAAACATTTAAAATTCAATCAAAATTTGAAATTCATAATTCAACAAAAAGATGCCTAAGATGAAAACACCGAAGTCCGTTGCAAAAAAAGTAAAGATAACGAAAAACAAGAAAGCTATAAGAAGAGGCACCGGACAAAATCATTATAATTCCAAAGAAAGCGGAAAAGTAGGCAGAGAGAAGAAGAAAGACCAGAGACTTTTCAGAGCCGACGAAAAGAACGTTATTGATGCGCTACCGTATGTGATCGGAAAATAAGCACATAAATCACTAATCTACACGAATCGCGTCCCGAATTTTCCCGAATGCATTAGATTATTCGCGAATAAATCAGAGTCGATTCGAAAACTATCAATATGACACGAGTAAAACGAGGCGTAGTCGCTTCAAAAAGAAGAAAAAACACCCTGAAAATGGCAAAGGGATATCGCTGGCACCGCAGCAAAAATTATAAAGCAGCCAAGGAAGCAATCCTCAAGGCTGGAAAATACGCCCACAGGGACAGAAGAGCCAAGAAACGCACAAACCGCTCTCTTTGGATTTTGCGGCTGAATAATGCACTGCGCACGCTTGATCTCACCTATAGTAAGTTTGTAGCCTTGCTCAGAACAAAGAGCATTGAAATCGACCGCAAGGTACTTTCGCAAATGGCCGTGGAAAATCCGGCAGTATTTCAGAAATTAGTCGAGAAAGTAAAATAAATCCGCTTCCGATCCGAATTTTAAAACCCGTTTTGACGGGTTTTAAAATTTGCGAAGAATCTTATGCTGCAAATTTATGCGATCACATGATTTTGCAGCTCATGCAAAATAACTAAAACCGGAATGAAATTTCCGGTCTTATAACAACAAGAATTTATAATAATATTAAACATTCACAACACAATAAACTCAATATTTTCATTTCCGTCGACTAATCTCGCATAAACCAAAACAACTTCTCTGTCCGGATATTTCGCCAAAATCTTTTCTTTCGCTTTTTTCAATTCTTTTTCGTGAAATCTTTGTTCTGCATCACCATCTTCTTTAAATTGCCTGCTGCCTCCATATGCTCCGCAATCCTGATGGTTCACAATAACTATTTTTTTGGCATGATGTAAATTCACCGGAACGTCAATACAGGACATTGCCAGGTCATTCCCATCGCTTTCATTAATCGCCTTCGCGCTTCCCGGCAGTGACGGAAAATCAAATGAATTCAAACTTAATTCCTTTTGAACAAATTCAAACGTTTCTCGCCAAAAACGAAAATCGATGCAACAAAGAACGACAGCTTCGCATGAATGTATATCTTTAAATTTAAAGGGAATTTTCATATGTAAATTCGTAATGAATTATGAATTCGTAGTTTGCGAGATTAATCTATCTTTATCCCATGTTTTGCGCGGCGTTTTCTAGCCACTCTGATTCTTGCAGCATGCTTCTCTATGGCTGCAGCAACTTTCGCATATTCCATCTCATCCATTGTAACCTTCTGCTTCTTGAGCTCTTCAGCCCGCTTCCTTGCTTCTTCCGCACGTTGCATGTCGATTTCTTCCGCATGTTCCGCAGTATCCGCAAGCACAACAAGCGCATTATCGTTGAATTCAATGAATCCTCCCGAAGTCACAAGCGAAATTTCTTCTCCCCCGTCTTTAAGGACTATTTCCCCGGCCTTAAGCGCCGCAATATAACTGCGATGGTTCGGTAAAATCGTAACTTCCCCGTCGGAAACAGGAAGCGTCGCCTGGTCTATTTCCTGTTCAAACACGCTTCGCTCAGGAGTAACTATCTTAAATTTTATTTTCTGAGTAGACATAAAAGATAACTTTATAATGACAAAATTCCAATGACTAGTGACAATTCAAGCTCAAAATCCAAAGTTCAAATTTGACATTTAATCATTTGGATTTGATTTGCCATTGGAAATTCGTCATTTATCATTAAACTTATTTCCTAACCTCATCAATACCACCTTTCATATAGAAATCCTGTTCCGCAACGTCGTCATATTTGCCTTCCAATATAGCTTTGAATCCCTTGATCGTGTCCGAAAGTTTCACATATTTGCCAGGAGTTCCGGTGAATTGTTCAGCGACAAAAAACGGCTGTGAAAGAAATCTCTGAATTTTTCTTGCACGCGCTACAGTCACTTTATCTTCGTCCGACAATTCTTCCATTCCGAGAATCGCGATGATGTCCTGAAGATCCTTGTATCGCTGCAAAACTTTCTGCACTCCGCGCGCCGTGTCATAGTGCTCCTGTCCGACTATATTCGGATCCAAAATCGTCGAGCTCGAATCCAGCGGATCCACCGCAGGATATATTCCAAGCTCGGACAAACCTCTTGAAAGCACGACTGTCGAATCGAGATGCCCGAACGTTGTCGCCGGCGCCGGATCCGTGAGGTCGTCAGCGGGAACATAAACAGCCTGCACCGATGTGATCGAACCGTTTTTCGTCGATGTGATTCTTTCCTGAAGTTTTCCCATTTCCTCGGCAAGCGTCGGCTGATATCCCACGGCTGAAGGAATACGTCCCAAAAGTGCCGACACTTCCGATCCGGCCTGCGTGAAACGGAAAATGTTGTCGATGAACAAAAGCACGTCCTTGTTTTCTTTGTCGCGGAAATATTCGGCCATGGTAAGAGCCGAAAGCGCAACGCGCTGGCGCGCGCCCGGCGGTTCATTCATCTGACCGAACACCAATGTCGTTTTGTCCAAAACTCCGGACTCTTTCATTTCATGATAAAGGTCGTTTCCTTCACGGGTTCTTTCGCCGACTCCGGCAAAAACAGAAAATCCTCCGTGCTCCTGAGCGATGTTGCGGATAAGTTCCTGAATCACAACGGTCTTTCCAACTCCGGCGCCCCCGAAGAGTCCGACTTTTCCACCTTTCACAAACGGACAGATAAGGTCTATAACCTTGATTCCTGTTTCGAAAATTTCGGCCTCGGTCGCGAGCTTCGAAAATTTCGGAGCATCTCTGTGTATCGGCAAAGTTTGTTTTGCGGCAACATTCTTTTTGCCGTCAATCGCATCACCCAAAAGATTGAACATGCGTCCGAGTGTTTCCTGTCCGACCGGAACATTGATAGGCGCGCCCGTGTCAATGACCTCCATTCCGCGACGAAGCCCGTCGGTTGAGCCCATGGCAACCGCGCGAACTTTATTCGAGCCGGTGTGCTGGTGAGCTTCAAGCACAAGCTTTTCCTTATCATTCAGCTTGACTTCCAGGGAACTATAAATTTCCGGAAGCTTTTCCGTAAACTCGACATCAACGACAGGACCGATGATCTGACTGATTTTACCAATGTTTTTCATATACTTTAATCATTGAATTATTAGTTATTTTAAATTATCGGCTTATAATTTTTAATTCTTTAATGACTAATTTTAAATATTGTTTCATTTGATAATCTTCAGTTGGATGCTAACTCATTTTTAGCAAAGATTCAAAAAATTATTATTATATCAATGTTTGAACTATATTTTAGTCGGAATTCATTCCAATGCCGCTCTTCCCGCGCTGATCTCTGCAATTTCCTGCGTAATCTTTCCCTGCCTTATCTGATTGTATGTGAGCGTCAAATCTTCAGACATTTCCAGCGCTGCATCGCTCGCATTCCTCATCGCCATCATTCTTGCGCTCTCTTCCGAAGCCTTTGATTCCAAAATCGCATGAAAAACCTGCATTTCAATGAGGCGTGGAATGATAAACTGCAAGACTTCTTCTGGTCCCGGCTCAACTTTATATTCCTGCATAGGTTTTTTAAGACCATATTCCTCGGCGACAACATCCATTTCGGCAATCTGCTTTTCAATGTCTATTTTTGAAATCGGAAGAATTTGGCGGATACGGGTCTTCTGTACAACGGTCGAAACGTAGTCTGTATAAATTATGACTACCTTGTCGTATTTTTTTGCCAAATATTCATCGATGACAATTTTTGAAATTGGCTTGATGTCAGCGACAGTCATGAATTGCACACCATCGGCAAACGCCGCAACAATTTCTTTTTTCAATTTACGCACCATTCCTTCTCCCTTCTTGCCGACCGTGATAAAATCAATTCTCACATCCTCGTCTCTTACGGGAGACAGGATTTTTTTGCCGGCGATACGGTTTATTTTCAATTTTTCCGGATGCAAAATTTCTTCACGAATTTTTTTGAAAATTTGCGTGTTAAATGAACCGCACAGACCTCTGTCGGAAGCAACGACAATCATCAAAACATTTTTCACTTCCCTGACTTCCAAAAGCCCGTGATCTTGCGAAGTTTCAAAGGCACGTGCAAGATTTGTCAGCACGCTCCAGGCGCTGTGCGCATATGGGCGGATCGCAATGACGCTCGAAACGGCGCGCCTCATTTTTGCAGCGCTAACCATCTCCATCGCTCGAGTAATCTTTCTGGTGCTATTGATAGACTTTATGCGTCTTCTGATATCTTTACCGCTTGGCACTTTGGTGACATGTGGCACGTGACATGTTACAAGGAAATTCCAAGTTACTTGTCACTTGTCTCTTGTTACTTATTATTACTCGTAGGTTTCCTTATACTCTTTAATCGCCTTCTCCAGTGCCTCCACAACATCGTCTGTAAGGTCTTTTTTCTCTCCGATCAGCTCGATGACGTTCTTCGCCTGCGTGTCCAGATACTTATGAAAATCGTTTTCCCACTGCTTTATTTTCGCAACTTCAACGTCATCCAAAAATCCGTTTGTCAGCGCATAGAGAATTGCAACCTGATGTTCAACCGGCATCGGTTCGTATTGCCCCTGCTTTATTATTTCTATGGTGCGCTGCCCTCTTTCAATTTGAGCTCTGGTTTTTTCATCAAGATCGGATCCGAATTGCGCAAACGCTTCGAGTTCGCGAAACTGCGCCAGATCCAAGCGGAGTTTTCCTGCAACTTTTTTCATCGCCTTAATCTGCGCGCTTGATCCTACGCGTGAAACCGAAATACCGACATTAAGCGCGGGACGGACACCTTTGTAGAAAAGATCCGATTCCAAGAAAATCTGACCGTCCGTAATCGAAATGACATTTGTAGGAATGTAAGCGGAAACATCTCCCGCCTGTGTTTCAATAATCGGAAGCGCGGTAAGCGATCCTCCGCCGAATTCGTCATTCATTTTTGCGCTTCTTTCCAGAAGTCTTGAATGCAGATAGAAAACATCTCCGGGATATGCTTCGCGGCCCGGCGGACGGCGCAGAATCAATGAAATCTGGCGATATGCCCAGGCATGCCTTGAAAGATCGTCATAGATTACCAGAACGTCTTCGCCCTTGTCCATGAAATATTCGCCGAGAGCGCATCCGGAATATGGAGCGATGTATGAAAGCGCAGCACTGTCCGATGCTCCGGCCACAACGACAGTCGTATATTCCATCGCGCCGCGTTTTTCAAGCTCGCCCACAATCCTTGCGATTTTTGACTCCTTCTGGCCCACCGCGACATAGATGCATTTCATGTTCTGCTCCTTCTGATTGATGATAGTATCAATCGCGATTGCGGTCTTTCCTGTCTGGCGGTCGCCGATAATAAGTTCGCGCTGTCCGCGTCCGATCGGAATCATCGCGTCAATCGCTTTGATACCCGTCTGCACCGGCTGATTCACAGATTTTCTGGTAATAACTCCGGGAGCGATTTTTTCCACAGGATAATATTTTTCAGCCTTGATATCTCCCTTGCCGTCAACCGGTGTTCCGAGCGGATTAATAACTCTTCCGATCATCGCGTCTGAAACCGGAATCGAAAGAATTTTCCCGGTAGTTTTCACTTCATCACCTTCCTTGATATCGGTATAGCTTCCCAAAACCATCGCTCCCACCCGATCCTCTTCGAGGTTAAGCGCCACGCCTATTTCACCATTGGGAAATTCCACCATTTCGGAAGCCATGATATCGGAAAGTCCTGAAATTCTGGCAATGCCGTCGCCGACTTCGACAACTTTGCCGACTTTTTCCGCCTGCACTTCTGTCTTGAAGTTTTCAATCTGTTTCTTCAGCTGATCTACGATAAAATCCTTGTTCATAAATATATTGTTACATTGTTATATTGTTAAATTGTTTTTTGGCTCAATCAAGAGCAATTTAGCCATCAAACAATTTAGCAATTTACTGGACTTGACTTTTATATCAATTTGGAGTATAATTAAAGGTTGGGAGCACATTACAAACTTGGAGGTTTATATGCTGATATTTTACTTGGTAACCGCATCGTTATCGATCGGCGCAATTTGCGGCATAGTTTCATATTATGCCTGCGTTTCACTAATCAACTACGCGCCCAATTTTCCTTTGGTGGAAATCATACACCCCATCGGAGCCCCTTATTTTATGTTTAATGCTGGTTCGGTTATCGCAGCAGTGCTGATGATCTGTTCGGCATGAAACATGGCAGCATCCGCCACCTTTCCGCATTGCCGGACGGTGGTTTTTCTTTTTCCTGGTTTTCGAATATACTGTTCTCAGCCAACGTTCAATGACCAAGGATCAATGATCAAGAAGATTTCTTGTTCATTGGTCTCTGTCCACTGACTCATGAGCCTGCATTTCTGCCTTTCGCATTTTATTTGCGCCATATGAAGTACGTAGGCAAAGCGCGAATGATGAGCGTTAAAAAATTTTATCTTGGAGCGAAGCGCTTGCCCGGTGCCTTCATCAGGCGCGATTTTCTTTTGTAACTTTTTACCAAAAAGGAAAATTAATTCTGAATTTTAATTTCAAAAAACTACTTTATCAATTCTTTTTTCAATCTTTTTAACTGCGTTGTCACGCTTGCGTCCAAAATTTCATCACCAACTCTTATCACGATTCCGCCTCTGATATTTTCATCGACAACATTTTTCAAAACAACTTCTTTCGCCGAATATTTATTTTTGACAAAACTTTCTACTTCCTTGTATTCCGCATCTTGCATCTTGCGTCTTGTCACTATCGTTGCTTCGACAATTCCGTGTTTCTTGTTGTATAATTCCGTGAATTTTTCAATTACTTTTCCGGCATTTTTGAGTTCACTTTCCTTTTTCAAGTTTTCGGCAAAACGCAAAACAACACCGCTGATTTCTTTTTCAGTCTTGTTTTCCGTAAGTTCCAACAATGTTTTCGCGTATTGCGTTATTGTCGCTCTCATTATTTTATCGCTTTCTCAATTAATTCTTTGTCCTTTTTATCATCAATTTTTTCTTCAATAACTTTTTCGGCCGCCATAGCAACAAGGTTTGCTACTTGCTTCTTAACATCCTGCATCATCTGCGTTCTCTCTAGTTCAAGTTTCTTTTCGGCATCCGCAAGAATTTTTTCACTCTGAGCTTTCGCATTAGCAATGATTTCTTCCTTGTTCTTCGCTGCCATACCTTCGGCCTTTGCCACAATTTCCTGAGCCTGTTTTCTTGCTTCCGTCAAAACATCTTTTTCTTTTTTTTCAATTTCCGTTAATTTTTTCTGCGCTTCTTCCGCATCTTTTAATCCCTTTTCAATCTTTTCTGTTCTTTCGTTTAAAAGCTTCAGCACCGGTCCGTAGGCGAACTTGTACAGCACAAAAAGCAGCACAAGAAAATTAACGATCTGCGCCAGGAGAAGTCTCCAATCGATTCCAAGATTATGTAATAGCTCCATATATTTAATTAGTTATCAGTTGTTAGTTTATGGTTCACAGACAGATGCTGTGAACCGCTAACCAAAAACCGAAAACTTTTAAACAAACTTAATAATAAGCGCCACAACCAACGCATAAATCGCGATAGCTTCGGTAAAAGCGATCGCCAAAATCATGGCTGTTTGCACTTTTGAAGTTGCTTCCGGATTGCGCCCGATTGACTCCATTGCTTTTGAAGCCAAAAGTCCGATGCCGATGCCAGGCCCGATTGCTCCGAGTCCGATGGCAAGGGCGGCTCCGAGTGATTTCATTGCTTCCGCATCCATTGTTTTATTTTGCTCACGCCAGTTATGCTTTCTCCGTCTTTGGGGAGCATAAATAACGCGTGCAATTTAAATGGTTAAATAGTTAAATTGTTAAATTGTTTTGGCAATTTAGCAATTTAGCCATTTAGCAATCTAATGAGATGTTTCCGTCACCGCCATTTTCAAAAACACCAACGTCAGCATCGCAAAAACCAGTGCCTGCACGAATCCCACAAACAGTTCCAAAAACAAAAACGGCAGCGGCACAAAATACGGAACCAGATTCAGCATCACAATGAGCAGCACTTCGCCCGCGAAAATATTTCCGAAAAGACGGAAGGAAAACGAAATAATTTTTGCAATCTCGCTGATAAGTTCCAAAATTCCCACAAAGGTTCCGATGAAATACGGTTTATGAAAGGGACTCACGAAAAATTTGCCGGCATATTTTGCCGCACCAATCGCTGCAATTCCCATAAATTGGATTGTAAAAACCGAGATAAGAGCGATTGCCAAAGTCACGTTGAGATCGGCGGACGAGCTTCTCAAAAATGGAATCAGCACATTCTCTCCGTGATGCTCGCCATAAACTCCCACTGTTCCCAGCCCCGGAATAAGTTCCACCCAATTGGACAAAATTACAAAAAGAAAGATCGTCATCACGATCGGAAAAAATTTCTTCGACTGTTCCCTGTTCTGAGTAACGCTGTCAACAAGACCCAGAACCGCTTCAATGACATATTCAAAAACATTCTGAAAGCCTTTCGGAACCAGTTGCAGGCGCGAACGCATGGCGAAAGAGGCGGCTATTATTATCGCGCTCAAAGCAAGCGTCACGATCAAAGTATTGGTGACAATAAAATTTCCTATGTGAAAAAGCGGTTCCGGTGCTAATGATATTGTCATAAAGCGTCTTTTATTTAGAAACCTGTCTAATGGCAGTCAGGCAAGCACTTATATATCTTTGAATAAAATTATTTTTTATCTTCGGTTTTTCCATTCTTTCTTCGCTTCTTATAATGTCCATTAACTTTTTATAAACAATATAAAAAGTAACAATTATCGAAAGAAACAGGCCGATAAGCAGAAGCCATGGAGATGTTCCAAATTTCTTATCCAAAAGCCTTCCTCCAAGCGTAAAAATTACCAACGGTATCGCGATTGAATATCCGAGTTCCCAGGCAAACCCCACAGCGGACCAGGAATCTTTTTTAGATTCTTCTTTCATCTGCATTTTAATATTTTTATATACCCGGGCCCTTTCTTCATCGAGGTTTTCTGCGACAGTGCAATAAAAAAACAGCGCAGCGCAGTCACTCTCCTAAAAAATACCCTTGGTTCTTATTATCTTACAAAAGTCAAGTAAAGTCAATACCAAAAAATTTAAACAAAGCCCTGGTTTTTGAACACATGATACCTATACGTTTTTTAACTTCAAAGCAATTATGCACATATTATGTGCCGCGCTTTATGCACATAAAAAAGTTTTTAGAAGAATAAAATTACACACTTGCGCGCAGTGCGTGCAAGTGTGTAAAACTTTTCATGCCGTATGATATAAATATCCAAATTATTGCCAAATACCAGTAAATTATTTTATTCCAAACACCTCTTTCCCGTTTTGTGTGGTTTTTTCCGCCACTTCTTCAATGGAAATTCCTTTCACATCGGCAATCTTTTGCGCCACAAATTTCACAAAAACCGGCTCGTTGCGTTTCGATTTTTCAAGCGGCCGCGGAGTAAGATACGGGCAATCAGTCTCAATGACAATATTTTCAAGACCTATTTCTTTGATAAGACGATCATAGCTTTCTCCGTAGGTAATAATTCCGTTGAGCCCGATTTTATATCCGAGTTCTATAAACTTGTTGGCGGTTTTATAGCTTCCAACGAAACTGTGGACGATTCCTTTTTTGTCTGCCACATTGTTTTGCAAAATTTCCAGAAGATCATCATACGCATCCCAACAATGAATAATCAAAGGTTTTTGCACTTCATTGGCTAAGTCTATAAATTTCTTCAGAATTTCTTTTTGTTTTTCTTTGAGAGGATCAGTATCAATTCCTTCCTCAAAGTGATGATAATCCAATCCCACCTCACCGATCGCCACAACTTTCGCATCATTCGCAAGCTCGAGGTATTTTTCACGTTCAAATTCTTCGCCGTTTGTCTTTATTTCGACTTCACTGATTTCTTCTTCCGGATCACGATACGAAAAACTTCCTTTGTTGAGATGAACAGGATGTGTTCCGACCGCCGCCCATACCCCGGTTTTAAATTTATTGGCATATTCGACAGCGCGTTTGCTGGTAGAGTACTGCGATCCGACATTAACGACAAAAACGCCTTCTTCAAGGCATTGTTTCAAAATGTCTTCTCCATCGCCTTTGAACGCGGAAAAATTGACATGTGCGTGAGAATCGAAATACTGTGACATGCATCAAGATGGCGTACCAAATACCTGAATGTATTCACACAAAATACATCCGCATGATACATGATACGTCTTCAATTATACCAAAAGCTTTGATAATATTTTATGGATTTCCTATTCTTTCAAGATTGCCGTTCAGCACTATGGGCTTCATTGCCAAAATTTCCTCTTTATATGAAACATTCGGAATGCCATCCAAAAGGAAAATTTTTTTTCCGAGCGCATGCGCAAATCCCATTTCCAAAAAAGAACACCCGCTTATATAATTTTTCCTTCCCTGTTTTTCGAGATTGTTCAGAACCAGAATGGCATCACAGTTTCTTATTTTACGGAGAAACAAACTTCTATCGTTCTTTTTCCTGTGTTCATCGCTCTCGATCACTTGATCAACATATTTAAAAGCGGGAACGACTTTATGTTTCAAAAAAATTAATCTCTCTTGCACGTCCATTATCTCAGGGATAACATGGACGTTTCCACTAAGCGCTATTTTCATAATATATTTCTTGCCCCCACTATTACTTATATCAAAATATATTACAAGTCGCATTTGCTATTATTCCGATACCGCGGAATTGAGGGTTGGCCCCGGGCCATGAGAGATTATCTTATCCTCTGGAACAATGGCTCCGTCTTTTTTGTTTCAAGCGCTTTCTTGATCTTTTCAGCAGTTTCGGGAAGAAACGGAACCAAAAGTTGGGATATGATATAAAGATCGGAGTTCAGCTTTTCCATTACCTCCTTGAACCTATTTTCATCAGCCTTTTTGAGTTCCCACGGCTTATTGTCTTCGATATATTTATTGGCCTTGCGAACAAACATCCAAACATATTCAAGAGCCCTGTCTATTTCAAAATTTTCCAAATATTCGGAAATTTTTCCATCAGGTTTTACATCGGGAATTTGAAATTCCAAATTTTGGGAAAGTTTTATGACTCGCGAGGTCAGATTTCCCAATCCGTTCGCCAGGTCAGCATTATATTTTTCCGTCATCCTCTCCCACGTGATATCTCCGTCTTTGGACGATGGCAGTGACGTGAGAAGCACATAACGTGCGCCGTCAATTCCGAATTTTTCCACAACTTCTTCCGGATTGATAATATTTCCCAAAGTTTTGGATATCTTCTGATTGTTTATCGTGAGATATTCATGCGAAAGAATTTGGGTCGGAACGGAAACTCCCGCCGAAAGCAGCATGGCGGGCCAATAGATCGCATGGAACCTCAATATCCCTTTTCCAATCACATGCACCCTATTTTCATTCTCCAGCCAATATTTCTTATAAAGATCTCCTTCATTCTCATAGCCAAGCGCGGTGATATAATTCGAAAGCGCATCCACCCAGACATACATGATCTGGCCCTCGTCACCCGGAACCGGAACACCCCAATTTTCCGCACGTTTCACGCTTCTTGAAATCGAAAAATCTTCAAGACCCTGCCTGATAAAGCTCAACACTTCATTTTTTCTGTATTCCGGCACAATTTTCAAAGTGTCGCTCTCAATCAACTCTTCGAGTTTTTTCTGATAGTTTGACAACTTGAAAAAATAATTTTCTTCTTCGACAACTTCGCATTCCGTAAGATGGTCGGGGCATTTTCCGTCAACAAGATCTTTTTCCATCTTGAACTCCTCGCATCCAACACAATAAAGACCTTTGTAATTTTTTTTATAAATATCTTCTTTCTTGAAAGACGACCATAATTTCTGCGCTCCGGCAAAATGCTCCTTTTTCGCGGTTCTTATGAACTGATTGTACGAAAGGTTGAGCATACCCTTAAGCCCCTGAAAGCTCTTGGCGTTTTCATCAATGAATTCTTCCGTCGATTTCCCCGCTTTTTTCGCGCTTTGCACATTCTTAAGACTGTTGTCATCGGAACCCGTCAAAAAATATGTGTCATCTTTCAAGACGTCACGATGCCAACGCGCCAGAACATCGGCCTGGATTTTTTCCACGGCATGCCCGACATGCGGTTTGGCGTTCACATAGTCAATTGCTGTTGTTACGTAATATCTATTTTTCATATTAAGAATGATGTTACATAAAAATAGTAGAAGCTAATAGCACCTACTGACAAACGACAATGAAATAAACATTTATATCAACTAAATTTTATATTGGCACTGTTTTAATGATTAGGCAAGTCCTAAGAAACTTTCGCAATAAATTAGCCATGTAAATCACAATTAATGTTTTTATATAGCATATCAACATGTTCACGTATGGTCAGTATTTTATTACCTATACAGATTTATTTCGCGTCTATTCTCTCAATCGAAAAGCTTCTTGTAGTTCTTGGACCAGTATACGATTCCGTTGTAATAGTTTTCATTGAAAGCTCCGAGGTAGTTGATGGAAGCTTTTTTTATGGCCGATTTGCTGTCCGAAGTCGCGCCAGCATCTCTTAATTTTATCGCCATCGCCGTAACGCCGTCCGTGAGATCCCATGGATCGGGAGTTTTGTGCCCTGTTTTTGCCGCTATCCGCGAAGAATAGCCTTTCCACACATCAGACATGAACTGCGCAACTCCCATTGCTCCTCCCTGCCCGATATAGCTGCTTGGAGAACATGAAACTTTTTTGTTCTTGCTATAACCCAAATCGTCAACCAAATCATAGAAAATATCCATTCTCTTGTAGAGAAGCTTAATTGATTTTTTATATTTTGATCCGTATTTTTTGTATCTTGCCACTGCCACTTTTTCAACTTCTTTATACGTACATTGTCCCGTATTGGCTCCCAGGTTCGTTTCCATCTTCAGAAACCCGTAAAGAACACCCTTCGGAACTCCGGTATTTTTGCTGGCGAATTCTACCGCTTCCTTTATATCCTTCGCGTTAAAAGATTTTCCGGTCAATATGCTCAGGTCAGCCTGTAATTCCGCGAGTTTCTCCTGCAATTCACTGACTGTCGCTTCTTGTTCTTCAACTTCCTCCTGCACGTTTACCTGCTGGACAACTAAATCTTTCTTCTGCCCAACCTTCTCGTCAAGTATTTCTTCATGTTGTTTTTTCGTTTCGGCTAGCTCGATCTTGTCGCGCTCCACCTGATTTTTTGTCTCGGCAATATCTTGCGAAATATTCATTATCTTATCCTCAAGCGTCATGAGATTATCAGCATTGGAAAAAACATCCCTAAAATTTTCCCCCGCCAAAACTATACTAATAACCGGCTGGCTCTTGATGTAATATATCTGCTGGAGAAAACTCTTCAGCATCGCTTTCTTAAGCTCTATTTGCTCGTTCAAGTTTTTAATTTCCTCCTCTTTGCGTGAAATAGTTTCTTCAGCGTCCTTTATCGCGGCCTGCGTCTTGTTTATAGCGGACTGCGTCGAAGAAACCGCGCTCTGAAGTTGTCCCAAAACACTCTGTTTTTCCTGCAGTTCCTTTTGCTCTTTTTCAAGTTTCTTCTCAAGATCCTTGATGCTGTCTTCCGTATCTTCTATTTCTTCCTTCTTTTCTTTTTCTTCATCTCCCGCTGAATCTCCATCAGCAGCAAAAGCGCCGGCGTTCCAAAAGGAAATCTGAGACAAAGCGAAAACAGGCAGGACAAGCGCCCACACAACAGCAAACATGATGTTTTTCTGCGCGTTATTCATATTTTTATTTTAGCATGCCCGTTAAGATAAGCAAACACCGGATAATTTCAAATTTTGAATTTTGAATAAATTTTTAATGTTTTATTTTTTAAACATTCAATCATTCAAGCTTGATCCGAGATCAAAATTCATAATTCAAAATTTTTTATTATAATCTTTACATCTTCTTATTTTTATATTATAATATTTTGGTTGTAATATAAAAATGCTTTAACAGAACAAACACATGCTGATAGATGATATAAAAATTGAAGTGTCTGCGGGAAACGGCGGAAAGGGATGCGTTGCTTTTAACAAGAACCTCATGAGTCTCGGCCCCGCTGGCGGGAATGGCGGAAAAGGCGGCGATGTCATTTTTCAGGGCGTTTCAGATCTTAACGCGCTTGGACAATTTCGCTATAAAAAGCAAATTTTTGCCGAAAACGGACGCGACGGCAAAGGACAATTTTGCGACGGACCGGACGGAAAAGATCTTGTGGTGAAAGTTCCGATCGGAACCGTAATTCATAACCTCGATACCGGGATAAGTCCCGAAATTACCAAAGTCGGACAACAATTGACAGTTGCGAAAGGAGGACGCGGCGGCAGAGGCAATTTTTTGTTCCGCTCCTCGAGAAACACCACTCCGAAACAATTTGAAGAAGGAAAAGAGGGCCAGCATCTTAATATACGTCTGGAACTTAAACTTATTGCCGACGTTGGGTTCGTGGGCCTTCCGAACGTAGGAAAATCAAGCCTTCTCAATGAAATCACCAATGCCAGCGCAAAGGTGGCCAATTATCAATTCACCACGCTTGAACCTAACCTCGGCGTTCACTGCGGGCTTATCCTTGCGGACATTCCCGGACTCATCGAAGGCGCATCCGCCGGAAAAGGACTTGGCATAAAATTCCTAAAACACATCGAGCGCACAAAAATACTTTTTCATTTTATTTCAGCCGAATCGGAAAATCCCGCAAAAGACTACAAACTTATCAGAAAAGAATTGGGCAAGTATAACAAAAATCTACTTAGCAAGTCGGAATATGTTTTTTTGAGCAAAACAGACAATGTTTTGCCTGAAGATGTTAAGAAAAAAATCAAAAGACTTGAAAAAATTTCCAAAAAGATTCTACCTATTTCCATCCACGACTGGGACAGCTTGCAGAAAGTCAAGGACTTGCTTAATAAAATCGAGAAAGAAAAATAACATCTTGTTGTCATTCCGGCCATTAAGCTGAAGCCCAGAAAAACATCTCTTTCGGATTCCCGCTTTTCTGTCGCTTTGCTTCCTTTGCCATGCAAAGCATTGCAAGCAAGCAGGAGAATGACATTGCTTATCTTGTTACGTAGCATAGAGGCCTCTATAGAGGTCTCTATTTAAAAACACCATTTATATGTTTTGAAAAATTTTAGAAACCAGTCTTATAAGATTTTCATTTTACAGATGGCCGCATAATTATGAAAATTTTGCATTTTCTGAAAAATTGGTGTCCAGAATTTTAATTAACGGCCAATCCGCTTGGCACGGCAGGTGCGATTGCATCTTCGCTTCCCGAGTTTCCAAAAGTTATCGGGTGTCCAGTTTCATTTGCTGTTCCATCCGAATCAACAACATATAGATAAGCAGTTGAACCATCTGGAAATGACCCCTGATTTAAACTTATTGTAATTGACTGTCCGTTTGAGTTCCAAGCAGTCGCAGGCTGAACTTCCAAATGATTACATGTTGAATACGTTGGAGCATTGCCGATAACAACGCGTGAAGGAGTGTTATCAACATATATATCGTCCATCCATGTTTTAACTAAAGTTGGAGAATATACACCACCAGTATGCCATCCTATCGCCCAAATTTCATTGAAAACAAGATCCGCGCCCGCCCAATCTATCACATCATACATAGCAACTCCATCAACAAGCAATGTGTAGGTACGATTAACACTATCAAATATTGCTTCAAAAAAATGCCATACGTTTATCGCTGGATTATTTTCCCTCCATACGTTTCCGAATACATTCGGATTATCATAAACATATGCCTGTTGTTGTGTCCATGAGAAAGTTTTGTTGACTATGTCTGAATGATCTGAAACCCTTAAAAACTTCGAGCTATGATTTCTAGTAGCCACATAGTTTGTTCCAATTCCGTTTGAACCAAAACTAAAGGTAGCTTTATCGGTCCACGGAGCATATATTTGAAAGGTATCGGCAGTCGGATTTTTGACATAATACGTATCGCCAGGATTTATGTTGACAGGCAATTCTCCTCCGGCAAAAAACATGACAGGATTATCTTCAACATATTCATGGTTTGCAACCGTTATGCTATCAGTGCTATCATCAAAGCTACAAGGAAGCTGATCGCTAACAAAAACGTTTGCATCAGCTTTCCACCACCACGAAATATATAAATAGTTCGCCCCCGGAACATAATGCGTGCTCATTGCATTTACTCCGCCTGAACTATGATAATTAGCAGATGATTTACCCCTCTGTTCGCTTCTAATGGAATTATATTTAGTAGCGTTATATATATTACCTTCCCACGGATAGTCGGAACCGACTGGAATTTTCGCATCATTAGATAGTCCCGAATACTGGTTTTCAACTGTATCCCAAAGATTGGGCAATGCGGTAGTTTTCGTGCCAAATTCTATTCCTGAAATCATCACAGAATTTCCATGTGATATCGTTCCATTTACTGCACTGATACTTGGCGCGGCTTGAGAAATATTTGCAAAACAAAAAAGGCAAAATACCAACACGCATTTGATTATTCTACTTCTTTTTATTTTTTTAATGCGCATTATTGTGTATGCCGATTATTTTTTGTGCTTAACGGCCAAAGTTTGTAAACATGTAAAATCGCGAAATTATATTATATATGTTCGCGGTTGTGACGTTTTTTTGAAGGTTCGAAATGGTGGAGAACCGTATTGATCAGCCAAAGAACAAGACTGAAAGCAAGAGCCCACCAAAAATTTGTTATATGAAATCCCGGAACGATTGCGCTGGTCACCATCACAAGAAAAGCGTTTATTACAAATGTGAATAAACCTAGAGTGACTATTTCTATCGGTAGCGTAAGAATTATCAAGATAGGCTTGATTATTGTGTTCAAAAATCCGAGCACCACCGCCACAACGAGCGCCACAAAAAAGCTCTGCACAAAAATCGCTTCATCAGGCAGGATATACGCGGCAATCATCACCGCCAGTGTCGATAAAAACCAATGGATGACAGGCCTCATATTTATTGATAACAAATGATATTAGTAGCAGGCCTGATCTTCATTCGTAAGTCCCGGAAAATAAAAACCTGCAATCAACAACTTATAACCAGATATCCATCTACATTATACCCTATTTTTCCTTAAAAATATCTTGACGACATGCCACGCTTGCTTTGCGCTTTTGGTTCCCATCAATTCTGTTCTCAAACCTTTTGCCCCATCAAAACCGCTTGCGTAGACTGCATAATGTTTTTTAATCACGTTGTAATTTTTTGTGCCCTTTAAAAATTTTTCAAACAATCTGGCATGCTCAATCATTGCTTCAAGACGTTCTGCAACGGGAACATTTTCAATTTTAACCTTGTGGTTGAAAAACCAGGGATTTCCCAAAACTCCCCTTCCTACCATAATCCCATCCACTCCCGATTCTTTCGCTTTTCGCACTCCGTCTTTGCGGCTTTTTATATCACCGTTGCCGATTATCACAACTCCGCTGCCTTTTGCAATCTCAACCGCGCGCTTGATTGCGTCCCAATCCGCCGTGCCGGCAAATGATTGTTTTTTTGTGCGCCCGTGAACTATTATGGCTGCAGGTTTTTCCGACAAAAGTTCGGCAAGCCACGACTCAATTTCATTTTCGCTCCAGCCGATCCTCGTTTTTACTGAAACAGGCAGATCGCCCGCACCTTTTTTTGCCGCCCGAATTATTTCCCTCGCCCGCTTGGGATTTTTCATAAGCGCCGCTCCCGCTCCCTGATCGACGATGCTCTTGTCAGGACATCCCATGTTGATGTCGATCCCGTCAAAACCGAGTTTTCTTGCGACTTCCGCGCAATATCGAAAATTTTCCGGCCTTGCGCCGAAAAATTGCGCCACAATAAGATGTTCATCCTCGAGAAACCTCAAATTTTTCATCAATATTTTCTTTGCGTCTTTATTGACCAATCCGTCGCAAGCGACAAATTCTGTGAAAAGAACATCCGGTTTGCCATACTTAACAAGCATCTGCCTCGTGGCGATGTCGGTAACGTCATGCATCGGAGCCAGCACAAAGAACGGCTTTTTCTTCTTTGCCAATTTTTGCCAAAAATTATTCATAAATAAAGATTACTATATAAGCAAGAAAAGCGCCAAGAAATTATAAAGAGCCAAACAATTGTTTTTTGCGGCTTCCGCATGAATGCATCATAAACCAGGTTTGTGATGCATGAATGTAAGGCAAGCAAAAAATAATTGTTTGGCTCAGTCCAAAATCTAGCTATTCTACGGTTTTTCCCAAGTTCGTCTTCTTAAAATTCACTTTCCAGACCGGTTCGTAAACATTGTCAAATTCATCCTTGGCAACAACCGTTTCTCCTTTCATGAGTGTTGAAATAGCAATATCATTCAGCATTTCTTTTTGCGAATCGACTTCCAGTTTCAAGTCTTCCAGTTTTTCATATGACCTTCCCAATTGCGCCTGTATCCTTGTTTCGATCGCCTTCTTCTTTTCTCGCAATTCCTTAATCTTTTCCACGATTTCTTCATACTCGTCAGTCTGCACGAGCGCGTCCTTATACATGTCGCGCAGATCCTTCTGCTCTTTTTTCATCTCACGGATTTTGTTGAACACTTCTTGAACGTTTTGCATACTATTTTAGTATGGATTAAATGATTATTTTGCGATGACGAAATCAATGATAGCACATTTTGTAAAATCCAAAAAGAAAAAGCGCCGCAGCTCCCATGTGTGGGAACCGCGACGCATGCATGCTTCAGCGCCGTCACAATCTTATTTTCATACCGCAAACAGATGATTGGGATCCGCTATCCCAATATACTTGTGGAAAATCGGTATTTTGTCACCATAATGGCAGACGCTCAAAATCCTTACGTGCACGTGATATCCTTTTTTGATCGCATCTGTCAAAGACTTCCTATGCTGATGCAAATTATTCACGACCATAGAGCCTGTGGTGCCATCTTCTCTTCTAAAGAAAATTTTACCTTTCCATACCTGTAATTTGACTGGGGCCAATTCAATCGTTTCCTCTTTGCGAAAAATACATCTGATCTGAGGTGCACTATAACATGCCCAAGCTATTCGTGAAAACCAACCTGCCGCAAAACAAGCAACACCAATTACTATGACCGTTATAATTGTCATATAACCTCCTCCCGGGATAAATTTTTGAATGTCAAAAAACTGAAGTGCCATGAAAAACCCATTTTTTCTTTACTTCAAGATATTATCAAACAAAAATAAAGGCAAACCCAATTATTCACACAACCACATGAAGTAGCATGGTAGCAGAAAAGAACCTGTATACATGGAAAAATTTTCGCAACCGTAAGTTTCTCGATACGTGCCTCAAACTGTTATGTAACATGTTACATAACAGTTTATATAACACTTTACGCAACAGATTTGGAAAAAGAAAAGGCCGATACTTTGTGGTATCGGCCACTTGAAATGATATTTCATAACCAAATCAACCGTTCATCAGGCCACTCGCCTCCCTTGCTTCCTCAGCTTTTTCTCCAACTCTTCTTCCCGCTTCTTCTGTTGTTTAACGTGCACTGAAAAGCAAATCCGTTTCAACCACTCCTCTTTCTTAAATTCCGACGTTGAAAAAGAAACTCCTATGATGTGCTCACCGTGATTGAGGGATCTTATCTGGCGATGAAAAACTGCACTATTCAAAAATGATTCACTGATGATTTCCATGATATGTTTCTTGCTTCCATGTTGCGCATCATTTGAATTTTCATCGCCATTGTCCTCACTATCTTGGTGAAAATGTTCCGGGCAATTGACTACTATTTCGACATTACCGCCACAACTCCTGAGAGTCGCGGAAACATATGTTTCATCCTGCGTCTTAATTAGAATCTCAAACACACCCTTTGATTCCACATCTCCCCTCCTGAAATTTGGCTCATATTGATTACAATTTTAAACAACAACCTATCTCTGCTGCAAATGAAAAATCCTTTATCTATAATACAACACAAAAGCTCATATTTTGCAAATAGAACGATAAATGAAAAAGAGGGCGCGAAGCCCTCTTTGTAGTTTTTATGAGTCTTTTTTATCTTTGACTCTTCCCCACGCCAACAGAGATTAAGATGAATTACTCTCGGTTGGTGTGGGGATTTTTTTGTTTTTTTGTTTTTGTTATTAAGTTTTTCTCACTGTATTTAAATTTTTCAATTTTCACAGATACTCAGACAGCTTGTCGTAATAGTATGTAATATCCCTTATCCATTTCTGTTCGCTGGAATCGCCTTGACATCCTTTGTAGCCACATTTCCAGACAACCATTTTATTCGGAGTATCAAGCTTTTCTTCGTTGATCATCTGGCTGATTCTGGCCGCCACAGTTTCGACGGCCTCCCTTGGAGAGTTGAAGCACGAATGTCCTCCGCTTCCCGTTTTTTCAGTTTTCATACGAAAGCCCCAATAATTGTAGCAGTCTTTTCCGTTGAGTACAGGCTTACGCTTGCCCCAGTTGCTTTCTTTCTTGGCAATGCTTACCAAAAATGCGGCTACCTGCGGATCCTGCATGGCTATATACGGAGCCATTTTTCCGATCGGATAGCCTTTCACCATTTTTTTTATTTCCATCTCGAAAGCTATGTTCCTTTTTTCCTCTTCCACAACTATCGGTTCTTCACCAAAACCTTTGACAAGAAAAAAGGCTGCCGCGACAGTAATCGAAAAAATGAACAGTAGCACGGGAACCAAAACTATGCTCCTATCTTTGCGGAGGTTTCCCATCGTGAGCGGCATCGCAATTGCAGTTTTCACCGGCTTGCTACTGCGTTTCCGCAAACATGAAGACCTTTTTTTGGGAAGTTTTTTGTTTTTTTTGGAGATTTTTCTCATTTTTTTGTTTTTGAAAGCAAAAACGGGCAACCACCCGTTTCTACCCTATCTTTATCCCATATATCTATTATACACCTTTTTGGGTAAAAAATCAACCCCCGCTAAGAAACTGACAAGCCATTGATATATCATCAAGTATTTTTAAATCTTAAATAATATATCTCATGACCGATCGTTCTTATTTTTCGATTGATCAGCTCTTAACGGAATTGATAATGGTGGCAAAGAAACACAAACTATTTCTTGTTTTCTCTGCTGTAATTTTTCCAAAGAACGCGAAAATTTTCGTCGGAAAGAAGATCATTGAAAGTTCCCTCTGCAACTATTCTGCTGTTCTTAAAAAGATAGATGTAATCGAACTCTTTGAGAAGATGCAACCCGTGCACTGCGGAAATGACGACTTTGTCCTTGAAATTTTCAAAGATGTTCCGATATATTTCCGCCTCGTTTTCAATGTCGACACTGCTCGTCGGTTCATCCAGAAGCAGAAACTGGCTATCCTTCGCGGCAAGGAACCCTCTGGCAAGCGCAAGTCTCTGCTTTTCTCCGCCGCTTAAGGATACTCCCCTTTCCATGACGTTTGTTTTGAGACCTTTTTCAAGCCGTGAAATCAATTTGTCAAGCCTGGACATTTTTACGGCTTTTTCGATTTCATCTTCGCTCACATGAACTCCCATTGTTATATTATATTCAATTGTATTGTTGAATATTTCAGGTTCCTGCGGAATCAGCGTGCAATAATTGTGGATATGTTTAAGTCCGTGCTTCAGTTTTTTCCCATCACAAAAAACTTTGGCGTCGTCCGGCTCGTGCAATCCTCTCAAAAGTGAAAGAACAGTGCTCTTCCCCGAGCCGCTCGTACCGATAAGCGCGATTTTCATATTTCTTTCAAAACTCAATGACGCATCGGTTACGGCATATACTTTTAAATCTGAATCAATCTCCTGCCTGTAGGAAAAATTGAGCTGTTTAATCTGAATCGTCTTCCATTTTCTTGGAAGCGAATATCTTCTCCCGAGCCGCAGCTTGTCATATTCTTCATTTATCGTTTCGGCGGCCATAACAGCCTCGTTTTGCCTCACTGTCTCGCTGTATTTCCAGGCAAAAGTATCGAATGCGTTTCCGATATTGTTAAGATACTGATAAAGAACGAACAGCGTTCCGATTACTATGACTCCCTGATTTTTATATGACACATACACATTAAGCAAAATAACCGCTGCTGTCATGACCTCGATGATCATGCTTGACGTAAACCACTTCGATTCGTTCAAAATTGAGCTTCTCAGAAAAACCCTGTACGGCTCCATCGACCGTTTTTCAATTTCTTTTGCGGCGCTTTTTTTGAGTCGCAGCGAAATTATTGTTATGTAGTTGCTGATGTAGTCGTAAATTCCGGCCGCGATATTATTTTCGCCCTTGAAAATAATTTTGTAATGCCTTATCAACGCTTTGTCGAATTTCAATATCACATATACGGCAACAGCCGCAGTGAAAAGTGCAATGAAAACCGGATTTATGTCATACAATCCCATTATGATTATCGATACGACAAAAGCGGTGAAATTTTGAATAATGAAAAAAAGTTCGCTGGAAAATGTGAAGAGATTTTCGCTTGCCTTGTTAATCTTGTCGATTGTGTCTCCGGAATGATGGTCTTTGTGCCACCGCGCGGGCAGTTCCATGGTCCGTTCAAACATCGTTTGCCTGTAGTTTTTCCTTATCAAAAACGCGTTTCTGTTCTCAATTGTTCTTGAGATAAAATTAAATATCCACCCCATTATGCTCAGTACGATCAGAAGGCCGACATTATACGCGATAAAAAGGATCGGGTTTGATTTTTCGGTAGCGAATTGTATCTCATTAAATATTCTCCCGATCACAACCGGCTGAAGGAGCCAGATGATGTTTCCGATCAAGGAAAACACAACAACAAAAATGTATGCCGTTTTTATTCCAGCTGCATATTCCCAAGAATATCTGAAAATGTTGTAGAGAGGATTTTTAGAATACATCATTTATTTTTTATGCGTCTGTCTTAATAATATCACCGGATAATAATGATGACAAAAAACCGCAATAAAAATTGCGGCCAGCATCTTTCGGCTAATAAAATTTATGCTCCTTGTCGGAGATAATCATTCAGCGTAAAGCGGAACGCGAAAAAGAAGCAAGAAACAACAGGTGAATATGAGTCAAAAGCAACCGCAAAAGAGATTTGTCATATTCATTGCGCCCGCTTTTGAAACATAAGACGCACTTTATCGGAGATTCTTGATAATAGCTTTCGATAACATTAATATCTTCTCTGTTTGTAGCATGTTCCAAATTCCCGTTGGCGACCGCAAGATTAGACAGCTTGAAATTCATCGCTCCGGAATCACCGCTTGGATAGTACAGCTCTTTAAGGGTTTTTCCGGATCTTATATCGATAAACCTTACCAGTCCTTCTTTTGATTTGGCCACCGAAACGAACAGATATGAAAGCAGCTTCGCGTATGAAACCTTTTCCACTTCCTTGCCGGGAAATACCTGACAAATTGACATGAAATCCTTCAAAAGCTTGCGCTCGTTGTTTATCCTGCCGATATGCTCGTAGCTGTTTTTCAATTCATTCTCTATTTGCTCGCGTTCGGCGAATAGACTGTTTATTTTTCTTCGGTATATGCGATAAATGAGAAAAATAAAGACACTTTCAACAAAAATTATGACAGATTGCTCATAATCTTCCGGAATCGAGAAGCTTCCGATGACATGACCCTTGAAAATATGGGGAGTGAGAACTGACACGACCGCAACCAGCACAAAAGCAAAAAGCACAGCTCTCCTTGCCATCAGAATTTTTTCTGAAATTCTTCTGATTCTTTTCGGCATCCTTTTGCACATTAATAATTATTGCAAAAGTATTGAGCCAATTGCGATTATATTACGCAAAATATTTTTCTTTTTTTTCAATTTTAAAATTGCCAAAGGGCTTATTTGTTCTATATGTATCTTCTGTTTCGAAGTTCATCAGGCAAATATTGCTGGCCGCTTGAGTCTTCCAAGGGGGTGTATTTGTATCCTTTCCCGTATCCAAGTTTTTCCATGAGCTTTGTCGGCGCGTTGCGTATATGCATCGGCACCGGAAGATTTCCGAATTTTTCGACGTCTTTTTTAGCTTTTTCGTACGCAAAATACGCTTTGACGCTTTTGGGAGCTTTCGAAAGATAGATTGCAAGCTGCGCCAAATGCACGCTGCATTCGGGATAGCCGATTTTATGGCAGGCATCGAAAACATTATTCGCAAGAACAAGCGCAAAATTGTCGGCAAGTCCCACGTCCTCAGAAGCAAAGCGCAGCAACCTTCTTGCGACATATTTTGGATCTTCTCCGCCCTCAAGCATCCTTGCAAGCCAGTACAGCGCGGCATTGGCATCTCCCCCGCGCATGGATTTGTGAAGAGCGGAAATAATGTTGTAATGTTCTTCACCAGTTTTGTCATAGTAAAGATGCGATTTTTGCAAAACCTTCTTGATAAGTTCGGAGTCTATCATCCGCGTTTGCCCGGTCTTTGCCGAAATTTCAGCCGACAGCTGCGCCGCCGCTTCCAGCGTGTTGAGCGCCATGCGCGCATCGCCGTTTGCAAGTTTTGAAAGGATCGAAATATCATTATCCGAAATTTTTATTTTCTCATTTCCAAGCCCTCTTACCTTATCTTCAAGCGCGCGCCTAAGGATTTTTTCAATGTCACGCGGCTCCAGTTTTTCCAAAACCAGAATGCGCGAACGCGATATAAGAGCAGAAATGACTTCGAAACTGGGATTTTCCGTCGTGGCTCCGATCAGCGTGACAGTTCCGTTCTCAACATAAGGAAGTAGCGCATCCTGCTGCGCCTTATTCCAGCGATGAATTTCATCAATAAACAAAATGGTTCTTTTCCCGTCCTTTTTTATTTTTTTCGCGCGCTCCACGACAGACATGAGATCTCTTTTGCCGCTTGCAACTCCGCTGAGCTGGATGAATTCCGAGCCTGTTTCATTTGCAATGATTGAAGCAAGAGTCGTCTTTCCGCTTCCGGGAGGTCCCCAAAAAATAAGCGACGGCACGCTGTCGCTTTCAATAGCCCTGCGAAGAAAAGAATCTTTTCCAACCAATTTTTCCTGCCCGAAAAATTCCTCAAGCTTCTGGGAACGCATGCTGTCGGCCAGCGGCGCATATCTTTTCATGTTTTCCTTCGCTTTCATAAAACACAGTAATAATCGATCTTATAAACAAATTCTAGCATAAAAAAGAAAACCCTCCTAAGAGGGTTTTTTGCCGGACTCGTTGCGTCTGGCTTTTTTAAGCTGTTTTTCCAGCAATGCTTTGGCTCTTTCGGACCAGGGCTGCGGAGCATTTGTTCGAAGATATTCCAGCGTATAATCTCTTTTGATGCCGCGTCTCAACATTTCTCTCCATGCCCGTTCCTTCCATTTTTCAGACATGTCATAATCCACTTTGATCGCTATGACATTATGAAACAGGAAGTCGCCTTTTTCATTCTCAAGAAGCTTTTGCCACGCTCTTTCTCTCCATTCTTCGGGAGCGTAAGGGTTTTCAAGTATGTAATAATAGTTGTAATACCAAAAACATTCGTTGAAAATTCTGCCGAAATTTTTGTCGAAATCTGCAAGTTTTTCCACCATCTCGGAAGGGAAATTTTTCGTCTGCCAAAAGAATGTGTTGGCATATTTTTCTCCAGCGTCCGGTTCAAGTCTGAAGTATTTCCTTATAGCTTCATGTCCGAGCACATACTCAGGGCTACAATCTTTGAAAATCTCCCGACCTCTTTCTGAAAAAACCTCACGATCTGTCAGAAACCATGCGCGTCCGTTAAAAACTATCCAAGACATGAAATAATATCTCATGCAATACCTCCTTTTTATATAATCAAGGAACAATAAGTAAGCATACTTCACTCCAACTTCACTGTCAACAAGAGCCAAACTACTTTGTTTTTTTCTTCAAATTACTCCTGCCCGCTTATTATTCATATTTCAAAGCATCAATCGGACTCATTGCCGCGGCTTTGCGAGCCGGATAGAATCCAAAAATTATTCCTACTGCCGCCGAAATTCCAAAAGCAAGCAATATTGAGGAAATAGAAATTTTCGTCTCAAGCGTTGAAAAATGCGACACAAAAAATGAAGCGACCCATCCGAACCCCACTCCGATTAGTCCGCCAAAAAAAGTAAGCACGACCGATTCTGCCAAAAATTGCAGATTAATATATATTTTTTTTATACCGACGGCTTTTCTTAATCCTATCTCACGCGTGCGTTCCGTAACTGTCGTAAGCATCATATTCATTATCCCTATCCCTCCAACCAAAAGCGAAATGCCGGCAATGGACGCAAGTAACAGCGTAAGCGTTCCCGTAATGTTCGAAGCTGTTTCAATAATATCGGCCTGGTTCATAAGCCTGAAATCAGCTTCGTCCTCATTTTTTATCCCGTGCCTTTCAAGCAGCAATGATGTGATTTGTTCTTGAACAGATTCCATCAAACTCTGATCGCTCGCGGTAATACTCACGGAGCTGATATGGTCGTTCCCCGTCAGATAGCGCTGTGAAGTCATGATTGGAATATAAACTGTATCATCGAAATTGTTAAATCCGCTGCCGCCTTTCGCTTCGGTAACGCCGATCACTTCAAAATTGATTCCATTTATCTTTATTGACTGCCCTACAGGATCGACCCCTTCTCCGAATAAATCATCACGCGTGTCTGGACCGAGCACTGCTACTTTCGCCAGAACTTTGGAATGATATTCCGTAATAAAATTTCCGGAATCGATTTCGATATTCCTGACCGAAACATATTCAGGAACCGTTCCTATTGTCTGGGTGCGCGTATTCGTTCCTTTCGCTGTAATTTGATATTGTCCGTTATCAGAAGGCGCTACCGCTTCTATGTTTTGCACTTCACTCTTAATGGCTTCTACATCTTCCCATGTTATCGTCTTGGCGCTTCCTGCCACTGATCTTACCCCGCCGCTTCTCTGCGCTCCCGGCTGGATCATGATAAGATTCGATCCGATCGACTGGATTTGTTCCGAAATGGAAGCCTGGGAGCCTTGTCCTATCGCGACCATGGCAATTACCGACCCCACACCTATGATTATACCCAAAACAGTAAGACCAGATCTAACTTTATTTGTGGAAAGAGACCAAATTGTTTCTCTCAATAAATCTCCAAGCATCGATTTAAAAACTGCTATCAGCAATTTAAAATTTTAAAATTTATTTTCATTTTACGATATGGTCGTTCGGCACATTCTCCACGTCCCTCTCGATTTTTCCGTCTCTTATATGAATGATTCTTTTGGCATAATCCGCAACATCCATTTCATGCGTTATGATAACTATCGTATGACCTTTCTCATTAAGCTCCTGAAAAGCTTTCATGACTATCTGGCTTGTTTTCGTATCAAGGTTTCCCGTAGGCTCGTCGGCAAGTATGATTAAAGGATCATTAATTAATGCTCTTGCAATTGCGACGCGCTGCATTTGTCCGCCTGAAAGCTGATTGGAAAGATTGAAAAATTTTTCCTCTTCCATTCCTGCATACAGCAGACACTTCTTTGCCCGCTCGATGCGCTTTTCTTTCGGCACACCGGAATAAAGCAGCGGAAGCATAACGTTTCTCAATACTGTTGTGCGCGGAAGCAGATTAAAAGACTGAAACACAAATCCTATTTTTTTTCTGCGAAGATCTGCAAGCTCGTCATCATTCAGTTTTGAAACTTCCCGCCCGTCCAAGAAATATTCCCCGCTTGTCGGAACATCAAGCTCGCCAAGAATATGCATAAGCGTGGATTTTCCACTACCCGACGGCCCTATAATAGAAACAAATTCTCCCTTTTTAATATTGAACGAAACATCATCAAGCGCGACGGTTTCCACATCTCCGTTCTTGTATACTTTTCTCAGATTCCTGCAATCGATCATAAATTTCACATCTTATTTTTTACATCCTTATCATCATATCTCTGCCAGGAAATCCCCTGGGGCCGTTCCTGTCATTTGATTTTTGGAGATCAGATTTCTCATCGCCTGAATCATTTGCATTTGAAGACTTGTGTGAATCCACCGCCCGTGTAACGATATTGTCGCCTTCATTTACGCCGCTTACTATCTCAGTTCTAGTATTATTCGTTATTCCGATTTCAATCTGGCGGTCTTCCGGAATTTGGCCGTTCATTACCTGCACATAGTTTTTCCCGTTTCTTGTTTTTATGGCACTGCTCGGAATGATAACAGCGTCTTCCTTGGAGTTCGTAATTATTTCAGCCGACACGTTCATCCCCGGCCTTATTCTGTCGTCAAGCGAATCAAGGGATATAACTATGCCATATGTGACAACTCCCGAATTTGTAGTTCCAAGCGCATCTATTTTTTCCACTTTTCCTGTAAGACTCAAGCCATCAATGGCATCAATGGCAACAGTAGCCGTTTGCCCGACTTTTACATTCGAAATGTCCACCTCATTCACCTGTACCTCGGCTTTCACCGTGCCCAGATCTCCTATGATTATCGGTGTCTTATCGCCGTTTCCCGAAGACGAATCATTAAGACTGTCTCCGTTTTCAATGTTTATCTCAATCACGGTTCCGTCTATCGTGGAAACGGCTCTTGTTTCAGAAGCATTTTTGAGCGCGTTCTGATGGGCCTTCCAGCTCGTTTTGACGTTTCTTTCCGCAACTTCCACGGAAATTTCTGCCGCATCAAGTTTCTTTTTTGTAATTTTTTTCTCCTCGGAATTAGAATCTTCATATACATTCTTGGCTTCTTTTTTGTTAGCTTTTGCGTTCTCCAAAGAAGCCATCGCCTGCAGATATGAAGAATATGCTCTATCCGCGTCTATGCTTAATTCATCATTATCTATCATAAAAAGCAGTTGTCCTTTTTTTACGCTGTCGCCTACGCTCACCGCCAAACCGTAAACCGTCCCTGAAATCCTAGGATCTACATTGACAAGCTGATCAACAATAATACTGCCGCTTGCGGAAACCGATGTTGCCATGGGGCCTTTTTGCGCCCTTGCCGTAACGTAGCGAACTTCTTTGCTTTCGGAATTCGCGCTGCTGTATAAATAGTAGCCCGTGCCGGCTGCGAGCAAAAACAGAATGATCCAAAAATATTTTTTCCTGATGGATTTCATTTATTTATGATTTAAATTAAAAATAATATACGACAACATATTATTATAATTTATTATAATTTCAATTCAGTTACAGTCAAGGAATATCCTGTATCAATGGCAAACGTTTTTCCGGGCCCGAAAACTTTTACGCCAGTGAAGCGCCTGGATATGCCATTTTTTCCGGGCAATTTTCGTCTTGCCTTATCTTAACATGCAAAGACCGCCTGTTCCAGCCTGGCGGAAAAGCCCTTATGAAGATGCCCATATTAAAAATTTAGCATTTTTCCTAGCTACTCCTATGCTTTAATTCCCCAAAAATATCGAAGCTTCTGAGAATTCTGCTAACTCATCATCGTCGACTCTCCCTATCACCGATTCAGCCATGCAAATTTATATTAACTCCAGTCTTTAATACGAGATTTATTTAATATATTTGCAGGCTTCCGCCATTTATACAAACTATTTGCACACGTACAGGCAAGAATCTATCCAATCCGAAAGTTTCTCCTGAGAGTCCACATATCCCAAGATGTCAAGCAAATTTCCTTTATGGAAACCAAGATGAAGATGTTTTCTTTCACCGTCAGTTTGTTCGCTGTAACCCCTTCCCAGCTTTCCGAGAACGTCTCCTTTGCGGATATTATCGCCGATCTTAGCATTCACCGATCCCAGATCAAGATGACCGTATATAACTGTGATTGAATCATTTTCAAGTTCGCATGCCTGAACCGCGACTCCGCCATAGCCCGTGGCGCTCTTTTTTGACAGCAGCCTGCCTTCACAAACAGCCCTCACAAAAACATCGGAATCCTGTTCCTCGGGAAAAACTTCAAAATCCGCCCCAGTGTGATATCCCGCAAATCTTTCCGGCTGGACAGGCGAACTGCCAGGGGAAATAAATATGCCAAAAGGTTTTTTTGTAACTCTTTCGGCCGCCCTGTCCAAAGGAGCAGCAAAATCAGAATTCTCCTCTTTCTTAACTTCTGCATCTTGCGCAACATGAAACACCGGAAAAGCCGTATCGTTCTTTTGCAGGAAAAATCTAAACAAAAGAAAAATCATCGAAAATACAATTATGGTGACGGAAAACATTATGAACAATTTTTTCATGATTTTTATCTCTGCTATGTTTCTTATTAACGCTCATTTTCAATTCGCTGTAAAACAACACATTTCCCTATATTACATTTTCCAACATTATCGGATATTTGCAAAATTACAATATAAAAAATAATTCATATCATTTATTGCTCATTCTTGTCCGTGTTTTTTTCATCACAGAATTCATACAATCACTTCCTTGAAATTATTTTGTTTTTGTACATTTCTTTGTCCGCTTTTTGGATCGCAGCATCCAGATCGCTGCTCAGCACAGCGTATGTCGCACCGATAGCGATGTCAATTTTTAACTTTTCCATTCCTTCAACCAATATTTCTCCCGCTTTTTCCTGAAGGCGAAGAACGACCGTTTCCACTTCTCCTTTTTTTATTCCTGGAAGCAATATGCAAAATTCATCTCCTCCAAACCTTGCAACCAGATCTTTTTCCCTGAATTGAGAATTCAAAAAATTTGCCGTTTTTTGAATAAGCCTGTCTCCCGCAAGATGACCGTAGCAGTCGTTAACTTTTTTAAGGCCATTCACATCGACCATAATCACGCCTCCGTTGAAATACCGGCGCTTCCTGTATCTTTCAAGTTCCCTTTCAAAATAATACCTATTGTAGACTCCCGTCAGCATATCATGCGTGCTCGAATATATTATGCGCTCTTCGGCCATTTTATGTCTTGTGATGTTCACGGCATATATTCTTGCGACGTTGTATTGGGGAGTAAGATAGATGGTCTCTGCAAAATATTCGCTTCCGACTCCGATTTCGCGATAGATCGGCCTCTTTTTGTTCTTCTGCAGACGTTTTAAGATGATATTTATGTCTTTCGGCAGAAATTCATTAAGGCCGCGTTCGCCACACAATCCGCGCAGCACATTTCTTGCCGCCCTGTTGGCAAATGTAAGATTCAAAGAAAAGTCTATTTCTATTATCGGATTCGGATCAAGTTTGGGAAAGGATGCCAGATGTTCAATTTTCTGTTCGGCCAATTTTCTCTCACTGGTATCGACAAACAGAATTGTGAATTTGCCCTTTCCGGGACTCGAGGAGAATGTTTCGTAGTACCGCTTTGTTACCGGGTTATAATTTTCAAAACGCACGGATTTTCCCGTCAATGCCACATTGCCATATATATCCACCCAGGTCGGCATTTCATCGTTGGGAAATATTTCTTTCATTGTTTTTCCCACCACATCGTAAGCCTTAAGTCCCGTAAGACGCTCGTAGGCCTTGTTTATTTCCAGGAAACGATAGTCGCAGGGAGCGCCGTGTTCGTCGCATATTATCTCGCAAAGAGCAAACCCCTCGTTCATCGAATCAAACAGGGATTTATACCTGTCTTTGCTCGGATCGGTTCCATGGCCGCGCTTTTCAATCCCTTTTGCGCCGCCGGCAAAAAAGAAAAAAAACTTCTGATTAAAGAGAATTAAGTTTGAAATTGAAAATACGATTATATTTTTTTCGGACTTCCCCCTTTCAAGACGCATGGTAATTTTTTTTGCCACTTTTTTCTTTTGATCGGATGCGGACATTGCTTTTGTAACAGAACATCGCGGACAACTTGTTCCCTTTCCGCACCCTTCCTCGGACAAATTTTCGCAGATCAAAAACTCTCCGATTTTTTTGTAGTAAGCACTTCCGGAAGAAGACTTGCGCAGCATTAAAGCTTCCTTGTTTGCCACAAGAATCCTTTTCTTTTCATCAAGAACAAGCGCAGCAAACGGCATTCCAGACACCATTTCCTCAAGCTTGCTTTGCAACGTTATTTTTTGTTTAACGGACAGATTTTTCATTTAATTTTTTATTTTTAATCATCATTTGGCGAGCAGCCTTGAGCGCACTTTCCACATCCTTGCCGCTTTTGGCGTATGCTATCCCGATTGAAACACCGGAAAACCTGATCGAGCCCTCAGCTTTCATCCTGTTGACTTTCGATTTTATCCTTTCAGCAATCGCAAGAATCATTTTCCCGTTTGTATTCGGAAGCAGTATGCAGAATTCATCCCCTCCGATTCGAGCCACGATGTCTTCATCCCGAAACTCGTTGGAAATGATATTCGCGGTCGCCTGAATAATTTCATCACCGACGGAATGTCCGTATGCGTCATTGATTTTCTTAAGCCCGTTTATATCGGCTCTTATCACGCCCCCGTTGAAATCCCTTCTTCCCTTGAATTTCTGCAGCTGTTTTTCAAAATACAGCACGTTATGAAGACCTGTCAGCGCATCATAGGTGCTGATGTGCTGTATTTTCTCCCGCGCCGATTTCCTTCCGCTGATATCCTTCAGAATCGTATATATCAGATCCTTGCCCTTGTCTTTTATAAGAATGCTCATTTCCTCCACATCGATACATTTTCCGCAAGTTCTCAGGAGTTTTATTTCAGATGACGGCAATGCCATAATGCCGCAAGCCAGCGACTGAAATCTCTTTGCCACGAAAGAATGGTAGTCGGGTCTGATAAAGTCATAAATGCTTTTTCCGGGATTGGAGCAGAAAAATTTGGCGCCGCACAACCCTTCTGCCGCAGGATTTGCAAAAACTATCTTTCCTTTTTCATGCACAATAATGGCTTGGGGCGACAAGTCTACAAGAAGTTTGCCTCTCGCCTCTTCTTCCCTCATTTTTTTTCCTTTCGCGCGCAATTCATTGATATACAGACAATAGGGCTTCATCAAACCCGCTTCGACAATACCCAAATAAGCCAAATATGCGGATAGAACCATCAGGATATGCCGGATATCGCCTGAAGCTGCGAAAAAATACCGATTTCCGGCGAGCAAAAATTCAATCAAAATATTTGCAAACAACGACATCTCGATAAACAGGAAAACCAAATTGTCAAAACTGTCTTTTTTATAATGCAGAGAAAAAAGGCCGCCAATCGTGACGGCAAGTGCCGCATATCCCGCAGCAATCCCCAGCGGCGTAATTGTTCCGTCAGATAAGATGACTGCGGGAAAAATATTCCACTGAAAAATCGAAAGCAAAACAAAAGCCGTCACGGCGGAGTACGCAAAAAAACTCAAACCCGCGTTAATTCTTTTTCCGATCAAAAACGGCGCTCCGGCGAACGATGCGCCAAGCATAAAACGCATGACAATACTGACCTGTTCCTGAAGGTTTCGGTCATATCCGGAAAAAATATCCGCCTCGACAATGGACAACAAATGGAATACTCCGAAAATACCGACAAAGAAATACGCAATGCCCATCAGGGTGAAAAAGTTGTTCTTCAAATATCTGCGGGAATTCCATACAAGCAGAAAAATGCTCAGAAAAATGGCCACGCTGGCAATTTCAGCCAGTGAATAGAAAAATAGATCGCTTTTTGTTTTTGCCAAAAAGAGTGCCACGAGAATGATTGCAAACCTCATTACAGGCACCCCATAGGATGCAACACTCATATTCGTCTTTATGTTGCGGTTACTGAGAAACAATATTGATCATAAATTGCACACGCTTTCATCAAGCGGTTAATTATCTTGATACAATTAATATTCAAATATATTTCATTGATATCTGTTTTTTTCGGAGACGAAATAATCAGACAAAGCGAATGTATTTATTAAGGTAAAAATAAACTTGCATCTTTATGTGGACGCTGTTTATAATCCTGCTAATCCTGTGGTTTATCGGACTCATAACCTCCTATACTTTCGGAGGTTTGATCCATATCCTTTTGGTAGCAGCCGTGATACTTCTCATAATCCGGCTCATTCAGGGACGCACTTCCCGATAAACGCCGCCAAAAAGTCTGGTAAGGAATATATTCCTTACCAGAAATACGGCCCTTTGCTATACGCAAACGAGGTTCTTTAATGCAAAGCGCCGGGCGTCGACATTTGCATTTTGCCTGAATTTTGATTAATATTCGCGCAAAGGAGGTATTGGAGATATTAAAGCAATATAAGCACCTTAACATCACCAAAAAACAAAGAAAAAAGGAGAAGAAATGTCGACAACAAACAGTTGTGTTTTTATTGATACTGCAAACATCAATGCTTCATTCAGAAAAATAAAATCAAAACTTGGGCTGTCGGATAAAATCAAGCTTGACTTTGACAACCTGATCAAAATTATAACGGTTGGAAGCAACTTGGTCTCAAAATCCATATACGTGGAATCGAGATCATCAGATGACGGCAGCAGAAAATTCATTGATTTTCTGAAACACAGAGGTTTTAACGTGATCACCAAAGAGATCAAAGTAATTTCTCTCGACAACGGCGACAAGAAAAACAAGGCAAATTTCGATGCCGAGATAGCATACGACATATGTCAAAGCGTCTGGAAAAGAGAATGCAACAAGGTTTTTCTTTTCTCGGGCGATTCGGATTTTGCATATGTCACAAGGCAAATTAAAAATCTCGGCATAACCGTGGTCGTGATTTCCTCCAAAAACTCCCTGTCTCGGGAACTTTTGGAACTGGCGGACAATGTTGTTTACTTGGAAGATCTGCTGACAAATGAACACAACATAACATTTTCAAAACAATCATAAACGCCGAATGTTTTCCGCTTTTATAAAGCAGTTATTGAAGGCAATAAAAAATTCAAAACTATTCCAACAAACCTCCTTTGATTTAGCACCTGAGCCGCCTGAGCAGATTTTGCCAGACGGCTCTTAAATTTTTCAAATATCTTGGCAGATTTCTCGGCATTGTTTGCGCAAATTTATATTTTTGTGCCCGATGGCATTGCAATTAATTTTTCCGCATAACTTTTTCTCCCGCTTTTTTAATCAGCCTGAATACAATATTTTTCACATGCGTATAATGATATAATGCAGCTACGGCTGCCATAGAAGCTGATGTTTTATTAATTTGTTTTTATAAAACAACCATGAAAAAACTTTTTCATCTATCGATGGGACTTATCGTGCTGGCTTTTGTCGCCCATATAATTTTCACAAAAGCCGTCATGGATAGCGCAGAGGAAAAAAGCGGGCAACCATCAAAACCAAGCATAGTTTCCGAAAAAAAACAGAATCTTCCCAAAAATAACAAAAGAGCCATGAATCTGACATCCGACTCGATTCCCGTAATGGCGGAAAAGGAATTTGAAGGCTCCGACTTAAAATTGGATAAAGCGCTCAAAGAAACCGATGAGTACACAAGCTATCTTGCAACATACAAAAGCGAGGGTCTTAAAATTTCCGCGGTCATGAACGTTCCCAAAAGCAAGGGTCCGCTTCCGATCATAATTCTCAATCATGGGTACATGGATCCGAAAGTATACAAAAGCGGCAGCGGGGTTCCGAGAGAACTGGATTATTTTGCCAAGCACGGCTATGTTGTTTTTCAGTCCGACTATCGAGGATACGGAACGTCGGATCTTGATCCAAGCAATGATGTGCGCCCTCGCAGCGGCTATGTTGAAGATGTTCTGAACGCGATCAGCGCGCTTAAAAAATCCGATCTCGATTTTCTCGACAAGGAAAACATAGGTATGCTCGGACATTCGATGGGCGGCGGAATAGCACTTAACATCATGGTCACAAAACCTGACAGCGCGAAAGCGTACGTCCTGCTCGCTCCGATTCATTCCGACTATAAGGTTAACTTTGACAAGTGGGTCAAGACTGAATGGCCTGAAACCGCTCAGCAATTCTACAGGATTTATGGAACATATAAAGAAAAGCCCGAGATTTGGGAAAGCTTCTCGGCAAAAAATTATTTTGACAGAATAAACGCTCCCGTGATGCTGCACCAGGGTTCCGCCGACAGCCAGGTTCCCGCAGAGTGGTCGCGCGATCTTTTCCGTGACCTCAAGGATCACAAAAAAGACGTCGCCTACCATGAATATCCGGGCGAAGAACACGTTTTCTCATCTGGCGCGCATTCCGTCGCAATGAAAAAAACACTCAGCTTCTTTGATAAGGAATTGAAATAATCTTCTTATAAAAATCCCTGCCGAAAGCAGGGTTTTTTATTTGCTGGTAGCCCATATTCAAAAAAGCGCATTTTGCTTGATGCAAGCTGAAATGCGCAAACGTGTTTCTTTTGCCGGACAGATTATGCCTCATCGTCCCATTTCACACCCTTAGCCCCGAGATATTTCCGAATATTCTTCTGCATGACGCAGCGCACCGTATCGGAAGATATCTTGCCCTTGGCACGCACGGCTTCGAGCGCTTCATTGAGCCTTATGAGATTTTTCTCTCCGTAGTCATCCATCGTCTACCTCCTCTGCAAAAGATTCAACACCTATTGAATATAATAAAACACCGGCCGTTAGTCAAACAAAAAAAGCCGGTATTGTCGGCAATTTTTAATCTTCTGCAAGCGCCCCCAATTTTTAATTATACATCTTTTTTGACAAAAAGTCAAGCGATTAAACCGCTTCAGAAAATACTCCCAAAGCAGTCTAAAAATTACCGCGTTCGGTATAATTGCTAATCGCCATAACGAGCTGCACAAAAAGATATCCTATGAACATGTAGACGAGAAGCGCCACCAAAGTCGTGAATTCCACCACGTATCTCCCCTGAAGCGCCGGCGCCGGAAAAATGCCACTAAACGGATTGAGAAGCGGTTCAGTTGTCGCATAAAGCCATCTTACGAACGGGGCATTTTCGCTCGCCCCAAAAAGTCTGAACAAAAAACGAAATCCGAGAAAAAATGCTATCACTCCTACAATAAAATTTATGAATATTATCATAATTCTGAGCATAATTTTGATTAATCACGATTTGAATTTTTCATTTTATTTCATTGAAAAAACGGGATGTTTCTTACCGAATCGTATACGCTTGCCAAAATTGCAGCCACTGCCGCCGCAATGACGGTCGCGCCTATCGCCCACCCCAATCCATAGAAAATTCCTCTTAAAAAATTCCTGCCCGGCGAATTCGCCGATTCGATTCTGTCCGTAAGTTTTCTTACGCTGTTTATGAGCATGTTTACTTCCTCGTTCATAATTCTTATTACATTTATGCGTAAATTTTTACAACTTGCGATCCGGATGCGTCAAAACTTTTACACGTAAAGATGCGAATATTTTTCTTATCCAATACCATTTTTTGCCCATTTTAAGCCTAATATTGTAATAGAACGAAGGCTGTGCTTCTGTAATATTAAATTTTTTCTTTGAGTACTACATCTTGCAAGTAAGCATTAAATCCGAAAAAACCATGTACAAAATTCTGATTATGGGTAGCGGCTTTGTTGGACAAGCAACCGGAAAGTCGTTGTCTAAACTGGGACATGACGTGATTTTTTGCGACACAGACGAAAGGAAACTTAGAAACCTTGAAAGCGAAGGATTTAAAACGTGCAGAGAAAAAAATTTGGAAGAAATCAGTCCGGATATAATATTTTTGACGGTTCCCACTCCGACAAAAAACGGACAAGTCGATTTGAAATTCATACATTCGGCGGCAAAAAGCGTCGCCTCAAAAATAATCAAACGCGCGAACAATATTCCTCTTGTTGTCGTAAAAAGCACGGTTCCCCCCGGAACAACAGAACACTCAATTATTCCGATTCTTGAAACGTATTCGCAGAAAAAATCCGGACAGGATTTTGAAACAGCCATGAATCCGGAATATCTCAGGGAAAGATTTGCCGTCAAAGATTTTGAAAATCCAAGATTGATCCTGATCGGCTCAAATACAAAAAGGGCCCGGGAAATGCTGTGCAAACTCTATGACCCGTATGCAAAAAAATGCCAGATAGTTTCCGTAACTCCCAAGGAGGCGGAGATGCAGAAATACGTGCATAATCTTTGGAATGCGACAAAAATATCTTTCTTCAATGAGATACGGGCACTTTCGGAAAAGACCGGAATAAATCCCGACGCCATTTTCAGACTTACGATAAAGAGCGCTGAAGCGTCGTGGAATCCGGAATACGGAATTCGCAATTTCGGGCCATATGGCGGCAGCTGCCTGCCGAAAGATACCGTTGCCTTCCTTCATTGGTCGAAAAACCACGCCCAAACCGATCTTCCGCTGTTGAGATCCGTAATTAAAGTGAATGAAAATCTCAGAAAAGAATTGGCGCAACCGAAAATTTCAAGCGCGCAACCCGCAATCGGAGACAAAATGCATGAGATTCGAAATAACTGACAGCACAAATCATGATTGCAGAAACCATCTACAACATGCGAGAAATAATTCTGCTTTACGCACCTCTTGGAATAGTGGGAATCTGGCGCTGGAGCGTGTGGCTCTGGCAAAAAATACTCTCATTCCGTTACAGGCCGATTCCGCCGCTCGCTGAAAAAATTTTTTCCTACTCGATAATCACACCGGTGTACAACGAAGATCCTGAAGTTTTCGCTAGAGCTCTCATATCATGGAAAAATAACGAACCGGATGAAATCGTAGCTGTCATTGACCGAAGCGACAAGGCATGTATTGATGTTTTCAAAAAATTTTCCGCAATTTTTGCGGGAGCAAGACTTTTCATCACAGATGAGCATGGCAAGCGTCCCGCGCTCGGAAGAGGCATTAAAGCCGCCCGCTCACAAATCTTGGCGCTTGTCGATAGTGACACAATCTGGAACGAAGGAACCGCAAAAAATGCTCTCTCCCCGTTCCTTGATAGCAGTGTCGGGGGAGTTGCCACACGCCAGACAGTGCTGAATCCCAAGACGTTGGCCCAAAAACTTTTTGCCATACGGCTCAATCTCCGGTATCTTCACGAGTTTCCCTATCTTTCCGTCACGGGAAGTCTGCTGACCTGCCTTTCCGGCAGAACCGCTTTTTATAGAAAAAATGCCGTCCTGCCGATAGTCGATAAGATGATTCATGAGAAATTTTTGGGCAAAAAGTGCATAAGCGGAGAAGACAAAAGACTGACTTTCTTGATACAAAAAAAAGGATGGAAGATGAAATATCAGCAAGACGCTATCGTCAGCACTCCCGGAGCTCCCGAACTCGTGAAATTTTTTTCACAAAATCTGCGGTGGAGCCGCAACAGCTGGCGCACTGACATACGAGCATTCTTCAGTTATTTTCCGTGGAAACAAGAGCCGCCCCTGTTCGCATATCACCTTTTCGACAGAGCCGTACAGCCGTTCACATTGTTGATAGGTCCCATATATCTTTTCATTTTTATAAGCATGGGCTATTGGAACTTGGCTTTTATCCTGATCGCATGGTGGCTCATAAGCAGGACCATAAAACTTTTTCCACACTTGAGACGGAATCCGAAAGATATTTTCATCGTTCCGTTCTTCGTGATTGCTCAATACGTCCTGGCAATACTTAAAATTTACGGGTTGTTTACGCTCGACTACCATTCCTGGATCACGCGCTGGCACAAAAGCAGATTACGAAAAAAAACATTCATGGAACTTCTTCCTTCAAGAATGACCGCGATTTTCGTGGTAGGCGGACTGTCATTTGCGCTTGTGCAATATCAATATGATAACTTGCAAAATAGCGAATCAAAGCAACGACAAACGGCCATTGCTTATACGGAAGATTTTTCGCAATTTGACCTCAATGCAAAACAGCAAAATTTCCAGCGGAAAAGAAACGCTTCAAATACAGTGTCATACATCTTAAGAAAACCTGATTCGCCCAACTTCATAAATTGGCGGCTCAATCTTTCTCCCGAAGCCTCAAAAAAGATTCTTGCACAGCGGCAATCGGGCTTTTCCGCGTCACCGGGGACAAAATTCCATATCAACATCGAAGACTTGAAAAATCCCATCTCTGCGGACGATCTCGATCCCATAGGAATGCCGCTAGTTTTTTACAATTCCTATACGAACACGATTCGCCTCAAGGGAAAAGGCTCGGTGGTGACAATTCCTTATGCGGCCAAAGTCTTGAAAAGTGCGGGCATAACCGAACCTCTCGAGGAAATATCTCCGGGCGAATGGATACTGAGAAGCGACCTGTATGTTTCAGACGGGGTTACGCTGATCATGGACAAGAAAGACATGAGATCACTGAAAATGAAAAGTGAGCCTGATAATTTCGTCAAGCTCCATTCTTACAACGGAAGCATCCTGATCAACGGGATAATGGTAACTTCGTGGGATGAAAAAGAATCGAGGCCCGACTATAAATATGAAGACGGCCGTGCATATATCCGCGCGAAAGAAAACGGAAGGATGGATATCCTTGATTCCGATCTCGGATATCTCGGGTATCCGAGATTTTCCATCATCATGGGACTTCCGGAAACAGAAGGAGCGATATATGGCATTTCATGGAAAGTCAACAACAGTTCGATCGGAAAATCCGTGATTACCGGCATCGTGAAAAATAACAGGATCCACCACAATTATTTCGGGTTGTATACGTATGGCGCAACCGGCATGGTGATAAGCAACAATGAGGTCTACGAAAATGTACAGTACGGGATCGACCCGCATGACGACTCCAATAATCTTCTTATTGAAAATAATTATGTGCACAATAATGGAAACCATGGAATAATCGTCTCAAAAAGGGTTGTTTGCAGCACGATCAGAGGCAACGTTTCGGAACGGAACAGGCTCCATGGCATAATGCTGGATCGCCAGTCAAATTACAATCTGGTGGAAAAAAACATCGCATCCGCCAATGTGAACGGCATAGCGATATATGATTCTCATTCCAATTTGATCAGAAACAACACCTTCGTGCAAAATCGTTTCGGCGTAAGAGCAAATGTAAATTCCTCAAACAATATGATTTTTGCAAACACAATGAAGAAAAATGAAAGAGGAATTTTCCTTTACAACGATGCAAAAGGAAATCTGATCTCGGGCAACACAATACGCGAAAACGACCAGGGAGTTTATTTCAAAAAAGCCAGAGAAAACGTGCTTTTCGACAAGCTTGGCTGGAATGACAATAAGATAAACATAAAACTTGATGACTATTCTCGAAGCGGGAATTTCATCAGAAAGCCGGGAGGCGTTGAATAAATTTTTTTTCGATGCGTATAAATCTTATGATGCTTTTCTATGCGGATACTCTCCGTTCCTAAAACATTCTTAACAACTTTCATAAAACGAAAATGAGCAAAAATTTCAAGATCATAATTATGTTTTTGACGGTTATCGCCGCCCTTGCAGCGATAGCAATCTTTGCAAGAAAAAACTTAAAAGAAGATTTTCAGGATACCGCACCCCGCGAAATTTTTAGTGATATGAAAACCACGGAAATTCCGGAAGAAAAAAAATACACCGCCGAGGAAATATCATATTACATAAATCCTTCGGGCAGCGATGAAAACAACGGAAAGACGCGGGAAACTCCCTTCAAAACCATCCAGAAAGCAGTTGATCTCGCAATGCCGGGAGACGTGATTTATCTTTTGGACGGAAACTACGAGCAGGACATCATTTCAAAAAGAAACGGCACGAAAGAAAATCCCATTACAATAACCGGATCCCACGCTGCGGCAGTTAAGGGAGGCGGCGGAGCAAGAGCGATTGAAATCAATCATGATCATATCGTCCTTGAAAATTTCACCATTGACGGATTGCACGGAGATCCGAAGAAGCAATCGGGCTACAGGGATAAACTTATCTACGTGCAAGGAAAAGAAAAAGGTTCCGGAGTAACGGGACTTAAAATAACAAGAATGAACATAAGAAACGGAGGCGGAGAATGCATAAGACTGAGATATTTTGCTCAAGAAAATGAAATATCAAAAAACACCATTCAAAATTGCGGAGTTCATGATTTCGTCTTCAACGCCGGCGGAAAAAATGGAGAAGCAATCTACATCGGAACGGCTCCGGAACAAAGAACAGACGGCAAGAATCCCACAAGCGACATAGACAGATCTGACCGCAATTGGATACACGACAACAAAATAGACACCCGCGGAAATGAATGCGTCGACATCAAGGAGGATTCCTCGGAAAACATCGTTGAGAATAATTCATGCACAGGGCAAAAAGACAAGGAATCCGCCGGACTTGATTCGCGCGGCAGCGGAAATATTTTTAGAAACAATGAAGTTTTCGGCAATTTGGGAGCCGGAGTAAGACTTGGCGGAGATGAAAAAGATGACGGAATTGAGAACGACGTGTATTCAAACATAATCAGGGACAATCGCAGCGGCGGAATAAAAATAATGAGAGAGCCGCAGGGGAAAATATGTTCAAATGATATGGCAAGAAACGGCAAAGGAAATTTTGTCGGAGATTATGCGGAAAATTTTTCCAACAAAGAATGCGACTAAGCAAACAACATTTAAATCATTTCTCTTGCCTTCATCGCCATTATTTTTGCCGACAGTCCCAGATTTAATTTTTCTCCTATATTTTTCTCGGAAAAAGGAAACACGATGTTTTCTTCCTTTGCGACATGATCATCTATGACCTGCTGCATCTCACGCACCTTATTTTCATACTCAACCAACCCTCCATCAAAATCCCTGAGTTCGTTTATATAACCGCGGACTTTGTTGTGTTCCTGAATGCTTTCTTCAATCATTTTTTCGCCTTCCATTGATACGCTCCTGACCTCGGGATAGAAAAGCTCTTCCTCGATTTTTGCATGTGTTTCGAAATTTTTGAATATTCTTTCCGCCAGCCTCTTTTTGTCATCGAAATCTTTTTCATCGCCCAGATCGATGAAAAGCTCCTTAACTTTTCTATGATCCCTTTTTAGGATTTCTATAGGCATTTGTTCCATATGATTATCAATTAATATTTATACGTGAAATACAATCGCTAAAATGAAAAATTTCGCTTTTAGCTTGAAATTATCAGCCTTCATTTTTGTACTATTGGAAGACATAGGGTTTACTAGAAAGGAGGCAAAAAAATGAAGAGCAGCAACAGAGGTTTGGCAAGCGCAGACAAGAAAACGAGACGTGAGGTTGCCAGAAAGGGCGGCCGGGCTGAACATGAAAAACGAGGGCTCCAGGCTGCCGACAAAGAAACAAGACGAAGAGTTGCAAGAGCAGGCGGGCGCGCATCGCGAGGAGGCCGCAGCAGATAAAACCATAACTTTTTACTTTACATCAAAAACAAGCCGGAAAGAAATGAAAAAATTTCATCCCTCCCGCATCTTTTTCCCGAGAAAATCGACTATTTCTTTGTCGCCGACATAACAATTTTTGCCATCCCACAAAAGCGGCACGCCGATTGAATTTTCTTCGATGCCGCAGGATAATGCTTTTTCCCTCAATTCTCTTGCATTCGCGCTGTTAAAATAAATTTCTTTCCTGGAAATGCTCACTTTTTCTTCCACATTATTTTCACTTATAAATCTTTCTACATTCGCGCAGTGGGGACAGCTTTCCCCGTAAAACAGAGTCACCCCGTTCGGTGACTGCGGGTCCTGCCCGAAGAATTCTCTGCTTTCTCCTCCGAAAAGAACGAAAGCCAAAAAAGCCGCGGCAATGACGGTAAAAATAATAGATATTTTTGTTTCTTGTTGCATAACATTTTATGCCGATCTATTTCTGCCGAAAGAAAAATTCACAAAAATTCATTCCGGAAAAAAATTCCGAATTCCTTCGGAAGCATATTTTCGATATCGCGTATTTCATTTTTGGCAATGTGTTTTCCGAGTATTTTAAAAACGCCCCTTATAGTTTTTTCCGTCGATATGTCCGGATCGCTCGGAAATTTTCTTTCCACTTCTCCGATAAATTCAGCCCTGTTGAATTTCACCGGCATTTTTGACGGCTTCCATCCTTCATAATAAGCGCCGCGTATCAGCATCGGAAGCTGCGCTCCGAAGTCAGCGGCTTCTTCAACGGTAAGCCGGTCCCGCACCGTCTGAATAACCGCCTTCAAAAGAGAATACGCCCTGTTCCTGCTGCCCAGCCATTCAAATTCATTTTCAATATCCTTGAGAAGCAGATTTGATTTTTGGATTGTGCTGTCGAAAACACCTTTCTTCGGCATATAATTTTGCTGATTTACTTTTAAGTACTGCAAAAGAAAAACAATTATTTCAGCGCGACATGATGAATCGCAACATATTTAAAGCTTCCCTCGAAAGGAAGCTTTAATCTGTATTCTATTTCCATCCATCTCGTCCGTAACTACTTGCGCTTGGAGTTGCCATTGCCATGTTTTTTGTCATTGTCTTGCACCCCTTTATCTTTCTGATACTTGCCGTCATGCTTTTTGTCATACCTGTCATTGCCACACTTCTTTTTTGAGCAATGGTGACGTTTGTCTTTCTTGTCCTTGTCCCCGTCTTTCTTGTCCTTATCATTATCGTCATCGTCATCATCATCGTCGTCATGTTCGTTATTGTTTCCGCCCACGCAGGCATTCTCGTTCCAGCTCCAGCGCGCATGATCACCGCATCTCGGAATCCAGTTCCAGCCGGCATCCACTTCCCTTATTTTCGCGAGCAATTCTTCCTTGCTGTCGATGTCATAACTATCCTGCTCGCGTTTCCTGTCTTTGCGGTCATCGCCGTTGCCTCCTTTGCAACGATCCTCATCCGTATCCCATACCGCATTATCTCCGCAGTTCGGGACCCAATCCCAACCGGCATCAGCTTCTTCCACGACCTCCAGAAGCTCCTGTTCGCTTGTTATCATGCTTCTTGCATCAGCTTGGGACGCCACACAGCCGATTCCAAAGACCGAAAGTGCAGCCAATAGGAGAAACTGCAATCCGCCTGTTTTTAGTCTTTCCATAGCATTTTAGGTTAATTATTAGATAAGATAAGGCCTTAATCCTATCAAAAAACAGCTGCAATCATTAATACAAAGACGTTTTTGGCTTGTTTCAAAGGCTTTTGCTGTTAAAAAAACGACTTGTATATAAAAAGCCGCTTTTTATTTTATTTTTAAAACTCCGTCGATTTTATTGCCTCAGCACAACATATACCATATATAAACCTGAAATCAGGGCAATAATTATGAGAAATCCCAGAATAGAACCGAAAAAATCACTCCAATATGCCCCGATTGCCGCTCCAATCGACAAAAGAGCCAGCTTGAATATTCCCAATTGCCGCCAAGTAAAAATATAAGATCTGAATATTCGCATTTTTTAAATTTAAATTTTAGACATTATTAAATACAATCGTAGTGAAAATTATGTTCTTCCCGGCAAACCAGCAGAAAAACTATTTTTGAAATACAAACGTTTCCCAAAAATCATCTTTTTCTCCGCCCAGACGCCATAGCGCCACCTTTCCAATTCCGTGCCTTTCAAACAGTTCAAGCTTTTTGCAGATACTTTTTTCATTCTCGGTCCAAACAATGTAACTCCTGCCATTTTTGCGGTACGAAAAATTTACGCTTTTTTCCAATTCATTCCATTTTTGAACTGCTCCGCTGTCCATCCTTATCTTTTCCGCGTCCTTAATGTTGAGTTCTTCTTCAAGTCCGGTTGCTTTTCCGGACGGCAAAATTTCCCAGGCTTCAGCGTAGAGCGGAACACCGGCAAATATTTTGCTCTTGGAAGCTTTGGCATCGTTTATCGCATACGCGAGAATATCTTTGACCCAGCGCGCCGAAGCGACAGGCCCGGGAGAGCTTTGCGGATAGTGTTCGCCGTAGAGTTCAAAATACAAATGATCCGCCTTGGATGAAATCAGCCTAAGATCCTGCGCGTGCGAGCCGTTGTCTTCTTTCGGATCGTCCTCTGATGTTTTCGGCAGAATTGAAACTCCAAGCATCTTGTTTTTTCTGTGCAGCGCGTCCGCAAGCTCTGACACAAACAGCGAAAACATTTCCTTCTGATCGGCTTTCATCATCTCATAGCCGATATTTGCGCCGTCGAATCCGTTACTTTCCACAATGGACACAATTTCCCTGATATGTTTTTTTCTCGCGTTTTCGTTTTCAATTGCCTTTCGAACCCTCTTATGATCCCAATCTGTTTCGGTTTCATAATATTCCGGAAGATTCACAATTGTGGCAAAAACCTTAACTCCTTTCTTCTGAGCATTCCTCAGCATTGCGATATCTTCTTTTGTATTGTCATATTTTTTGACCGAGCCGTCTTCGTCAAGCTTGTACCAAAAAAATCCCAGATAATCTATGTACTGGGAATTTCTTTCAAACGATCTGAACGCATTTTCCTGATCCCAATACGGAACCCACGCCATAACTTCAAAATCCTCAAGTTTGGAACCGCATTTGATGGCTTCCGATTGCCCCGAAGGATGACGGTAAAAAACCAGCGCAAGCGCCAGAAAAATAAGAGCGGCTATTATTAACAAGACATCATGTCTGGACATCAGGTTTCTGAAAAAATATAAGCACTTCAAAACATAGTACAATATTCGTCGAAAAGACCTTGCGCAACTTTCGCTGAAAAAGAAAAAAGCCTTGCGATATCATATGTCGCAAGGCCGTGTTCATCGGCTCGTTTCATTTTCCGAGCCGCGCTTGATATTTTGCCGGTTCATTTTCAGGCCAGACTTCCCAAGTCTCGGGAACTTCGTCTCCGATGTGAAGCTTGAAAAACTCATCCGGAGGCTCGATGAATATCATCCTTCCGTCGCTCCTGCGCTTTGCCAATCCTCCGGCTGATGTGCGATAAGTGATATCCTCGCGCGCTTCCTTCCCTTCCATATACCCTCCTCCTTATCTTGCATTTTTGTTAAAGATGCTTCCTGTAACTGAAACATCAGATTACCATAAAAATTGTTTTTAGTAAAGCATGACAGTCCAAGCCGATCCAAACACAAAGGCTTTGAAATATTTTCAAAATTCCGCATCCGTCGAAAATGAAAATACGCCTATTTATTAATGTATTAAAAAAGAGCTAATTGCTTGATCTACAGTTATATTTTATCTCAACCTTCAGCCTTGCCAACTGCAGAATCTTTTGATATAATGCCTACGTTGCTGAAAAAGCAACATTTTTAAAAATCGAATATTCTGGCGTATCTGCCTGCCGCAGCCAAGACACAACTAAAGAGAAAAATATCTAAAAAGCTAATGCGGCAAATAACTTTCAAAAAACATTATTCCGGCGTAGCGCAACGGTAGCGCAGGGGACTGTTAATCCCTTGGTTGTAGGTTCGAATCCTACCGCCGGAGCACTGAAGTGTACTGTGCGTTCTCGAGTATGTAGTTAAAGGGAGAACGTAGCTCAAATAAAAGCTTTTTATCTTGAAGACGGCAGTTCTGAAGTAGAAAACTTAAGAGTTGCCGTTTTTCGTTTGCTTCAGAGGCGGAAAAGGGGTCAGGTACCTTTTTTCGGCCTTCCTCTTGGAATTAATGTAGAAATCAGATTTAGTTTCTCGGCTATGTTTTTTATCCAATTTTCATTCCCATAAGGACGACCTCTTTTAATGGAATAATGTATTTTTTCCAATTTGTCTTCTTCGTTTTTATCAAGAGTATTAACCCATTCAAGATAACCGTCGGGCATTTCAACCGGCCATTTTGCAAGAAGCTTCTTTTGTTCCTCGTTTCCGTTTTCCCTGATCCAAAGACTGGACCATTTCCAATCTTGAGCCTTTTCAGTCAATCCGGCCCTCAAAGAATTTCTTTCCACATAACGGCAAACTTGCAAAAAATGATTATCTTTTTCAACAAGAAAGGATTTGAATCTTCCCTGATAAACATGCCCGCAACCAATAGTTTTGTAATGGGCATGGTAACGTTGAGTGTGGGTATGAGTTATCCATCTCATGAAATTTGACAAATCTTCTCCGTTTTTTGGATATAGCACAAAATGCCAATGGTTTGGCATTATGCAATATGAAAGAATTCGCATCGGATACTTTTCCTTCGCTTCAAAAAGTATTTTTTCAAACGCTTCGTAATCTTTTTGTTTTTGAAATATTTTTTCTCTGCCATTGGCACGATTCAAGACATGGTAAACCATATCGCCAACAGCTGAGCGTGGTATTCTTGCCATGCTCCAATCATATCACAATATTTATTGATAAAAAAGGTACCTGACCCCTTTTTCTTTCTCAATGTTGAATTGCTTCAAGGCGATGTTCTGCGGATCGGCTCCCGGTATTGTACAACTAGCCAAAAATAACATTAAACAGATATCCCATGACGATTATCCCGATAGTGGTTATTCCGAAAAAAATTGCCAGAAGCTGCCATCGCATCACCTTTTTGAGGATCAGTGCTTCAGGCAGTGACAGAGTAACGATTGCAGTCATGAAAGCTAAGACTGTGCCAAGCGGTGCGCCTTTGCCAACCATTGCATCCATTATTGGAAGAACGCTGACCGAATTGGCATAGAGCGGAACTCCTGACAAAACAGCCATTGGAACAGTCCACCAAGATTTTGCTGATAAATAATGTTCAACGAAGTTAGCAGGGATAAGACCGTGAATCAAAGCTCCGATTCCGACACCCAAAAGGACATAGGGAAAAATTTGTTTGGTAATTTTAAATCCATCTGTCCAAAAATATACCATCTGTTGACGAAAAGAAAGTTTATTGCCTCCATTTTCCAGTTCAACTTGCTTGCGCGATTTGAATTGCATGAGTTCGGGAAGGACATATTTTTCAACTTTTAATTTTTGAATCAACATTCCGCTAATTATTGCAATCGCCAGTCCGAATAAGTTATATAAAAAGGTTACTTTAATCCCGAAGAGTGCGGGGAAAAGATAGAGCGATGATTCGTTGATCAAAGGAGAGCTTATCAAAAATGCAAAGGTGATTCCCAAAGGAATGCCCGCACCCATAAAACCGATAAAAAGCGGGATTGATGAGCAGGAACAGAAAGGGGTAACAATCCCCAAAAGGGCGGCAAAAAGATAATTTAGCCCATACCAACGCTTTTTGGTCAGAATATCCCGTGCTCTTTCCATTGGAAAATAATAACGAGTAATCGCCATTATATAATTGACAACAATCAAAAGCAGCCCGATCTTAACCGTGTCGTAAATAAAAAAGTTTATTCCGTCTGAAATTCCGGTATGCTCGGCTAGTTTGAAAACATCATAGGTCAGCCAATCGGCGAATGTTTTTATCATATATTGTTATAAATTGATTAAATATCTAATAAGGTATTGTAGATAGTAAATTCCAGCTAAAAGAAAAATTGTGGCAACGCTATATCGCATTATTTTTTCAATGTTTTCCATTATATTGTAGATTTTTCCCAATTTTCCGATACTAAAAGCCAAAATAAAAGAAAAAGCAATAACGGGCAGCCCAGTTCCTAATGCAAACAAAGGAGGCAAAAGTAAACCGCCAGTTGATTTAATAACAAGTGGAATAAGTATTCCGAAAAATAATACTCCACTATAAGGGCAAAAGGCTAAAGCGAAAACAATACCCAATAGCAGTGTTCCAATATGTCCTTTTGTTGCCAGCCATTGTTTAATTTTTTCAATCTTCTCGTTTCTTGAGCCAATGTTTATTTTAATAATCCCAAACATTACTAATGCAATCAAGACAAGTAGTATTCCCAATACTTTATCGCCCCATCCCTGAAAAATTTTTGCCACCTGAAAGGAGGAAAGCCCGAAAAAAATAAGACCTGCCAAGAGCATATAGCTTATGCCCCTTCCCAAAGTATAAATAAAACCGCTGACTAGAGTATGCTTGGCGGTTTTTATTTCTCTGGAAATAAAAGCGATGGCAGTAATATTAGTTGCCAAAGGGCATGGACTGATGGAAGTCATCACTCCCAAGACAAAAGCAGATAGCAAGGGGATATTATATTGGTCTATTAAGATATTAAAAAATTCCATATTTATTCGAATTATTCAATGCAACAATCAATCGCTTTTCTTACGAGATCTCTTAGTTTTCCGGTAAAACCTGTTGGATTATTGTCGAGCTTGTTAAGCGCATTTTCGTCAATTTTTTTGATTGTTTTTTCAGATTCAACTCCACCGGCTTCTTTGATGTCATTTGTCCCGATAAGCTTCATATTTAAAGCCCAGAACATTCCATAAAGGTCATAAGATTTTTGGAACAGTTCCTTGGCTTCTTCTTTCTTGCCCATTCCCAATTGTTTTGTTCCAACTTCCATAAGCCGCATCGATGCAGCCAGAAGGTGCTTGGAAATGCACCAAACTTCGCCTTCATATTCTTTAATAATTTTCTGAAGCAAAGACTTGCGCATTTCCCTTACTTCTTTGAGCAAATCAAAATATTCGTCTTTGCCTGTTTTTTCAGCTGTGAAGAAAAAATGTTCCTCAATGCTAATAAGATTCATGATGGCAATACTAAGATCTTGATCGGATGATAGATCCATCTTATCCTGTTTCTTCATCTGATCAATTTTTTTCACGAATTCGCTTAAATTTTTGATTTTGTTTTGCATAATTTTATTTAGTTAGAAAATAATAAACGACGCTTAAAATGATTAAAGGTGCAATTGGCATTACCACTTTCTGAAAAGGAAAGTAGGCGTGTCCGTTATTTTTATCTTTGAGATGAAAATACCAGCTGGCGCCAAACCAAAAAGAAATGCTTCCGGCAATTATGCCGAAAAGCAGTTTGTCTAGACCGCAGTTACAAAAAGTATTTAAGGGATTGCCAATTATCTTGGAATAATGCAGCGGAATTAAGATTAAGGCATAATATCCTGCAATGTTAGCGTAAATTCTGCCTTTGAATTTGATATTTTTCTTATCCAGCCAGCTTTCCGTCCAAGCAATCATAGAAACGATCAGCCCTCCGATCCAAAGTCCGGTAATTGAATCATCTATTCCCAGCCAGCGTGAAAGTCCGACACCGGCGCTGACAGCAATTGTGCAAATTGGACAAACCGCCCATGCTTTTTTGGCAAAAATAACCCCGACTGTAAAAAACGCTAAAAATAACGCTGATTTTTTATTCATTTATTTTTCGTAAATTTTTTGTTTGAAAAAAGCAATGATATCTTTGTCGCCACTCAGGCATTTTTCTCCGTCCCAAAGAAAGGGAATACCTATTGAATCTTTCGGTATTCCACAGGCTCTGGCTTTTTCTTCCAATTGTTTGAAATTGGCTCGGTCGCGATAGATCTCCTTTTGAGAAAATTTTATTTTTTCATCTACTTTATTTTTTTTGATGTAGTCTTCCACGATCAAACAATGCGGGCAGCCGTCCCCATAGAAAAAAATTATATTCTCTTCCGATTCCACTTTCTCCTGAACCGGCATCTCGCTTGCCGGCAATTGCTCTGAGCTTTTATCTTTGAAAAAAGCATAAAATGAAAATATCAGAGTGAAAATGAATAAGACTGTAGGTATAATGATTTTATTTTTCATGGTTTTTTATAATAAACTTTTTATTTCCGAAACAAGATAATCAGAAAAAGCCTTTTTGTCGGATATTAGTCTCCAAACCCGGGTGTCTTCTTTGATGTTGTCCTTGCCGTCGATAATCGGATTGATAAAAAGCGATGATCCAGCCGCCTTAAACTTAGCCGCAATTTCCTTATTTTCCGGCAAATCCACGTTAATTTCTTTGAATTCAATTTTTCCTTCATGCAACTCTAATTGAAAGAATTCCTCAAGCGTTGCTTTCGTGTATTGACCTATTGTTATGCAGGAATGGCAGCGGTTAGTGGAATGAAACATGTAAACCTGGATTTTTTCCGCCGGTTTTGTTTTTTGAACTTCAGTCTCCTGAGAATTTTTTTGCGTGTTGATGCTGTCGGACTGAGAATTTTTGTTCGAATTTGCGCTTATATAGATAAGTGCTATGGCAAAAAACAAAGCGCTTCCATAAAGCAAATATATCCCTAACTTTTTCATAATATGCTCCTATCTTAATTATTAGCACTTGCAATTGCAAGAACAAGCCCCGGCCTGATTGTTTGCTGACATTTTGTAATTTGCCAATATTTCTTTGATTTGATCAACATCAGGCACTGATCCGGCTATGACTACTTTCTCATCCACAATCAAAACTGGCATGCTCATTACGTTATATTCCATTATTTTTTGAATGTCGGTTATTTTTTCTACCGTCGTTTCCATTTTTAATTCTTCCAGAGCTTTTTTTGTGTTGGATTCAAGTTTTTGGCAATTAGGACAGTCAGAGCCTAAGATTTTAATGTTCATAACGTTTATTTGATTACTTGATTAAAAATTTTCTTATAATCCTTGATAGCTTTTTTATTAAGGGAATAGCGGATAAAATTTCCTTCCCTTGTTTCATTCAAAAGCCCTATTTTTTTCAGTTGCTTTAGATGGTGGGAAGCCAATTTGTCTGAGATGCCGATGGCGGGAATTATTTCGCATACGCATTTTGAGCCTCTCTGAAGAACGCAGAGAATTTTCAGTCTGTTTGGATCGGCGATGGCGCGAAGAAATGAATATGTTTTGGCAACATCATCCGCCTCTTTTGAATTTTTTCCGCAACAATTGAATGACATAAAAAAACTATTCTAGTTTATATTAGAATAGTATAATCTTTTTTTAATTTTGTCAAAAGTTCCGGGCCTGTTGTAACAAAAACAAGGCCTTAACGATCTTGTTTATAAAATACTTCCTATGATAGATATGTTTCGCAACTTTAATATTAGTCATAGCAAGGAATTGATTAAAATGGTTTAGTGATATTTACGTCATCCACTCTGACTTTGTGAGAAATAATCAAAGACTTCAAATGTTCCCTGAATTCTTGCATTGGCACAAGCCCGCTTCGTGCGTTTGTCAAAGCTTGAAATCCATCCGCTTTAGTTAAATTCAATCCGAGAGCCACCACTCCCATATTGAAACCAAGCTGGATCTTCCGCTCTTCGGATAAATCATCCCACTTGTCTACTTGTGTAAATCGTAGCACTTGTTCACAGGCGTGAATAACAAAATCATTCATATTATTTCTTATATCTATAATTATATCATAAAAAGCTTTGGAGTTATATTGGTATAAAAAATAACCCAATAAAAATGGGTTATTTTATCTAGCTCCGCGAGTAGGACTCGAACCTACAACCAATTGATTACACATTATCTCTTTGTTTCCAAAAAGGGTGGACTATATCATCTCCTTTACAGGAGTGAGGCGCTTCCCGGAATTTAAAATTCCAGTACTCTCTTGCAAGATAGTCTCTGAACCTTTCCCGGATGATGGGACTTGGCTGCTGATTACCATAATTTCTGCTGAGAAATGTTAGGCTTCCAGCAATTCACCTCATTCTTCACTTCCAAATTTCTTTGGAAGGCTGCGAATGTTATTATGCAACTCTCTGTGGCAATTTGCGCATACAAGAATGCATTTTTCAACTTCACCTTTCACTCTCTCCCAGCTGCGGGTCAAACCCGATTGGGAAACGCCAAATTCTTTTTTGAAGAATCGGCATGATGAAATTCCAATGCATCACTGCAACGATCATAGCCACAAAGCGCACACCTACCGCCTCCATATTGAATTGCCATTTCTCTAAGTTTCTTGCGTCTTTTTGAAACAGCCTTGATCATATACTCTCGGCGGTCAGCATATTTTCGGGTATCCTTCATATATTTTAATTATAACATGAAGGAACGTGTACCACAGTCAACTGCTCTACCATTGAGCTATCGCGGAATATTTAATTTTAAAAATGTTGCCCAATAAAGCAACAAAAGCATTATAACAAAAGATTGCCTGCTTGGCAAGGCTTAAAAATGGGCCGGATCTTGAATAACGCATCTGTCTTATCACTTGTTTTTGCGGCGTTTTTCGCGGTTGTCGCCATCGGCATGATTTTGATCGGCTTTGCTTTCAATATGTTTTTCTGACAAAAGTAACGGCTTTTCCCGATATTTCGATTTTTTCACGAGAAGCATGTTATTCATCAATTAACATATTCTGTTTTTGTGATAGAATATGAACATAACATTAATACAAAAAAATGAACCACAAAAGGCTTGAAGTTTTTCTGGAGTTCCTGTGTTTTGGAGTGATCATGGGCGTTATTGAAGACATGATCGCAGTCAGAATCACATCAGGAACACCTATAACATGGAAGGTTTTCGGAGTCATCGTTTTAATAGCGATTCCTTTTGCCTTCATCGGAGAAATGATCGTCGACAAGATCAACTTTGTGAAGCTTTTCAGAAGATTCTTTTCAAAAAAACGAAGGGCATAGAAAAAACAGCAAAACAAAATCGAAGCGCCGCAAGGCGTTTTTTTGTTTGCCGACATCCCTTCCCTGTTCATGCGGAGGATCCAATGATGAGCAATGTTCATCCCGATCACTGGCGACAGAAGACGAAAAAATTCTGTTTGTACTAAATGTAGGCATGATAATTAATTAATCTTCAAAAAAATGGACAAAAAATACATCGACGGTTTTGTTCTTGCGGTTCCGAAAGAAAAACTTGACTCTTATCGCGAGATGGCCCAAAAGATGGCAAAACTTATGAAAAAATACGGCGCCCTGAAATATATCGAGGCTGTCGGAGAAGACATGAATCCGAAAATGATGGAAGGCATGGAAATTGCGAAATTCCCGCAGATGGTCCAGGCCAGGCCCGACGAAGTTGTGATGTTTTCCTTCATCGTTTTCGAATCCCGCGCGCATCGCGATGAAGTAAACGCCAGGGTCATGAAGGATCCCTTTTTGAATGATTATGAGATGAAGGAAAAAATGATGCCTTTTGACATGAAACGCATGGCCTACGGCGGATTTGAAGTCATCGTGGAAAGCTGAAAGTCCGGCATCTTCAAAAAACCCGCTGTACTGGCGGGTTTTTTACACGCATAATTTTTGTTTGCGAACTTTTCTTAAATCCAGGATAATTGAAGTAACATGAGAAGTCACGTGACCCCTCACGTTACCTTGCGTCATCAGTCGTAAGGCAACGCGCCGAGTGCGGAATAGCGTTCATTGAGGCTGCCGAAAATCTCCATATCTTCTTCGCTTATTTCAAAATCAAAAATATCAATATTTTCTTCAAGATGCGGCTTTTGATTCGCTTTTGGAATCGGCACCGTTCCAAGCTGCAAATTCCAGCGCAGCAGCAGTTGCGCCGGCGATTTTTTGTATTTTTCCGCAAGCTGCGCAAGACGCGCATCATCAAGACGATCGGTCCTTGTAAGCGGACTGTATGCCTGGATGACAATGTCGTTTTCCCTGCAATAGCTAAACATTGCCATGCTGTGTCCGAAAGGGCTCCATTCTATTTGATTAACTGCCGGCACTTCACCGGTTGCCGACGCAAGCTCGTTGATAAGACTCATCGAGTAATTGCTCACGCCTATATCCCTTGCTATTCCCTCGTCTCTTGCCCTGATCAATCCCTTCCATAAATCTTCTCCTGCTCCTGTTTCCGGAGGGCGGTGAATAAGAATAAGATCTGCGTAATCCAATCCCATTTCTTTCACATATGATTTTGAAGCTTCGTACGCATCGTCTATTTCTTCAATTTTTGTGACGATATACAGCTTTTCGCGCGGAACGTTGCTTGTTCTTATCGCCTCGCCTGCGGCCGGCTGCGTTCCATAGTCCGACGCAGTATCAATCATGCGGTATCCGATGTCTATGGCATGCCGCACCGTGCCGGCGGTATCCCTGGTAAGCTGCCACGTGCCAAGTCCCATGACGGGCATTCGGCGCCCGGTGCGCAAATTTATTTTTGATTCTATATCCATAATAATAAAATTTTGTCTTCAAATTTATACAAACAAGCCTTGACGATTATTGCGCATACTGCGCGCATGCAAAAAAATCGAAAATAGTTTTGTATTAGTATCGGAGCCGTATGATGGCACTAATTAGTGTAATAGAATGATACGGTAAAATAATAAAACAAAATTTATGGAAAAAATCAAAGTCGAAAACCACACATTCACAGGATTTTCATGGTTCGCAGGTTGGCTTTTTACGATCGGCTTCCTCAAACTCACATTCTGGAAAGGAGCGCTTGCCTTGATCGTCTGGCCTTATTACATCGGACAATATATCAACGCATTGACGCAAAACTAAATCTTTGCGGATAATTTCATAACAATTTGTATACATATGAAAAACATATTTTCGCGCGGATATGCAGAAATGATTATCCGTTGGTCTCCTCGTGTTCTGGGATTGGGATTCGTCTTGTTTCTCTCCCTTTTCGCTTTTGACGTGTTTGAGGGAGAATTCAACGCCAAGATGCTGCTGGGGTTTTTCATCCATCTTCTACCTTCCCTAACGCTGCTCGCGATAGTCATTGCTTCGTGGAAATGGGAACTTGTCGGAGCGGTCTGCTTCTTTTCTTTCGCAATATTCTACGTGTGGAGCATCGGATTGGGACGCCCTTGTAGCCGGTATGCTTTCATATCTGGACCGGCCGCGATCGTCGCCGCACTATTTTTCATGAGCTGGCTCCAAAAAAGAAAGTCGCTGAAAAAATAACTATTCTAACGCAGACTGAACGCGCATGCAACATGCAAGAAGACCAACCGCATGTGATGGTCTTCTTTTTCTTTTACCTTCCTTCGGATTTTTTCCCCTTATTGATCAGCTCTCTGACTCTCTTTCCTCCCATCTGTCCAAGCTCCCGATACCCTTCATGCCCGAGCTCCTGTTTTCTCGTGTTTCCTCCTTTCTTTCCGGCTTCACGCACTGTAATGTCTCCCCTTCCTCTGTTTCCTCTGTTCATATTTTTCCACCCCCTTTCAGAAAATTTATTTAGGTGCTATCTTTCCATTTGTTTTCCTTCATTGATCAGCTCTCTGACTCTCTGCCCGCCTTTCCTGCCGGCGCGCTGCGCCAAATCCGGATGTTCTTTATGCGCCATATGCCCCAATCTTGAATATCCTTCCGGTCCGAGTTCCTGTTTCCTCATGTTTCCGCCTTTCTTTCCGGCCTCACGCACTGTCATGTCTCCGCTCCCTCTTGATCTGTTCATATTTTTACACCCCCTTTCTATCTAAACTTTTGCCATATTCCTTGCTTTATTTTCCTTCCACCTTCTTTCCCTTATTGATCAATTCTCTCACTCTCTGTCCGCCTTTCCTTCCCGCCCGTTCAGCGAGATCGGGATGCTGTTCGTGCGCTGACAGTCCGCCCATATGCCCGAGTTCCTGATATCCTTCATGTCCGAGTTCCTGTTTTCTTATGTTCCCTCCTTTCTTTCCGGCTTCACGAACAGTCATATTTCCGCGATTAACATTTGCCATAATTTCACACCCCCTTTCTTTTATTGCTTTTATCTCCGTGGAATGCTCCACATGAATTACTACATAATATATTTCGGGAAATTCTTTAAGAAAAACACGCAAAATTTTGCATTTTTTCAGCCGAGAAAAATAAAACGACACTCTGATTTTGCGGCACGCCAGCTGATGAGAAAGAGCAGAAAGTGTTATATAAATTGTTGCGTAACATGTTATATAACAATTTATATAACAAAAAATTTCTTTCCCGAAAGCGCGACAAAAACCGCCCATAAGGACGGTCGTTTCGCAAAAATTTGATAAATTTTAAATCTTAGTAATCCTTCAATTTTCCGATGGCTTTGTGCTGTCTGATTTTTTCCAGAGCTTTCGCTTCGATCTGACGTATGCGTTCGCGGGTCACGCCGAATTCTTTTCCTACTTCTTCAAGCGTGTGTGTCACTCCGTCCTCAAGCCCGAAACGTATCTTCAAAATTTTCTGCTCTCTCGGTGTCAGTTCTTTCAATACTTCTCCGACATGATTTTTAAGCAATTTTTTCGAAGCAACCTGATGCGGCATGATTGTTTCCGTGTCCTCAATGAAATCTCCGAGAACGCTGTCATCATCGCTGTCTCCGACTGAAGTTTCGAGCGAAACTGTTTCCTGTGAAATTTTCTGGATATGCCTGATCTTGTCCACCTCTATGTTCATTTCCGCCGCGATTTCCTCCGGAAGAGGCTCGCGTCCCAGTTCCTGCACCAAGCGTCTCGTTATCTGCGTGTATTTGTTGATTGTTTCAACCATGTGAACGGGAATTCTGATGGTCCTCGACTGGTCGGCAAGAGCGCGCGTGATGGCCTGCCTGATCCACCATGTCGCGTATGTCGAAAATTTGAAGCCCTTTCTATAGTCGAATTTCTCGACAGCCCTGAAAAGCCCGATGTTTCCTTCCTGAATAAGATCCAGAAGGGATAAATTATGACTGCGGCCGACATATTTTTTCGCGATACTTACGACAAGGCGGAGATTGGCTTCGGTAAGTTTTTGCTTGGCGGCCAGATCGCCCTTCTCGCTTGCCTTGGCAAGTTTCACCTCTTCGTCTGAAGTAAGAAGCGGAACACGCCCGATTTCGCGAAAATACATCTGCACCAAATCGGATGAAGCATCTTCTGCGACTTCCCCGAGCACCGCGTCGGCGCTTTTGTTTTTTTTGCTTTTTTCATACGCCTCGACTTCTTTCTCGGTATCAATCTTGAGCATATCGTCGGAAACGACAACTTTTATTCCGGCCGTTTCCAGTTTTTCATACAGATTTTCCAGCTCATCGAGTTCCTCCTCAACATCAGGAATAAGATGTATTATTTCATCTTCAGTAACGAAACCTCTCTGCTTTCCTCTGGCCATAAGCTCCGCCATCACGTCCATTTTTTCAGGCGCCTGTTCCGCCGCTTCATTCTTATCTACGCGCTTTTTTTGAATCTGTTTGGTTTTTTTTGTTTTTTTCGGTTGCGCAGCTCCTTTAGATTTTGAAGTGGATTTTTTGATTCCCGTTCTTTTCGCCTTCAAGGTTTTTTTGAAGGCCGCTTTCTTGCTGCTTCTTTTGGTTTTCTTTGACACGTTTTTTTTCAATTTAATTGTTTTGCTTCTTTTTGCCCTTGCGTTTTGACCCTTTTTCCTCTCCTTATGAATACTGTTTGAGTTTCCGCCTTTTTTCTTGCGACTGCGCAAAAACTTGTTGCGAACCTTTTTAGATTTCGCATTTTTCCTCTTTTTGTTCTTCATAGTCATTAAGAATATCTTTTAATTCCTTAAAGATATTCCGTTAAAAGTAAGAAGTGAATGTGTGCTGCAGTAAACAGCAAAAACCGGGCACTCCCAGTTTTTATTTATTGCAACGTTTCTTGAGAAAGCTTTGTGAACTCGCACATTAACTTGGCGAGGGCGTCTTTATCCCCTTTTTGCTCAGCTTTCTCTATTTCCCTGATAATAGCATGAAGTTTTTCTTTTTGCAATTCCCTGAGATATTGCGTCAAGTACTCGTCCGCAAGGCGCTTAAGATCCTCTTGGGAATATTCAACAACACTGTCTTTCGCGAATTTATATTTTGCGTCAAAATAAATTTTTCTGAGTTTCTCCAAAAACTCGCGATCCTCAATTTTTTCAAGCATGGCATCAAAAGAAAAACCGGTTTTCTCTCCGTTTTCCAATATGCGCCCTATCACCGCATCCCCTTGGAAAAGCACGCGTTTGGATTCCGCCATTTCTCTCCATATTTCTTTGCTGCTCAAAATCACACCCGCCAAATGGTCTCTTATGGCATCGCTTCTCTTTTGGAAACCTGCTATTTCTTCGTCGCCAGATGAAATCTGAACATTTCTTTGTCCTCTGGCGCCTACAGTTGCTGATTTTAGTACGTCGCTTATGGCGCTTTCTTCCACGTCGAGCTCATGCGCGATTTTCTTTACCCAATAGTCTTTGCTGATCTTGTTTTCAATATGCGCGACATGGGAAAGAATTTCTTTTGCAATCTTGTTTTTTCCCTCCGCGGTATTTTTGTCATATTTCAAAAGAACTCTTTCAAAGAAATATTCGACCGCGTCTTTTGATTTTTTCATGGCTTCCGCGAGAATTTTCGGATCTTTCTTGACTGCGTCGGCGGCGTCTTTGCCGTCGGAAAGCGTGATGATTTTCACGTTCATGCCGTTTTCAAAGCAAAGATCCGCACTTCTTCCGGCCGCAAGCTGTCCCGCGCTGTCCATGTCAAAAAGCATCGCGACATTCTGCGTATATCTTTTGATGATTGCTATATGTTCCTGCGTCATGGCTGTTCCGGATACTGCGACCGTGTTTTCAATTCCAGCCTGAGACGATGCGATCACATCCATGTTGCCTTCGACAATCAAGACATAGTTCTTTTTCTTGATCGCATTTTTCGCCTGTGACAATCCGTAGAGAATGTTGCTTTTGTGATAGACGATGGTTTCCGGCGTATTCACGTATTTCGCCTGCGATTCGTCGCCGCCCGGAGCGACACGCGCGGAATATCCGATCACATTTCCAAAGGCGTCTTGGATTGGAAACATAATGCGATCGCGAAAACGATCATAATAATTTTCGGTGGCATGTGACAAGTGGCCGGAATTGGAATGATCCTGTTTCTTGTCGTTTGTTCCTTGTTGTTTTTCTACAAGAAGTCCGGTTTTGAAAATTTCCTCAAGCGTATAGCCTCTCTCGGTAAGGAATTTCAAAATGTTGCGCCAGCCGGCCGGCGCATATCCAAGGCGGAATTTTTTGATGCTTTCATCTTCAAGTCCGCGGTCATGAAGATACTGCAATATTTTTTTTCCGCCCGAACTTTTCCAAAGCTGAGTTTCATAGAATTTAGTTGCAAGCTCAATGGCAGATAGCACTCTTTTTTTGGCATCCGTGTTCTGAGATTTGTATTCTCCAAGCTCAACCCCAGCTTTTTCCGCAAGCAATTTCAGCGCTTCGCGAAAATCCATGCTTTCGATTTCCTCGATGAAAGTGAAAATATCCCCGCCTTTTGCGCATCCGAAACAGTGAAAAATCTGCTTTTCCTCGTTGACCATAAAGGACGGGGTTTTTTCATGATGAAAAGGACACAAACCCTTCCAGTTTGCCCCGGCCTTCGTCAGCCTCACATATTCGCCGACCACATCGACGATATTGAGCCGTGATTTGATTTCTTCGACATTGTTATTCATGTCTTCAGACTAGAAAACTTTGACAAAAAACGCAAATTCCCACGAAATTACAAAATAAGGATGAAAATACAAATATACAAAAATATGCCTTCCCTTTCAGCGAGATCTGATCTTATTCGTACTCTTGTAGGGATATAAGAAACTTCTTTACTTTTGCGAGAGGCTTGAATTTGAGATATGTTTTTTTGTCGTCCTCGCTGCCGTAAAGAGATGCCCGCGTGGCTGCATAGCCCTTTGGAATGAAAAGACTGTCGAAACCGTAGCACCTGTCGCCTTCTGGTCTTTCGGCAATTTTGCCATCCAGTTTGCCTTCAAACAATTTCAAAATTTTGCCGTCACAATATCCGTAAACGCATTTTGCAACCGCTTTTCTGTTTCTCCCGTCCAACATCGAACAAATTTTTTCAAGCGGCATTTTTTCTATAAAAAAACGGATGAACGGTCCGGGCAATCCTCCGAGCGCTTCAAATTCCAGCGAAACATCCTCGACCAAAACAGGCTTTTTGACTATTTCATAAGCCTGCTTCACCTTGTGCTCGACAATTTTTCGAAGATCAAGCGACTGAATTTCATCAAGATCTATCTTTTGATGCTTCACCGGAAAGCCCAGAAAATTTTCAAGATATTCCGCTTTTCTGGCGTTTCCGGTGATGAAAATGATTTTTTTCATAATAGCCGGAAGCAAATTACTGCTGCTCAGCCGGAACGCTGTTTTCCAACAGCAGACTTCTGTACAGATTGATGTTTGCAAGCCAAATGATGGGGATTGCTACCAATATTCCCACTCCGAAGAGAAGAGCCCCCAGAATGAATATTCCGAACGACACCAGAATAAAACCGAGCAGCGGCCATTTTATCCCGCGCGTCAAAGACGTACTCTGTTTCATAGCTTCGCTTATATCAAGATCTTTATCGACAATGAGAGGGATGACAAACATGAAACGCAACGCAAAATAGATGCCGGGGATGATGAACAGAATCAATCCTAAGACAATAATTGTGAAAAGAATGATTTCCGCGCCGAGCACGCGCCAAAAATATTTAAACTGCGTGAATATATTTTCTATTTTATTCTTCTTGCCGTCGTAATAATCGAGCAATATTTTCACGTATCCGCATATCATCCAAGCGCTCAAAAAAATTCCTGCAATACCCAGCAACATTCTGTCACTCGGACCTCCGCTCGGCAAACTTCCAATAATCAAAAATATGGCGGTAAGGCCCATAAAATACCAGAAGCTTTTCTTAACTTCCCTCCAACCGTAACCGAAAGAATTTTTAATCGGAACTTTTATTGTTTCCATAATATTTATTACAAATTACAAATTATAATTAGTTTTCAATAAAATAATTTTCTTGGCAAACAACCGATAAATATATTTATATTCAAAATTAGTTAATTTTGGCGGTGTGCTTTCGAAAAAATTCGAACTGATTTCGCCCAAAATTTGTAGGGCGGGCGGAATTCCCCCCAGACCCCCTTCCGCCCGCCCGCAGAAGCGACCCTTTCGGATTGGACGATTTCAAGTTTTTCGTTCCGCTTTTAGCGGAACTCTGGGCTTCGCCCAGTTTGGCGGCAAATTCTTTATACCTTTTTTAATTTTATCTTTGTAAAGTCAATATCTTTCATATTTTTTGGTATTTCAAAATGACTTGATAGATTATCCCAATCCTTATCTCTTATTGTTCTGATCTCTCCCAAATGAAAACTAACCCACGATTTACCAATTTTTGAATCTGGTTTGACTTTCTTCAAGTTATTCTCGCTAATTGTTTTGTATTCTTGATCTAAATCAAAACCAATATATTTTCTACCTAATTTTTTTGCAGCTACTGCTGTTGTCCCAGTTCCTACAAAAGGATCTAAAACAATATCTCCTTCATCTGTTGTCATTAAAATCAATCTTTCTAACAAAGGAACTGGCAATTGGCAAGGGTGTTCATCTCTATATTTATTGTGTTTAATTCTATGAATATCAGTCCAGATATCTGACACTAATGGCCCAAATGGATGCAATCCTGCCTTTTTCCCACCATAATCTTTTCGTAAATAATCTGACTTTCTTTCTCTTTCGTGAGGCATTCTTATTTCATAAATTTTTGTCTTCTTAGAATCTTTTACATAAAACAAAACACCATAATGTGCGGGCTGTAAACTTTTACCCATTGGGGATGTTGGGGCATGCCATGCAATCCAGTGTTTGAAATGAGAGTATTCATTTAGAAGTTTAACGTAGTAAGAAAGCCACTTTGGTATATTGTGAACAAATATTGATCCAGTTGGCTTTGTTATTCTTACCATTTCCCCAATCCATTTATCGCACCATTCAATGTATTCTTTAAATTCAAGACTATCTTTATAACCGTTATATTTCTTTTTTAAATTAAAGGGCGGATCAGCAAAAGTCATATCAACAGAGTTATCTGGAATTTTTTTTAATAATTCTAGACAGTCGCCTTTAATTATTTTATTGGTATATTTATCGAGCATAGCCATCATTTTTTAAGTAATGTTTCTATCAGAAGTTTTTCGAACCTTTTTAACTCTTCCTTATGGAAAGTGAAAACATCTTCATAAGCTGTAACCATTCTTTTTAGGTCACCCTTTCTAACATACCAACCAATACCATCAACAAACCCTACAAACTTTGCATTTGGATAATGGGCCTTAATGAGTGAATCGATAGAAATCTCTGTTTTTGATTTATCGCCTTGACCGGATGAAGTAGTTACCAAAAATGAGCTTTCGGCAATAATTAACGGATTGTGTTTGTTTGGAATAATAAAATCCATTGTTCTTTTATTATCGGGGGCATTGTCAATGAGTTCGCTGAGATCGCCTTTTTCAAACGGTATTTCTAAATGATTCAAAATTTCTTCGATTAAAATTTCCGGATTATTTTCTTTCATTCCGGAATAACTGCCCTTTTCCTTGTATCTAATCAAAGTGTCGATCATTTCCGGCAATTCAAATTTTAGTTTTGAAATGCTTAGTTTCTTTAATTCAAATAGCGGAATAGTTTTTGTCAAAAACGGAACTGTTGAACCTTCAAAGAAAATATTTAAAATTCCTTTTCTGAAAAATTCATTTTCTTTTATAAATTTTGCGATTTGACCGTCCGACCATTCTTTCAGATTATTTATATCTTCATCCCTAAACCATTTGTCCTTATAAACCAACTTGCTCAATTCTGGATCATTAACAACCCTAATAATTGTAGTCAATCTCTTTAAAGTTTCGTTTGAAAATCCGGTCAAAGCGAGCAACGCTCTAAGACCGTTTTCTTTTTCAATCAATAGCTGTTCAAAAAATTCCTTTTTCAATCCCTGCGTTTCAATATTATTTTTCAATATCAAAAGCATTTCCTTTAACGAATTTAAATAACCTTCATATTTTTCTTCAAAAGCTGGATTGAAAAAATAAAAAGTATTTTTTTTAATCACGGTTTTAAATTTCAACTCGGTTGTAGGTTTTGTGTATTTCATAATGTTATTTTTGATTAGTAAAAAATAATATAGATTCTTCCTTCATTGTATTTTGTAGCCCCCGGATCGGCTTCTTTAAATTGAGTTCAAATTTCAGCCCTTGTTTTTCTCCAAGCTCAATCACCTTTGTTTCCAATCTCACACCATTTGTTTGAATATCGTTTGTACCAATAATTATAACAATAGGCGCGTCTTTCTTTGATACCCGTTTCATTTCGCCGAGGGCTTGATTCATTTTGTCAAAATAAATTTCCAGTTTATTTTCCACGCCTCGCCCTTGTAGGCCGATCATTTCTTGTCGCAAAACTTCCAGATCGTGGCCGAGATATTCTAATTGGGGCTGATCATTTTTTAAATAATCAATAGCAAAAGAATATGGCGGTGAAGTGATTACCGCGTCCACGCTATTATCACCAAGCGGCAAACTTAAGACGCTACCTTGAATAATTTTACTTTTTCCGATTTTTAAATCCATTTTTTGTCTTGCTTCTTGAAAATATTTTATCGTTGAAACATACCTGTCCAATACACGCGGAAAAAGTTTATCAACAGAAGAACTGCTCCGGCCGGCAAATCCGACGGTGTCTAAAAACGCTAATAAAATTATTTCATAATAGTTTCTTTTTTTGTCGTCTTTATTGTTTTTAAAATACTCTGGGACTTTATCTTTTTTCAATTTATCTAAAATTTCTTTTGGATTTTTGATAATTGACTCTAAAATTTTAATATCCAAATCTAAAGCAAATGTTTTAACTTTTCCCATTAGTTCACAAAATGGGCTTAAGTCGACAGAGATAGCGTCAATACCAAGCAAATTAGCTTCAACCGCAACAGTGGAGCTTCCGGCCATTGGATCAAGAACAACATGGTCTGGTTTTATATCAAGTATATTTAACAATGCCCTTATCAGTTGCGGGTGAAATTTTCCACGATATGGGAAAAGGCTATGAGTTGCATATCCCGTTGAATATTTTCCGTCTAAAAAGAAAATCTTTGTCCGGAAAGAACTATTTTTATGAACTTCTTCTAAATTTTGAAGATTGCACGTTTTATAATGAGCTGTTTCTTTTCCATCAACCAACTTAAAATATGCACTTCTTTTAACTAATTCTTTTTTTGATAAAACCTCATATTCCCACAAGGCCAAATCTAATTCAAAAACTTCATCAGTCCCGTCAATAAGCTGATAATTCCCATCAAACAACTTTTCAATTATTGGAGTATGTTTTTTCATAATTGCTTCGTAAGTTCATCAACACTTACACTTAAACCTTTTGCGATTTTTACAACTGTTTGGATTGAAGGTTTGGTAATAACATTTGTTTCAATTTTAGTCAGTGTCGTATAGGGAAGATCGGATTTTCTCGCTAGTTCGTCCTGCGTTAAACCTTGCTTATTTCTAAGTTGTTTTATCTTATCTCCAATTGTTTCGTTATTGTTTTGACTTTTCATAGTTTCCTAAGTATGATAGTATTAGTATGGGTGCTTATTTAACCCTTCATAAATATGATAACAAATATATTGGGATCAATCAAATTAAAAATGAGGGAGGCCCGCTTTTGGCCCAAAATGAAGTTCGAGCCAATATTTTTTCAAGTTCTTTGGCAGTTTTTCAATCCGAAAGGGTCGCTTCTGCGGGCGGGCGGAAGGGGGGTCTGGGGGGGAATTCCGCCCGCCCTACAAATTTTGGGCGAAATCAGTTCGAATTTTTTCGAAAGCACACCGCCAGTTAGGAAATGTCTTTGTTGGCTCGCCCTCTGCGAGGG
>DBRS01000016.1 GCA_002306085.1 Candidatus Moranbacteria bacterium UBA1362
TCGGGGTTTGGATTTGTTGTTTGCCTGATATCTTCCAACTGTTCAAGCTGCTCTTCGACTTCCTGCTCTGTAAGAGGCTGAGCTACATCCTGGTTTTGTCTTATCGAATCCAGTTCCCTAAGCTGTTCCTCGATAATTCCGGCTTCCTCCGCGGCCTTATCGGCATCGGCGTCATTTTCCGAGCTGATTTCCGAGTTAACGGCGTTGCTCTTGTCTTGGGACGCAGATTTTATCCAAACAAAAGCTGCCACGATAACCGCAAAAGCAGCAATACCTGCCGCTATGGCAAGTCCTATTTTGATATTGTTTTGTGAAAGCTGCATTTTTGTTTTAATTAAGATTTATTGTTATATAATAATTATACCAAAAATGTGAAATTGCCGCAATAGTAAATTCTTGGCAAATCATATTCATGACCTTGACTTTTTCCTATTTCCTGCTTTGATTATATATCAATAGTTTTTAAAAGAAAAGCACATTAAAAAAGAATGCGTATAAGGAGGATTGTCATGAAAAGGAAAAGGGTATCGTTTCTGATGGTGGTGCTATTGGCGCTTCTCTTGGCTGCCGGATGCAGCGGAGGAAGCAGCAGTTCGGGACCTTCGACAGTTGTTCCCCCGAAAGACGATGGAAGCAATGGGGGCGAAGGAGGAGATGAGGGAGACGAAAGCAAAACACTGGCGAAAATCGAGATAGTCTCGATTGAGATGACGGGCCCTTCATCTGTTGTGGTTTATTGCAACACGACAGACGACGGCAATGGCGAATTGAAAGAAATGGGCGTATGCTATGGCACTTCTGCGGATCCTGACATGTCCGATAGCTATGAAAAATACTATGACGTTCATCTGGGAGAATTTTTCTTGGACATAGCTAACATCCCATCCGGAATACTCCATTTTCGACCACGTGTTGTCAATTCTGCGGGCGAATCTTATGGGAAAGATGCGATTCTGTCATGGCGGACAAGTGGCATCACTGGCTTAACCACAAGCGATGGAGAAAATCTCTACGTTGCCATAAATAAAGGCGAACATAATGGAGATCTCTATCTTGCCAAAATGCGCCAAAGTGACGGTGATATGGTATGGGAAAAGCCGGCAAGCACCGCTGCAGACAGATATGACGAATGCAGAGGAATTACGTATCTCAACGGCTCAATCTTCATGATAGTCGTTGAAAACATGCCTATGTTTCCAGGTGATACTGCACAGCTGCCAATTAATGGTGGAATTATCTGGTTCAAGAAATTCAATGCCGAAACTGGAGAACTCGAAAAAGAAGAGATTATCAAAGATTATGGCGCTGTTTTGGACGGCGGAATCGTCCCGGATGTCTCCACAGGATTGCTGTACATGGGATATTGTACCGGTGCTGGCGCTGAATACATAATTCAGCTTGATCAGGACAGCAATATACTGAATGGCGCCGGAAAAATGACACCAATGGAGACATTTTCCTGCAAAATAGTCGTGGGTCCGGACTGTGTTTACTGGACTGGAAACATCATGCTGGGCGGAGGATACAATCGTCTATATGCCGTGAAAATGTCCAAAGATCTTTCAACAAGACTTTGGCAAGAGAGACCCTGGCCGTACGGCAGCCAGTATCTTGAGTTCGGCGATAGGAACGACGTTGATATCCCATATAGCGCAATTCTTCTGCCGTCCGGAAATCTGCTTGTGGGAGGAACAATCAGTGCGTTTGCATCCGTGCTGGACATAGGGATAACTCACAGTGCTTTGGTTGAGTTTGATTCGGAAACGGGAAACGTGGTGAATGTGTTCGACGATGACAGTCTGGAAGAGTCCTTATTTGCTGATCTTATGCAGGATGAGGATGGATTGTATTCGATCGGCCTTTATACCGACACCGTGAATAAGATTAACTTTGCCGAAAAGAGGCTTGAATGGTCAACTTCATGCGACCAGGATGTACAACAAGGCGCAACGCTTTCAGGAGACATAATATATGTCTCATACTATAACGCCTATCAGATCAAGCTGTTCGACAAATTCACGGGTGATCCGCTCAACTGAACAAGTTGCGAGCTTTCGTTGTAGGCCCGAAGGAAAAATTTCCTTCGGGCCTGTTTTTTGGTCAAAAAATCCGAGCATAGCTCGGATTTTTTATTTCTTTCTATGACCTTATGCTACAAATCATATGAAACTACTACAAATTCCCCCTTTATTTTCTCGGGATCTGATTTGAAATGCTCTGATACACTTGAAATATCCCCTCGCACGATTTCTTCAAACATCTTTGTAAGCTCCCTGCCAATTATAATTTTCTTTTTCGGAGAAAATTTTTGCAAAAGTTCAAGATTTTTCAGGATTCGATGCGGTGATTCATAGTATACGGCGGGAATATCCTGAGTAGCAGCATTTTTGAAAAAAGTTTCTCGCCCTTTTTTGTGCGGAGGAAAACCCAAAAAGACAAATTGTTGCATATCTATTCCACTGACGCTTGTAATGGCAGTAAGCGCTGAAGCTCCGGGAATCGGCACAACGCGGAATCCTCCGGAAATGACCGCTTCAACGAGCTTGTTTCCCGGATCGGAAATTCCAGGAGTTCCGGCATCGCTTGCATAAGCAACACTTTTTCCTTCTTTCAAAGCTTCGATGATTTTTTCATATTGTCTTTCGGGGCTGTGATGATGAAGTGAAACAAGCGATTTGGATATTTCATAATGCGCCAAGAGCTTGCTTGTAACTCTAGTGTCTTCGCATGCAATCAGATCAACTTCTTTTAAAATCCTAAGAGCCCTCAAAGTAATATCTTCAAGATTTCCGATCGGAGTAGCGATGATATATAAAATACCTTTCATAAATTTCGAATTTAGAATTTCAAATCAAATTTGGACGACTGAATGCTTGAAACATTAAAAAATAAAAATTGGAAATTAAAAATTTTCGTTAGAGGTAGCGTCCCGTCCAGCTTTTCTTGTCCTTCTTGAGTTTGTCCGGAGTCCCTTCAAAAGTCACATACCCACCGACATCTCCTCCATCCGGTCCGAGTTCGATTACCCAATCGGCATCTCTGACCACGTCAAGATTGTGTTCGACAACAATTACCGAATTTCCTTTTTCGATAAGCGCGTTCAAGACTGAAAGCAGCTTTTTGATATCGTCAAAATGAAGTCCCGCCGTGGGCTCGTCAAGTATGTATAAAGTGTCTCCTGCCGATTTTCTCGCAAGTTCGGTTGCGAGTTTTATTCTTTGCGCTTCTCCTCCGGAAAGATTCGTGGCGCTTTGTCCAAGCTTGAGATATCCCAATCCCACATCTTCCATGGTTCTCAATTTTTCGGCAATAAGAGGATGGTCGGAAAAAAATCTCAACGCAAACTTTACATCCATATCAAGAATCTGCGCAATGCTGTATCCTTTGTATTCTATTTCCAAAGTTTTCTTGCTGAACCTTGTTCCGCCGCAAGCTTCACACTTGACATATACATCGGGAAGAAGATGCATTTCGATTTTCTTAAATCCTTCTCCCTGGCAAACTTCGCAGCGTCCGCCTTTCATATTAAAGCTGAAACGACTCGCAGTATATCCCCTATTTTTAGCTTCCTGAGTTTGAGCAAACAACTCTCTGACATGCGAAAACACTCCCGTATATGTGGCAGCATTTGAACGAGGTGTTCTTCCGATGGGCGCTTGGTTTATACTTATGACCTTCTTGATATTTTCAAATCCCCTGATTTTTTTGTGCTTGCCTGGCAAATCTTTTGAACCGTAGAAGTGGCGGGCAAGCGCCTTCGACAAAATGTTTTTCATCAACGTCGATTTTCCACTTCCGGATACTCCGCAAATCACCACAAACTTCCCAAGAGGTATTTTCACGTCTATATTTTTCAGATTATGTTCTTCGGCTCCTAATATTTCGATGCATTTGCCGTTTCCCTTCCGGTATTTTTTCTGCCCGCCGACAGACAGGTTTTTCTCGGAAACTTTCTTTTTCTTCTGAAGGTATTGAGCAGTAAGATTTTTTGAAGCCATAAGTTTTTTGTACTCTCCATCAAAAACAACTGTCCCTCCTTCTTCGCCGGCACCCGGACCCATATCGATAATCCAATCCGCCGATTTTATTATGCTTTCATCGTGCTCAACAACAATGATTGAGTTGCCGATTTTCTGAAGCGCCTTTATGGTATTTACGAGTTTTTCCGTATCTCTCGAATGAAGCCCGATGGAAGGTTCGTCGAGAACATAGACTATTCCCATAAGCTGCGAGTTAAGTTGAGATGCCAGCCTGATACGCTGCGCCTCACCACCGGAAATCGTCTGAGCACTTCTCCCGAGATTCAGATATTCAAGCCCCACGTTTTCAAGCGCTACAAGCCTTCCGAGGATTTCTCTGGCAACGGATCTGGTTATGCTTTTTTCCTGTTGTCTTTGCCCCCATTCTTCGGCCCGCGAAAAGAAGTCTTTAAGTTTTGATATGCTCATTGTGACAAGATCATCTATGGTTTTTCCCTGAATTTCGACGGAAAGAAATTCCTTTTTGAGGCGCTTTCCCTGACACTGCTGGCATACATGTTCTGTCATGTATTTTTCAATTTCCGCGCGTACGTAATCAGACTTTGTTTCAAAATATTTTTTTTCAAGCGAAGGAATAACGCCTTCGAAATCCTGAGAGCCATATAGCACCATTCTCAAATGTTCATCACTGAGTTTTTTCACAGGAACATTCAATGAAAACCTGTTTTTCTTTGCCGCTTCCTTGAGCGCCAAAAATTGCGAGCTTTGCCCGTTTATTTTGCCTCCGGATTTGCTCCACGGCTGGATGGCGCCCTCCGCAAATGAGAGATTCTTGTTCGGAATGACAAGTTCTTCATTGACTTTCAGCGTATAGCCGAGTCCGCTGCAATTTTCGCAAGCGCCTTCCGGACTGTTGAATGAAAAATGTGTCGGGGTTATTTCCTTGATTTTTATTCCGCATTTTGCGCAGAAAAAATCCTGATTATAGTTTCTTTCTTCATTGTTGTCAAAAACCAGTTTCATCGTGTTTCCTCCCAATTTCATGGCAGTTTCAAGTGAATCTATTATGCGTTCCACGTCAGGCACTTTCTTGTCTAGTACTATTCTGTCAACAACTATTTCCATTTCCGTTCCTATTTCATGGTCCTCAAGCATCGTGGCCTCACTGACAGTAATTATCTTGCCGTTCATGCGAACTCTCGCATATCCCATCTGCTGTATATGTTTGAGTATTTCCCTGCCGGATGCAGCTTCCTTAGGCTTTGCCAAAAAAACAACCTGCGTGCGATGCGAAAAACTAAGAATCTCATCAAGTATTTCCTTTTTACTTCTTTTTTGCATGGATGTGCCGCAACTGGGACAATGAATAACCCCAACCTTGGCAAAAAGTATACGAAGATAATCGTAAACTTCGGTCAGAGTGCCGACTGTCGAGCGGGGAGAACGCGAAATGCTTTTCTGATCTATAGATATTGGAGGACTCAAATTTTCAATCTTATCGACGTCGGGTTTTATCGAAGGATCAAGAAAGTTGCGGGCATAAGATGAAAGTCCCTCCATATACCTGCGGTTTCCCTCCGCATAAATGGTATCGAAAGCCAAAGAAGACTTCCCCGATCCGGAAAGCCCTGTAACCACAACAAATTTGTTTCGCGGAATATTTATATTGATGTTTTTGAGATTGTTCACCCGCGCACCCTTAATTACAATCTCATTGTTTCTGTTTTTTGAAGAAAGTTTTTTTTGTGCCATATGAAAGCTCAATCACAATTGCAAACCATGAGACATAAATAATGCAAGAAAAAGTCCGAAAGTTTTCTCGTGGTTCTTAATTTATGTAGCTGCTAAGTAGAAATTGTATCAGAAAATTATTGACATGTAAAGGATGCTGGCAAAACTGTCTAAACCAACAGCTCTCAAAAACATATCAGGCGTCCAGCCAGCTGGGCGCCCGATTGAACGGCAAATATCAGAAATTTTCAGGTCGTTATTGGCGAACTATTTTAAAACGTTTGTGTCTCTGGTCTTTCTGTGATACGCGATCGCAAACCTATGCGCCTCATCCATGATATATTTCAGCAAATTCTTGTCTTCCAAGTTTTTTCTAATTTCAGATTTCATCTTTCCATTTATCATTCGTAATTCTTGATTCTTGCGTTTCGGTCCCTTTGCCACTGCCGCAATAACGACATCCAAACCAAGTTGCTCACGCAACAATTTTTCCGCCATGTTTAGATGGCCTGCGCCGCCGTCAAGCAAAACAAGGTCAGGCATCGGCCAATCATTGTGAAATCTCCGCGTCAAAATTTCTTTCATCATTCCGACATCATCGCTCCCTTCAACAGTTTTTATTCGAAACTTGCGATATTGCGATTTGTCAGGCTGATTGCCGGAAAAAACGACCATTGAACCAACAGCACTCGTGCCTGCTATATTCGAAATATCGTAAGCCTCAATCCTCATATCCCGCATATCGTATTTTGCATTTGGCGTTTTTTCTGAATTAAAATCCTTGGTCATGAGCGCCACGTCGTTGATGTGCCGCAAAGCAAAAACTTTATTTCGAAGATCCGTCGCTTTTTCAAACTCATTCTTTTTTGCAGCATCATCCATTTCTTTCGTAAGCCTTCTTATTAAGCCATTTCTCTTTCCTTCCAAAACCATCATTATATTTCTTATATTCTTTTTGTAATCAGCTTTTGAGATCGCACCGTCATAAGGCCCGGGACACAAGCCTATTTGATAGTCCAGACACCCCTTTTCCGTTTTTTGATTAAGCAAATGGAAAGGAAAAATCTTGCGGATAATCTTGAGCGCAATTTCCATGTGATATTTTGCGGCGTAAGGACCGTAAACGGCTTTCAGCTTGAGACCGCCGGCTTCAAGTTTTTCAAAATCAATATCCGTCGCGCGAAAAATCAAAACTCTTGGAAAGTCTTCTTCGGTAATAGCAAAATACGCAAATGATTTATCGTCCTTGCCCAAAGTGTTATATTCGGGCTTGAATTTTCTGATAAGATTTGATTCCAAAATAAGCGCGTCGAACGCGGAATCGGTTAGCTGAAATTTCACATCTTTTGCCTTTTCAACCATAATTTCAATCCATTGCCCGCGACTGTCAGCGCCCCTGAAATATGATTGCACCCGACTCCTGAGATTGGTAGTCTTTCCGATATAAAGAATTTTGCCTTTTTCTCCCACAAAAAAATATACTCCAGGCTCTTGAGGAGTTTTGCTTACTTTTTTCTTAAGTTTTATTTTTTTTTCATCATGCAAGGACATAAAAATTAATTTTTGTGTTTTAGAACTTGCCTTAAATATTTTGCCGTATAGCTTTCCTGGTGATATTTAATGATTTCTTCAGGCGAACCCGTCACAACGATACGCCCGCCGCCATCTCCGCCCTCCGGACCCATATCAATAATCCAATCGGCCGTTTTTATCACATCCATATTGTGCTCGATCACGATAACCGTATTTCCCCCGTCGACAAGACGGTTCAAAACATTAATCAATTTTTTGATATCATCAAAGTGCAACCCCGTGGTCGGCTCATCAAGAATATAAAGGGTATTGCCGGTTGCGCGACGCGAGAGTTCCGCCGCAAGCTTTATTCTCTGCGCTTCCCCTCCGGAAAGCGTCGTGGCACTCTGGCCGAGCTCGATATATCCAAGTCCGACATCCTCAAGCACCGCAAGCGAATCATGTATCTTCGGAAACGCTTTGAAAAATTCCGCGCCTTCCGAAACATTCATCGCAAGGACTTCCGAAATATTTTTTCCCTTGTAGCAGACCTGCAAAGTTTCGCTATTATATCTCTTACCGCCGCAAACATCGCACGGAAGATAAACATCAGGCATGAACTGCATTTCTATCCTCAAAAATCCATCACCGCTGCAATTGTCGCACCGTCCGCCCGGAATATTAAACGAAAATCTTCCCGGTCCGTATCCCCTAAACTTTGCATCCTTAGTCTCGGCAAACAATTCGCGAATATGCGTGAAGAACCCGGTATAAGTAGCAGGATTCGAGCGCGGAGTCCTTCCTATCGGAGATTGATCAATCATTATCACCTTGTCTATATTTTCAATCCCGATGATTTCTTTGTGGCGACCAGGCGCATCGAGAGCGCGATGCAACTTATGCGCGAGAGCTTTGTACAGCGTCTCTTCAACAAGAGTGGATTTCCCGCTGCCCGAAACTCCGGTCACGCAGGTGAAAACTTTGAGTGGAAACTCCGCCGTTATATTTTTAAGATTGTGTTCTCCCGCTCCGCGAACAACAATTCTCTTTTTATTTTTCACGTTTCTTCTTGCCCGGTGAGCTTCAATAGCAAGATCACCGCGAAGATATTTTGCGGTCAAAGATGAAGAGCTGCCAATTACTTCTTGCGCGGTGCCTTGTGCCACGATTTTGCCCCCGTGCTTTCCCGCTCCCGGACCGATATCCACAAGCCAGTCCGAAGAACGCATCATTTCTTCATCATGCTCGATGACAATCAATGTGTTGCCGAGCTGCTGAAGACTCCTTAATGTTTCAATAAGTTTCGTGTTATCCCTAGCATGCAGTCCGATCGACGGCTCATCAAGAATATACAAGACTCCGACAAGCTGAGAGCCAATCTGCGAAGCAAGTCTTATTCTTTGCGATTCGCCGCCCGACAAGGAATATGCCGCGCGATGCAGAGTCAAATAGTCAAGCCCCACGTTATTAAGAAAAGTAAGGCGCGCGACTATTTCCTTGAGAATTCTCCCCGCAATCATTTCTTCGCGCGCGCTAAGTTTGATCTTGCTGAAAAATTCCAAAACCTGTCTGATGCTCAGCGAGGAAAGCTCATATATGTTTTTCCCGCCGACCGTTACCAGAAGAACTTCGGGCTTATATCGCGTCCCTTTGCAGACAGAACAAGGTTTCTGCGACATATATTTTTCAATATCCATGCGTACGGCATCGGAAGTCGTTTCGCGATAGCGATTTTCAAGCCACGCGATAATTCCCTTCCATCTTATGTTGTAGTGCCCGCTACCGCGCCTTGTGAAAAATTTCACTTTGATAATATCCTGATCGTCACTGCCGTACAGCAAAATTTCAAATTGTTTTTCGCTAAGATCTTTTAATCTTTTATTATCGGGAATGTGATAATGCTCAGCAACCGCTTTTAATATGGAACCTATATAATTGTTCGGCTTATAGCTCCATGGGAGCAATCCGCCTTCCGCGATTGTTTTGTTTTTGTCCGGCATAATCTTTTCCTGGTCGATTTCTTTTTTTACACCCAAGCCTTCGCAAGCTTCGCATGCCCCGAACGGAGAGTTGAATGAAAAAAGTCGCGGCTCAAGTTCCGGAAATTCGATATCGTGAATCGGACAAGAAAGTTTTTGGTTAAAAATAATCTCTTCTTTTTTTTGTTGCTTGCCACTTGCTCCTTGTCGCCCCACTTTTATCAATCCTTCCGACATTTTGAGCGCCTTCTCAACCCCCTCAAAAATTCTCGAGATGTTTCCTTCGTTAATTTCCACACGATCCACAACGATGTCTATGCTGTGTTTTTTGTATCTTTCCAGCCTTGCATCTTTGTAGTTTTCCAGTTTATGCGGCTTACCATCCACAATAGCCTCCGAAAAACCTCTTTTCCACATGTCATTCAACATTGCCAGATATTCTCCTTTTCTTTCGCGAACTACCGGCGAAAGAATTTCTATCGTTTTTTCCTTGACAGAATTGCCGGCAAGTCCGAGAATTCTATCCACTATTTCGTCAGTGGAAAGTTTTGTTATTTCTTTTCCGCATTCCGGACAATGCGGAATCCCTATTTTCGCGTAAAGCAGCCTTAAATAATCATGTATTTCCGTCACTGTCCCGACAGTCGAACGAGGATTGTGTGAAGTTGATTTTTGGTCAATAGAAATTGCGGGCGAAAGTCCTTCCACATGATCAACGTCGGGCTTGTCCATTTGTCCCAAAAATTGCCTCGCATAGCTGGACAGGCTTTCCAGATACCTCCTCTGTCCTTCCGCAAAAATGGTATCAAAAGCCAGCGTGGACTTTCCTGAACCGGAAATTCCCGTAAATACTATAAACTTGTTTCTTGGAAGCTCGATATCGATGTTTTTGAGATTGTGTTCTCGGGCCCCTTTTATGATTATTTTGTCTTCCATAAACAAACGAATTTGTTACGAATTTATGAATATGCGAAATTTTAAATTCAATTTTTGTAAATTTGTAAATTCGTAACTTATTCGTATTTTCGTTAGGAATGCAAAAACTTCCCCATTTCGGGTACTTTGCATATGCACTAACAACATATAAATTATACGCTCCCCTTCAGACAATAATTCTTCTGTACGGGAATCTTATGTATGATACAGCACACACAGCAAAAATCAATAGCCCAAAGCGCAAAAACACAAAAAGAAGAGCTTCGCGCTCTTCCTTTTAAATCAACATATTTTTAGTGACCTCTATAGAGGTCACTATAGAGACTTCTATGGCAGTCTTTATTCTCCGCAGCTTGCCGCAGAATCGGTCGCTGCTCCCTTGACTTTTGCTGCTTCTATTTGATCATCAAATCCGGGACCTGGAGTTTCCGAAGAAAGTGTTTTGGAGCATTCTTCCGGCTGATTTTCAAACCCTGAGCATATCGCCCTCAAGAAACTTGCACTGTCTCTCCCGGTTGAAATAACCGTACCGTTCACAACAAACGCCGGAGAACCCTCCACGCCATACTTATCATTATCTTCCTTGTTCAAGGTAAAATTCTTTTCAGTCGGACTGAATTGCTTGTTGGTTTCGCTGACGCAACTTTTGATCTTATATGAATTAATCCCGACCGATTTCATGCATACGTCGGATGTTCCCGTGCTTTTCTTCCAGAAACATTTGAGATATTGTGCAAGTTTTTCCGGCTGAACTTTTTGAATGCAGTATTGATTAAGGTTTTCATCAACTTCTTTTTGACCGTGCATTGCATACCCGACGAATTTTAGATTGAATTTGATTTTGTTTCCCAGTGCTTCAACAGCAGGCAAAATTCCTCTTTCCGCCTGCAGACCATACGGACAATAACTCATGACATAAAGATCCACTTCGGGAACTTCAGACTTGTTTTCAGCTTCCGTTTTTATCGTGTCCATTTCTCCAAGCACATTTGGCTCTCCGACCAGCGAAATAACTTGTGGAAAAAGTTTTTTGCCGTCGGTGGAAACATAAGCATCAACACTTTGATCATCCACAGTAACGGTTACTTTGTAGACTCCCGACTCCTTGACAGGATCCGCGACTTCTACTTCGATTCCAGGCTGCATATTTCCTTCAACGAATTTTTGCACAGCAGTTTTGACATCTTGCGGACTTACATAATATTTTTTCTGATACTGCCTGAAAGCGACACTCGCAGCCGAAAGAGCGACTGCCAAAAAAACAATTATGATCGTCTTTTTATTTTCATTCCAAACTTCACTTGTTTTTCGAGCAAATTCCTTGGTTTTGGCGAACACAACAGCCGCATAGTCTTTTTTGTTGCTGCCGGATTCTTCCTGCTTGCTCTTGTTCACGCTTTCATTTTCCATAAAGTTTGCTTAAAAAATTAAATTAAATAGATTTTAGGCCTTTATTTATTATATATTGCGCAGCGAAAAGACGCAAGAAGCCCATTCCATATGAAACAATGCGCCGTTTAATATTGCAAAAACCTGAGTCTCTCATCGCATCTGAATCTTTCTAAGTTGGATGATTTCATCACGAATCAGCGCGGCTTTTTCAAATTCAAGCGCGCGTGCCGCTTCTTTCATCTCTTTTTCTTTCTGTTTGATATAGCCCTGGATATCTTCAAGCGACTCAAGTTTGGAATAATCGGCCGCAGGCAAAGGATTGATTTCATGATCCACGATCGATTTTATTTTTTTCTTGATTGTCGCAGGTGTGATGCCGTACTTTTTGTTGTATTCTTCCTGAAGCTTTCTCCTTCTATTTGTTTCCTGAATTGCGCGTTTCATCGAACCGGTAACGTTATCGGCATAGAGAATCACGTAACCATTCACGTTCCTGGCGGCGCGTCCGATGGTTTGGATGAGCGACGTTTCACTGCGCAAAAAACCTTCCTTGTCCGCATCAAGAATCGCAACCAATGAAACTTCCGGGAGGTCCAGTCCTTCGCGCAAAAGATTCACCCCAACAAGCACGTCAAATTCTCCGCGCCGGAGTCCATCCAAAATACGTATGCGATCCAATGTCTCAACGGATGAATGCAGATATTCCGTTTTTATTTTGTGTTCCTTCAGGAAATCCGCCAAATCTTCAGCCATTTTTTTCGTGAGTGTCGTGATGAGCACCCTCCCTTTTTTCGCGGTAACTTTTTCTATTTCACCGAGAACGTCTTTCACCTGGCCTTTTGCGCTTTTTACAACAAGCCGCGGATCAAGCAAGCCCGTCGGTCTGATAATTTGTTCAACGATATTTTGCGAATTTTCTTTTTCATAAATTGCCGGAGTTGCCGAAGTAAAAACGACCTGATTGATACGGCTTTCAAATTCCTTAAACTTGAGCGGCCTGTTGTCAAACGCGCTTGGCAGCCTGAATCCGTTTTCCACAAGAGCATGCTTGCGCGCTCTGTCGCCGTTATACATCGCATTGAGCTGCGGAATTGTGACATGCGACTCGTCGATGACAAGCAGAAAATCCTTGGGAAAATAATCCAGAAGCGTGTACGGAGCCTCGCCCGGTTTGCGCCCCGTGAGATGCCTTGAATAGTTCTCGATTCCGTTGCAATATCCGATTTCCCGCATCATTTCAATATCCTGCCTCGTTCGGCGTTTCAATCTTTCCGCTTCAAGCATTTTTCCTTCCTTGCGAAGCGTCGCAACCCTTTCCGTCATTTCCTTCTCTATATCCTTAAGCGCTTGCTGCATGAGAGGTTCCGGAACCACGAAATGTTTGGCGGGATATATCAATGTTTTTTCGAGCTTTCCCAATTCCTCGCCCGTCAAAAAGTCATATTCCCAAATCTTTTTCACTATCCCGCTCTCCGTCTCGATCCTTGTGACAATTTCCCGCCCGGTCTGCATTATTTCAAACGTTTCCCCTGTCACGCGGAATTTCCCGCGACTCAAAAGATCGCTTCTCTGAAACTGCAGATCCACAAGCTCTTTCATCTTTTCTTCACGGTTGAATTTTTCTCCGACGGAAACTCCGAAACTTATTTCCTTGTAAAACTCGGGAGATCCTAAGCCATATATACAGGATACGGAAGCGACAATGATAACATCCTCCCTGCTGAGAAGAGCTGATGTCGCGCTGTGTCTGAGCCTGTCGATTTCATCATTGATTTCGGCTTCCTTCTCTATGTATGTGTCAGTTGAAGCTATGTATGCTTCCGGTTGATAGTAGTCATAGTAGGAAACAAAATATTCGACCGCGTTTTTTGGGAAAAAAGTGCGCAGTTCCTGCACAAGCTGTGCAGCCAAAGTTTTGTTCGGCGCAATCACAAGCGTCGGTTTTTGCACGCGTTCAATAACGTTTGCAATCGTGAATGTTTTTCCGGATCCCGTCACGCCCAAAAGCGTCTGAAATTTTTTTCCAGATTTCAATCCTTTGACCAATGCTTCTATAGCTTGCGGCTGATCCCCTGCAGGTTTAAATTTGCTATCAAGTTTAAATTTCATAAATTTAGCGACTTGCATATGATATCTGGCATTTATATCAAATATTAGATATAAATTATACCTTCTTATCTTATTCTTGTCCATAATTAAAAAAGAAAGTGAGAGTAGCTGACAGCCGCATTTTAATGTTGCCTGTGATGGCAAGGATCGTTACGAAATATTTGGCATCAGAATGGCATTTTAATAATATCCAATTGCATGGCGGAGAGTACCGTTCTCCGCCACACCGTAAAGCTTCAAGCAACAAAGTTGCTTTGGAGCTTTTTTATTTTATCCAAAAAAATTCATTATATCATTTTGAACAATCGTAGAATTATTGATATATTTTAGTTTTAAAAATAAAAAAGAAGTTACGGCAACTTTCACCGAAAACTCCTTGGCAACCCTTGCGAATTCAGCGATTTTTTAAACTTCCAATCGCTTTGTGGACGCTAAGCCGATATTTTCTTCATAAAAGTCATTTGTATCCTTTGACAAACATTCCATGCTGTAGCCATTAGCTTTTGCTCCGATATGAAATACATGGTTACTATATTTACCAATACTTGATGTTCTAACACGCAACATGTTCAGAAGATACGTATTTCGCACTCTTTTGTAAACAGCAAGTCCCCACAGCAGTTCCGATGCGTTGGAAACATATTCCACATTTGATAACATCTCCAGTTGTTTATCCCAATCTTTGTGGAGAGAACCCGGGACAGGATTCTTGCGAAGCATAATCCATTTTACAGACACCACTTGATCTTGTTTCACGAATTCATATTCGCATCCCAAAATCTGATTGCCACCAGAGTTTCGAATATATCTTTGTTGGCGTTGTACACATCCAAGCGGGTCATCGGCTTTACAGGACCGGGAATTAACATAAAGCCGTTTTCTTTGCACCAGTATAAGGTTTCGTCGCTTGGTAAAATTTTATACAAATACTTCAGATGGTTAAACTCGTAACTGGATCCGTATGCAAAGAATAATTCTTTCGGCGAAATAAAATCCTCACCTAGAACAAGAGAAGCTTTTTCAAAGCTGAATATGGAGTAAAACTGATCTACCACATCGAGTAATATTTTTTTATTTGAAGCCACTGCTATTTTATCCATAAAGCGTCCAACCTCCTTTAATCAGTTTTTATTTATAACCTTTGTTATTAATGAACCAGTAAATCATTTTGACATCTTCCGTTTCATTCTGCCAACATCTTATTTCCCGGACTCTTGCCAAATTTTCAAAACATGCTATAATGAATCAACAATCAAGAAAGTCCGAATCTGGCCCGCTTTAAAACTATTTCAAAGATAGGCCGGAAAACTTCCACCAGAAGAAGGGATTTTCTTGTTTGGTGGATTTTTGTTTTAATTGTTAAATTGTTATATTGTTAAATTGCTAGCATTGCTGTAGGTTTTAACCGTTTGGCAATCCGGCAATTTGACCATTTAATCGCATGCAGTACGAACTGTTCTATCTAGTCGGCGAGCGTCAAGAAGCAAACCTCGACACAATCAAGAAAGATGTGGAGGAAATTTTGGTTTCAGAAAAAGCCAAACTTTTAGATCCGGAAGTTCTGGAAAAAAGAAAGCTTGCATATGAAATCAAGCACCAAAGAAGGGGCACCTATGTCACGCGCCGTTTCGAACTTCCTGAAAACGAGGACGGTGCAGAAACAGAAAAAGAATCCGCAGTTGAAAAAATCACAAAAAAGCTAAATCTCACCGGCAATGTATTGAGATTCATTATAGTAAGAGCTGATGAGTTGCCCGACCTCGGCGCAATCGAAAGAAGAAAATCCCAGGAGATGAACAAAAACCAGGCATCTCAGAAACCTCAGAAACAAAAGGAGCAGCCTAGGACAAAAATCCAATCAACAAAAGAAACTGAAGAAAAGAAAAAAGAGGAGCCGGAATTGACCGAAGCGCAGGCTGCGCCGTCCGCTCCCAAGACGGAAACAAAAGAAGACGCAAAAGACATAGACAAGCAGTTAGACAAATTGTTGGATATATAAAATATGAATCGCGAATTAATCACTAATTTATTCGCTAATATTCTCTAATCATTCGTGAAAATTCGAGAGAAATTCGCGTAGATTAGAGACAAAGATCCTTATGAACCTAAACAAAGTTCAGCTCATCGGGCGACTCACAAGAGATCCCGAGATACGCACAACTCCTTCCGGGCAGACGGTCGCAACCGTGGGACTTGCGACAAACAGAACATGGAAAGATAAAATGGGACAGAAACAGGAGAAGACGGAGTTTCACAATATCGTGGTTTGGGGGCGTACCGCTGAAATTGTCGGGCAGTATTTAACCAAAGGACAGGAGGCATATTTCGAAGGAAGGCTTGAAACAAGGTCGTATACCGGAAAAGATGGCGTTGAGAGGCGCATTACAGAAGTAATTGCGGAAAATATGCAGATGGGTTCGCGCCCTCAGGGAGGCGGAAGCTATAGTCGCACCGCTCCTGCGGCAGCAGCGTCTGTGCAGACAAAAAAGCCCGAACCTGTAGCGGAAGAAATCCCGACCATCAACCTCGACGAGGAACAGGATGAAGTAAAGATTGAAGACGTACCGTTTTAAATTGTTAAATTGTCATATTGTTAAATTGTTAGATTGCATAAGTGTGCTTAAATTTTTAGCCATTTAGCGGTCTGGCCATTTAGCGATTCAAGTAAATGGAAAAGAAATCATGCTACTTTTGTCAAAATAAAATGGACAAGATAGATTATAAAGACGCGTATTTGCTGCGCCGTTTTATGAATTCTCAAGGAAAAATCTATCCTCCAAAGCGCCATGGTATCTGCACCAAACATCAGCGAATACTCGCGCAAGCGATCAAACGCGCACGAGTAATGTCGTTGGTGCCGTTCGTGGTAAAATAAGCAAACAAAAGACATGTGACAAGCTACAAGGAATTAAACTTGTTACTTGTTACATGTTGTTTGTCACTACCAAAATGTTAGGAATCAACGAAATAAAATCCGGAAAAAATATCCTTTGGGAGGGCGCACCATACGTCGTGCTTTATGCCGAGCATTCAAAAACCGGCCGCGCAGGAGCAGTTCTCCGCACGAAGCTTAAAAATCTCATCACGGGAAACGTTTTGGACAAAACCTTCAACGGATCCGACAAAGTTGAAGAAGCTGACATGTCAAAGACCAAGGCGCAATATCTATATCCGGAACATGACGGCTTTGTTTTCATGGACACTGAAACATATGATCAGTTTTCCCTGCCGAAATCGGTCGTCGGCGACGCAAACCTTTATCTTCTTGAAGGAACCGAAGTGACGGTTTTGAATTTTAACGACACGCCGGCAAATATCGAGCTTCCAATCAAAGTCACTCTGACCGTTGTTGAAGCGCCGCCCGGAATCAAAGGCGATACCGCGGGAACCGGAGGAAAAGTTGTTATACTTGAAACCGGACTCAAAGTTTCAACTCCACTTTTCATCAACGAAGGAGACAAAATTATTATCAATACCGAAAAAGGAGAATACGTTTCAAGAGCATAGGAATAGCTTATAGTTGATAGCTGATAGCTTATAGACAAAAGTAAAACCGCCATCACGGCGGTTTTATTTTTATATTCATGTTTGCTTATTTTAAAATAATCCCCATTGTCCGAAAAGCGTGAAGACCAAAAGAGGAACAAGAGCGATGAGAACGGCAAGGTTAAATTCCTCCGCCTGTATGTCATCTTTGTGTCTCTTGGAACAACGTGGGCATTTGTATTTTTTTTCCATTTTTGTTTTTTCCGCGCCGCAATTTGTGGCAAGGGCGGATTTTATTAGGTTAATTAAGCTATAAAAATGCAAAAACGGGGAAAAATCACCCGTTTTTAGCTCTGTATATCTATTATACTCCATTTTTTGCCATTTGTCAAACACTTATACTCTCAGACAATAAATTTCATTGATAGTGAGACACTTCAGGACTAATAACGGGCGATCGATAAGAGTAATAACTAATTTTAATTACTAGCCGCTAGTTAACGGTTACTTAAAGCCAATGCCCCCTGAGTAATTTGTACCGGAAACTTAACGAGCGCTCCAACTCTAAATTTTTGCCCTATTCATTATTTCCCTGAAAATCTTTTCTGAAGTCTTTGGATTTTCTTTGAGATACGCCTTTGCGTTTTCTCGCCCCACTCCTAGCTTTTCTTCTTGATACAGGAAAGAATTGCCCGATTTCTTCACCACTTCATATTTTACTCCGGTATCCAGAATATCGCCCGTAAGCGATATGCCTTCGTTATACATGATATCAAACTCCGCGGTTTTAAACGGAGGCGCAACTTTATTCTTCACAATCTTGACTTTCACGCGATTTCCGACAACCTCCTCGCCTTTTTTGATTTGAGCCGCGCGGCGTACCTCAACTCTAACAGAAGAATAAAATTTCAAAGCTTGTCCTCCGGTAGTCGTTTCCGGATTTCCAAACATCACTCCGATTTTCATGCGGATCTGATTGATGAAAATCACCGTCGCGTTGGAACGCGCAATGATTGCCGTAAGTTTGCGAAGAGCCTGAGACATGAGGCGGGCCTGTCTCCCGACATGCTGGTCTCCCATCTCGCCTTCTATTTCAGCCTTCGGAACCAAAGCCGCGACAGAGTCGACAACAATCACATCAACAACGCCGCTGCGCACCAATGTTTCCACAATATCAAGCGCCTGTTCTCCCGTGTCGGGCTGGGAAATGAGAAGATCGTTAATTTTCACTCCTATTTTTTTGGCATATTCCGGATCAAGCGCGTGCTCCGCGTCGACAAATGCCGCGGTACCGCCCTTCTTTTGCGAATTCGCCACAATATGAAGCGCCAGAGTGGTTTTTCCAGAGGATTCCGGCCCATATACTTCAATGATCCTTCCGCGAGGCACCCCTCCGATTCCCAGAGCTATATCAAGAGACACTGATCCTGTAGGAATGGACTCAACGTCCACTTTCTTCACATCTCCAAGCTTCATAATCATTCCGTCACCGAATTTTTCCTGAATATCTTCAACAAGCTTGTCAACTTCTTTTTTCTCCGCTAACTTTATTTTTTCTGCCGCACTTTCTTTGACGGCACCTTTTGTTTTACTCATAGTTTTTAATTTCATATTTACGGTTTATCTATTTACCGATCATCTGCTGGCTGCTGATCGTTTGTTATTTTTCCGCTCTTATTAAATTTAACGTCTCTTACCACGCCCGAATCATCGCTTAGTGTTCCCAAATCTTTCCCGTTTATTTTTGCATACGTCTGATTTCCTTTCCCGGTTGTGACGCTGATAAATTCTTTGGCTTCAATTTTTTGGACGGATTCCGGCAAAAGAACTCCGCTGTAGACAAGATTTCCGTCGGCTTCAATGGAAAGCCATGTCGGACTTGGCGCAACATATATCTCGGCCGAAATAGAATCCGATTCCGCCACTACCGGATTTGAGGAATCGGGAATATTTTCCACATTCTGTTCGGCCTGTTGGAAATTGGCGTTAACAGTTACGGATTGGGCGGCCTCTTTGTCAAATTTATTTCTTGCTTTCACTGTTATCGTGTTGAGACCCGGCTTCAGCCCGACATCCTCACCAAACTCGCCATTCTCACTGACCATGACACGCTGATCGTTTATGAAAACAAGAGCATCTTTTTCGGCAACCCCGTTTACATGCACCGAATTGCCTTCAATGGCAGCGCCGTCCGAAGGTTTTAGGACAACAAGGCGCGGAGTTGAAATAAAACTGTCGACTTCCCTGTAAAGATACCAGAAACTTGCAAATGCCATCAGTATCACAAGCATTATCACGGCCATCTTGGGAGTGATTACTATGCTTGAAAATTTTACCGGCTCGGCAGTCTTTTCTTCATACGATTCCTTCTTGATGTTTTTTTCAATCCCCTTTTCGCGCTCATATTGTTTTATGAGCTTTTTCTCATTCATCCCCATAAAAGCCGCGTAGCTTCTGAGAAATCCCCGAACATAGACGTCGGCGGGAAGTTTTTGATAATTTCCGTTTTCAAGATATTCGAGATATTTGATTTGAATTTTTGTGCTTCGCGACACATCTGCCAGACTAAGCCTTCGCTCGTTTCTGATTTTCTGCATCCTTTCTCCAAGTGTCAGAGAATCTATTCTTTTTGTGGTAAATCGTACCATAAAACTAGCTGATAGCTGATAGCTGATGGCTCATAGAAAGCCATCACACCAACTGAATATAAAAATATTTTGTATTTTTTATATTTGTTTCTGTTCTCCTAAAAGCTACAAACTATAAGTCAAAAGCTATTCTACATTTGCCATTTATCTCTTTGAATCTGATCTTCGACGTGGTCCTCATAATTCGGTTGTTCGCTTCCAATCAGCACTTCGCGCGGCTTCGATCCATCTTGCGGGCCAATAACGCCGCGCTCTTCCAAAGCGTCCATAAGTCTTGCGGCGCGCGAATATCCCACACGAAGACGCCTCTGAAGAAGCGACGTCGAAGCTTTTCTCGCCTGAGTGACAATATTCTTCGCTTCTTCATAGAGCTGATCTTCCCTGTCATCTCCCTCATTGACGATAGAATCAAAATCTATGCGTCCTTCCATGCTCCCGTGTTTTTCCTTCCCGTCACTCCTGTCGTTTTCACTACCGACAATGTCATCTGAGAGCCCCTCTTCAATCTTATCTTTTCCCTGTTTCTTTATGAAAGACACAACATGCTTTACTTCGCTTTCGGAAACATAAACTCCCTGCAATCTTCTTAGTCCTTGCGCCGCGGCTGAGGAGAACAGCATGTCTCCGTTGCCCAAAAGCTTTTCCGCTCCGGAAGCATCCAGAATTGTTCGCGAATCCATGAGTGCGGGAACTTTAAACGCGATACGCGTCGGAATGTTTGATTTAATAAGGCTTGTGATGACGGTAACAGTCGGTTTTTGCGTGCTGAGAATCAGGTGTATGCCGACAGCTCTCGACATCTGAGCAAGGCGTATGATTGCGCCCTCCACTTCCTTGCCGTGCGACGATGTCATAAGATCCGCAAGTTCATCAATGACTATCACGATATATGGAATTTTTTCCATGATTTCTTCGCGCTTCTCGTTAGTTTCTGGATCAACCCAGCGACGCGTCTCTCCGTTTTCAGCTTTATGATTAAATGACGTTATGTCCCTTGATCCTACCGATTGCAGAAGTTTATAGCGCTTCTCCATTTCTCTGATCGCCCACTTAAGAGCGTTCAAAACTTTCCCGTTGTCAACGATGGTATCGGCAAGAAGATGCGGAATTCCGTCATACAATGAAAGTTCGACGCGTTTCGGATCAACCAAAATCAACTTCAAATCTTCCGGAGAATTTTGATAGAGCAATGACATAAGTATTGTGTTTATGCAGACGCTTTTTCCTGAATTGGTAGAACCTGCTATAAGAAGATGCGGCATTTTCTTGAGGTCTCCGAACACACAACTTCCGCTGACATCCTTTCCTAGCGCAAGCAACAAATTGGACTGCTTGTTCGCGAATTCCTGCGACTGTAGAAGCTCATGCAAGCGTACTGTGGCAGGAATTTTGTTTGGCACCTCAATTCCAACGAGCGATTTTCCCGGAATTGGAGCTTCAATGCGAATCGGATGCGCGGCAAGCGCAAGCGCCAAGTCGTTGCTAAGCGATGTGATACGCGTCAGTTTTACTCCCGCGGCCGGACGAAAACTGTATTGAGTAACGGTGGGCCCAGTCTTGATTTCTCCAAGTTCCACATCAATTCCGAAATGCTTCAGCGTATCTCTTATTTTCCTGACATTCTCATTCACATCTCCCCCCTGGGCTTTTTCCGTACGAGTTTCGAGAAGATCTATTGAAGGAAATCTCCAGTCGGTATTATATTCATGATTCTTTTTTCCCGGAGCGGAAAAATTTTCTGGTGTCCACGCCGCAGCTTTTTTGAGAACCTTCTCGCTTAATTCGTCGTCGCTATCATCATCCGGCCCTTTGACGTATTCGACTTCGCCGTCTTGTTTGTTTTTTTCGTCGATTACAACCGGATCTTCGATTGGCTCTTTTTCCATTTCTTCCATGCCTTCCTCGTTGTCTTTGCCTTCTTTTTCATCATCTTCTTCTTTTAGCTCTTTGATTTCCTTGCGGATAAATTTTTCCACAAGACTTACAAGAGAAAAATTAAAAGCTATGATGAAGCCGATCAGAAAAATCGCCACAATAACAACTGTCGCTCCGGCCTTTCCGGTCAAATTCGTAAGCAGATAGGAAATCACATAGCCGACAAAACCTCCTCCTTCGCCGGCCCTGGCCGCTTTCAGCATTTTATCCGGATCATACAAAAATATATGAACCAGTCCAAGCATGCTGAAAAAAGCGGCGCAGATACCTATAAGCTTTGAAACATAAAAAAGTGTTTCCTTGCGAAAGAGAAGAATTATACCGGCTCCCGCGAGCACGATTGGTGAAACGTATTTTCCCACCCCGAACATACATCCTGCCGCTTTGTTGAGAAACTTTCCCAGAATTCCGGCATCAACAATCTTGGCATCAGACAAAAATCCAAGCACAAAAAGCACCGCAAGTGCAAAGAGAAATATCGCCACCACTCCACGCTTGGCATCGCCATTAATCACAAGACCTTCTGAATCTTTTTCGGAATCATAATCTCGCTTTTTTCTTCTTCCCATACTTATATGTTTGTTAACCTATCGTTTCTATTTTAGCACATATTTAGCTTTTAATGTACTTTTCCTTAAAAACAGCTTTTTTCAAGAATGAATTTCTGCGCCTTCTGAATTCTGGCAATTTTCAGGCGATAATCTTCGGTGATTTTGTATTTTTTCACGTGTACAAGCGCCATGCTCATTCCGGAATTTTCAAGCACATCGATTTTTTCGCGCATCTCACGATACAGCCTTTTCATTCGATGCTCGCAAATTAACACCAAAATGACACCAAGCGAATACAGGAGAGCCGCCAGCACAAGCAAACTTATGATTGTCATCAAATAACATTGCATGGCACTTACAATGAAATAAATTTAACGGGCAAGACTTTTCTGAAAATTCCCGCTATATACACAGTGTCGACTTCGGAGAGATAGATGGGATGATGCGCGTCATTTGTCGAATGAGGAAAAAGTCCGATAATCCCCTTGCCCATATTCTTGTAGCGTTTGATTGTCGCCATGCCGTTGATTACAGCCACCACGATTTTTCCTTCCAGCTCGTTCTGCCCTTCGGCTTTCTCAAAAATCACATAATCTCCGTCGTTGATTCCGTCTTTATTCATCGAATCTCCGAGAGCTTTCACCGCAAAAAGTTTTTCCGGCTGAGCTTTGCGAAAAAGACTTTTTGAGATTTGGAGAAAATCATCGGCAATGTTGTCATCAGCGTAGGCGAGCGCTTCTCCGCAGGACGCCAGTCCGTAGAGCGGAATGGAAAATACATTCTGCGCGTTGCCATAGTTCTCGTTTTCAACAAGGTATATTCGCTTGTTCTCATCGCGAGTGATCAAATCTTTTTTCTCAAGCGCTTCAATGACCTGCATCACGGATTTCATGCTTTCATTCGCCCCTTTGGAAACCAAATATTTATGCAGGCGATAGCTTGTCGGACTTTCTCCCTGCTGCATCGTAAGTTCCCTGATTGATCCGAGAACATCTTTTTGTTTTGAAGTAAGTTTCATAATTTTAAATTAATTGTTAATTTTTTATCTTCGCAGTGTTATTATATCACTTACTAAATATCACTGCAATACTTCCCTGTGGATAACTGTCTGAAAAAATTCCCAAAACATGCTGCCAAAGAAAAGCTGCGCCAAAAACGGCTTAGAAAGGGCTTTTCAAAAAGTTTAAAGAATTTGAAAATCCTTATTTGAGCTGCAAAAAAACTGACTTTAACAAGTCAGACGAAGAATGTCGGAAAAAGGTGACCGATTATTTCCAGGCTACACCGTCGTCCAAACCAGACGCGGAGGTGCAATGAAATGAGAAAAAAAGATTGGAAATATCGCCGGAGCAAAGCAGGAAGGGCGGGATAAAAATACTTCTTGCGGGAAATTGAAAAATTCAAAAATACCAGCTCCGGGGACTTGATTGTTACCCCAAATAAAAACGATCCCGGAAACGATTGCTCAACGTCTTCCGGTGCGTCTGGCAGGAAACAAACTCTGCCGGATCGGCTTAGCGTCGAGGGCGTCCCACATATTCTAACAAGAATCAGGACGCCCTCTTTTATTTTAAAAATTATAAGCCAGAGGCTAAGCCTTCACGGGGAGGCTTAGCCTCTGGAAAAAAAGGCGCCCCGATCTAATCGGGGCGCCTTGCATTTTGCATTTTATTTTTCCTAAGAAGCTAAAAAGCTAATTCCTGATAAGCTGTAAACTATCATTTGACTCCTCCGACCCAACCGAAGATTTCCTGGAAGTTCGAAGCTATGATCTGAATGATATTCTGTTTTCTTTGGGGAGTAAGCAGAGAATATTGTCCGGAAATCGCGACATTGCCGTTCTGATCCTCGGACTTAACTTTGACATAATAGACCGTTCCAAGCTTGAAGCTTGTGATGACCGCGATATGGCCGGTAGTGAAATTGTCGGAAATCTTTACCTCTTTCTCCTGTCCTCCCCTTCCTTCCTTGTAAATAAGACTTGTTGTAGCAGGTTCGTCGGTTTTCCATGAGATGATGGTCTGAACTTTTTCGGATTGGGTAAGGGCGGAATCGGTTCTTACTTCGTCTATCTTCGGAGGATTTTCGTCTTTTGCAGTGGTGAAGCCTTCAAATTCTTCCTCGGTTTCATTTCCTTCTTCATCGCGAACTTTGATTTTGATCGAGAATTTCACTCCGCTTGCCATGTTCTTAAGCTCGATCTCGTGCTTGGTCGTAAGTTCCGGCCTTCCCTGGAAGCCTGAGTTTTCCTCGTTTTCAGGATCGGTGTATGTGACGATGGCGTCTGTCGGAATGTTCGTGGTGAAAAACACTTTGGCTCCATGTTCGGTGATGGAATCAACTTTGTAGTCGGAGATTTGCGGAGGGGATTTTGGTTCAAAAGTCATGTCAGAAGAGACAAATTGATTTCCATCCCTGTCTTCGCTTTCAACTCTGAGATGATATGTTTCCCCCGCGGTAAGATCCGAAATTGTGATTTCGTGATCTCTTGTCATCTCGTTATCCTCTTCAGTTTTTCCGTATGCGGTGGTAAGTCCGTATTTGACTTTCGAAGTCGTTTCCTTGCTTGTTTTCCAGGTGATCGTGGCCTGACCCATCGCTTTTGAGACTATCTTGATGGATGAGAGGCTAGACGGTTCCTTGGTAGTAAATGATGATTCATAGGATTTGGAGATGTTGCCGGAGGTGTCATAAGACACTATCTTATAATTATATTTCGTCGATGGTATAAGCCCTAAGATTTGAACGCTATGCGAAGTGGTGAATTTTTCCTTGTCAAAATTTACAACGCTGTCTCCGGCCATCATTGAAAAGGTTGCGCCTTCAGGTTCATATGCCACCAAACTGTTCGCGTTCTCATTCGTGTTCCAGGTGATGGTTGCGCTTTCTCCGGTGACATTGTTGATTGATACTCCGCTGATTTCGGGAGCAACTGAATCAGGCACACCAATCTGAGAAGTTCCGATCTGAGTCTCAAGCGTATCAAAGAAAATCTCTTCGGTAACGAGGGAGTCGGAAACATCTTCAGCGTCTCTTACCAGCATTCTTACGTAATACCTCGTGGAAGCGGTAAGGCCGGTAAGATGGAACGCCTGAAGTTTCGAGGCATCGTCGTTTTCTAATCCTTCGCACGAATTCATATCTATGTTTTCCGCTGTCGAATAGCAGAGTTTTGAAGTAGCGTTGGTTCCGGCGTTGAAAGTGGCGATAGCTTCAATGTCGGATTTCATAGTGACGGTAGGGCTTGCATCATGGTCGGCGGACGATAATGATATGTGTTCAACCTGAGCCTGAAGTGTCCTGAATGAAACTTCATTCGTGTCATAGGTGTCATCGGAATCTTCCGAGTCCGTAATTCTCATTTTTGCGTATCTCAACGTGTCGGGAGTAAGTCCCGTGATATGGTAGGAATGAACGCGGCTTCTTTCAATTTCACTGGCCGCAGCTTCGCAGCTGTCCATATTTATGCCTTCATGCGCTCCCAGACACAGTTTTGAGTTTGCAACCGTTCCGGCGTTGAACGTTATCACAACTTCAGTGTCCGTTCTCGTTGAAATGGTCGGGCTTGTGTCGTGAACAGCTTGTGAAAGATTCGTGTGAGACGTTTGCTTTTGGAGAGTCATGAAAGAATATTCTTCAGGATTTGTGGTACTTGCGATGTTATCAAGGTTATCTTTGCAAGTTATCCTGTAGTAGTAGGTACGCGACGGAAGAAGCCCCAAGAAATCCAAGGAGTGCTGAATGGTGTAATTTGTAGATTCGTTATAGCCGTCCTCGCGGAAAATGAGAGGATTATCGTAACTTCCGCTGGAAGTTGTAACTTCGGCAAGACACAATGCGTCCTGATCGGTATTGAACGTAATGACGGCGCTCTCGTCGGTGGCAAGGGAAACTCTGACGTTTTTGATCTCGGAAAGCGGATCGTGCTGGAATTCCGCGCTTCGGAGCGTGGTGAAAGAATTGACTTCGCTCTCGGAAGCGTTTCCGCTCCCATCTTTGGAGATTACTTTGAAATAGTAGGTGGTATTGGGCTCGAGGCCGGAAATCAGCGCGCTGTGGTTCACGTTGAGATTTGTATTGAGATCCGTTGAAGCATTGAGAGCGTCCGCGCTTGTTCCATACTGAACTTCTCCGGTTGCAGCTTCATCCGTAACCCATGTTATGACGGTGGATGATTCGGTAGTTGAATCAGCGCTGACGTTTGAGATGGTGGGGGCGGTTGTGTCGGTCGCGGCAACGAAGCTGTAGAAGTTTCCGTTGTTATCGTCTGTCGTGACTCCCTTTGCCTCATTTTCCGATCTTACCGAATAGTAATATGTCGTGCCGGGAGTGAGTCCTTCGATGGTGACGCCTTGATTTGTTCCGGTTTTACCTGAATAGCCTTTTTCCTGAGATTCGGAAAGATCGGCATTTGGACTGTATGTCACAAAAGCATTGCTGTTTGAGTCAGTTGTCCAGGTAATCGCTGCCGAATTAAGCGACGGAGAAGCTGTGACGTCTGTGATGACAGGGCCGGAAGCCGTCACGAACGAATGATAATTTCCGCTATTGTCGTCTATGGTTTCGTTTCCGTTAGAATCGACGGATTTTACTTTGAAGTAATATGTCGTGTTTTGGGTAAGCCCGTCAATTGTCACCGTGTGGGATGTTGTCGCGTCATCACTCTTTCCGGTTTCTTTGTAGGTTGCGGCAAAGTTTTCCCTGTCGCTTGAGTATTGCACGAATGACGATGAGTTCTCGTCGGTTGTCCAAGTTAAGATCGCGCTTGTCGGAGTAGTGTCAGTAGTTGTGATGTCCGTTATGACAGGACCTGTGGTATCCGCCGTTTCAAGAGTGGTGAAGGAAAAATCTCCGTCAACATCCGTCTTTGTGGCGGTGTTGTTGTTTTCGTCCGTGCTGGAAAGATTGAAGTAATATGTAGTGTTGGGAGAAAGACCCGTAAGATCGATCCTGTGATCATAGTTAAGGCTTGTGTTTTCCTGAAAAGCGTATCCCGCATCTTCCGCTTTCTTGTAGTTTACCTTTCCGGATGTTGCCTTGTTGGTTTCCCACTGTATGGTCGCGGAGGTGTTTGTAAGATTCGTGATTCCCGTCGCAGGATCAAAATTGATTTCAGGAAGTGAAGTGTCGGATGTGGTGGTGAAGGAATAATAATTGCCTTCATTGTTATCTATTGCGTTTCCGCTTCTTACAAAGTAGTAGTATGTCGTTCCCGAGGTAAGTCCCATTAAGGTATAGCTGTGGCTTGTCGCTGAATCATCGTTTCCGACTTCAAGTCCTCCACTCATGTCGGAATTTTCCGAATAAGTGACATATGTGTTGCTTGCTTCACTCGTGGTCCATGTGATGACAGCTTGGGTGTTCCTTACGATGCTTGTCGAGACGTTCGAGATGGTGGGGCCTGAAAGTGTCGTGAACGTGTAGCCCTGTCCCCCGTTATTGTCGGTCGAGATATTTCCTGCGCTGTCGGTCGAAGACACGCGGAAATAGTATGTGGTGCTTGGAGAAAGGCCTGAAAGAACTATTCTGTGCTGACCAACTCCGTCAGCATTGTCAAGCATGGAAGATGAATTCTTGGTGCTTGTAAAGACTCCAGGAGTTGTCGAATAGCCTACGGCTGAATTTGAAAGCTCGTCGGTGTCCCAAGTGATGACTGCTCCGTTTGAAGTTACGGAAGAAACGTTCACGTTTGTGATGGTGGGAGCTGTGGTTTCCGAACCTCCGCCTCCTTCACCGGCATCTTGAGTACCGTTTGCTTTGCCCCATGAAGAGTTGGATCTAAATGAGATGTTATGATTAGAATCTTCAGCAACAACTTTGTAGTAGTAATTGACGTCAAATTCTACTGTTGAATCATTGTAATAATTTAGATATTTTGCAGTCTGAACAGTTTCGCCTGCCTTTTGGTATTGTGAGTCATCATCGACAGGAGATCTCAAAATGTTGTATTGGAGGAACGAGCCAGAAACAGGTTCATTAATTTCAGCCCAGCCCGTAAAGAGAGCGTAAGTTGGAGGAACAGTCGCCAAGTTTGATGTATCCTGCACCATGTAGTGAGGAGGTCTTTGGGGAAGAGTGTTTTGCCCTTGGGTTATGTTGTTGTAACCGTCTTTAAAACGCCAGTAGATAGTATCGGTGTCGTTCACATTATCAAGCATGTATGTCGCAGTTGAGGTATATGGAATATATGAAGCGCCCGAAAAATCTTCATTCAGCGAAAGCATCATCGTTCCCCTTCCGCCTTCACTCATAGTGTCGTCGGTAAGGGTGATGTGGATGGTTGACGGATTCTCTCCGTACTGGGTGGAGCCGTCAACGCTGAGCGTCACCATTGGATCTTTGGTGTCAATTTCAAGATTCGGAGACTGGGCCTGTCCCACCATGGAAAATGACGCTCCGTCGTTGGCAAGCACTCTTACATTTCCTTCCGTAATGTAGAAAATCTTGGTGTCAAGCGTAGGAGTCCAAACCATGGTTTTGCCTGTTCCTTTGGCAACCGTTCCGACGTCTCCTGTGATTGAATTTGTGCCGTTGTTTGCGAGGATATATACATTAGTGTCTGTAGCGTGAGAATCGGGAGTTGTGTTAAGTGATCCTCTCGTTATTCCGGTAAGAGTGTTTTCAGACTTGGCGCTGTAGCGGATGGTTTCGTCGTCCAAAACAATATATCCGCTTGATGGGAAAATATCCGCGCTTGAAATGGTTATGGGATCGGTTGAAGAAGAGTCTAGGTCGCCTGAGAGAGTCGCGCCGGAGAAATATGTGAGGCGCATTGTGAGATTTGTCGATTCTTCATCCGCGACATCATATGTGACATTGACCAGTCCCGTCTCGCTGCTTTGGGAAGCCGTGACATTTGTTACTGTCGGGGGAGAGTTTACGAAAATGAACTGGACTGTGTCAAAATTGTCCGTGATTGTTGTTCCGGGATTTGCCACTCTCACTCTCACTTCATATGTGTGGTTTAGGGCGTAGCTTATCGATGATGTGTCATAGCTCCAGTTTATTGTTCCGCCGCCGAGTTCATTCGGCACTGCTGGATCTGTTGAAGCAGTAAGCCAATATTCGTTTTCTTCGTCAAAATTTCCGTTTTCATCAAGGTATAGATTTGTTTCGGTATCGCGAAGGGATACATGCACAGCTTTTATGACTGATTCGGCGTCCTGAGCAGTTCCGGAAATGTTTGCGACAGTGAACGCNNGAACAGATGGCGGTGATGTTTATGGCGGAAAGTGTCGGATCGTAGATAACAGTGCCGTCAGAGCCAGATGTTGAATATCCCGTCACTCCCTTATTTGCAGTTCTTGAACCCGAGTGCGAACCGGAAGTGGCATAGATCGCTATCCTTCCTCCACCACCACGACCGGCATAAATTGCGCTAGAGCCATTTCCTCCATTAGCAGTTATTGAAGCGCTTCCGGAAAGAACATTTGCGTTTATCCAGATTGAACCACCAGAACCACCACCTCCGCAAGTGTCAAATGACGAGCTAGTTCCATTTCCTCCATTAGCAGATATGTCTCCGCTTATTGTTGCTGTTCCGGAGACGTTCAATTTTACAGATCCTCCGCCACCACCGCCAAAACCGGTGTAAGGCGAATAAATTGAATTTCCTCCTCCTGATCCGAGATCGGTTGGTTCTGTCGCTGAACCGTACGTTGTTCCTCCTGCAGCGCCGTTATTTGCAATTCCTCCATTTCCTCCGTAACCCGCTCCACCGGCACCATATCTTTCTCCGTCAGCACCCTCGCCTATTCCTGATGAAGAGCCATATCCTTTTCCGTCAACGTTGATTGTACCATTTACTGTAAGGTTTCCTGAAATTGTAAAGTCAATCGCGTATGCTTTTGTTGCAGCATTTGCTCCATGCGTAAGGATCCCACCGCTGTCTATTGTGAGATTTGCAAAAGACCAGTTCGTGTTTTTGTTATATGAAAATGTCGCTCCGTTTCCGATTGTGAGATCGGTGACATTTGGAAGACTTCCGCTATGGTTGAATGTGCCTGCTCCGGTTACGGTAAGGTTTGTGACTCCATCAAGAGTTCCTGAATTTGTGAAAGTCGTCACGGTTGAAATCGTGCTTGTGGCGGGAAGAGTGAGAGTTCCTGAATTGGTAAATGTTGTAACTGTC
>DBRS01000010.1:0-47485 GCA_002306085.1 Candidatus Moranbacteria bacterium UBA1362
CTGTTGGTTTATTGGCGGCATTTTTTATGAGCATGTATTCATCCTAGGAATCAAGCGATTCCCACTCTCCCCTGATAAATTTCCTTTCTTTAAGAAGTTCTCGATCTTCTCCTTGTCTCCTTCTTTCCCTCAACTCATCTAAAAGCGTCAGGATATTAAGTTTTTTGGGCGGTTTGTGAATAGCAACATTGTCGGAAAAAATAGAGAGCACAAAAGCAATTTTTTCAGACTCTTCCCCTAAGCCTGCAATACAATGAGCAACCGTTAGTGGATAAGAAACCACGCCCATAACAAAACGCGGCTGGAACCACGTGCTAGGCCTGATAATGCTGAATTTTTTCCTGGAGAGTTCTTTTTTAATAATCTCGCCATCTTCATTCAGAAAAATAATTTTTTCATAGAAATATTCAGCATCACATCCCAGATCGCGTTTTATTGTTCGATTCAGAAAATCTTCGTCGATGCGAGAAACTGTGATTCTATTGATGTCTTTCTTTTCCTCCGCTTTTATGTATTTGCAAAGCCAAGGAAATTCCACGAAAAAAGCTTCCATTTTTGCTTCTGGCATAATACTCATATAGATTCTACTTCAGCATCCCGCTGATTTGCGGCAGAAGCATCCCGCTTACTGCCAGATAAATTGTTTTACATGGTATCATCCCGAAACCATACGCCAAAGAACTTCTATTCAGTTATTGCTGATTAATAATGTTATCACGAAATAGAATATAAATCAATACAGACACAAAAACCACCCTCAAGGAGTGGTTTTTGTGCTACAAGCAAAACGAATAAATTCGTAAGCTATTGTGGTCAGTCCTAATGATTGTTATTTGAGCAAAGCGTATTTTGTACAAAAATACGACTACAGATTATTTTGCTCTGTTGGGCCATTGCTGTTATGTAGAATAAATTCCACATTACGACCAGCTGATCTTGACCATACTCCACAATTTTTGATGATGACACCAAAAATCTTTATGCGTGTAGTATTCTCGGTCAAAATCGGTATCTCCCTAGAAAGGAGGTGATCCATCCACAGCTTCCGCTACGGATGCCTTGTTACGACTTCGTCCCTATCACCAATCCCACCGTCGTCCCCGCTGTTACCCAGGGCCTTCGGGTGTTATCGGCTCTCTTGACGTGACGGGCGGTGAGTACAAGATCCGAGAACGTATTCACCGGGACGTTCTGATTCCCGATTACTAGTGAATCCGGCTTCAAGGAGTCGAGTTGCAGACTCCCATCCGAACTGGGACCGGTTTTTTGGGATTGGCTCCGTCTCGCGACTTGGCAACCCTCTGTACCGGCCATTGTATCACGTGTGTTGCCCAGGATGTCAAAGGGCCATGCTGATTTGACGTCATCCCCTCCTTCCTCCCAGACTTTTGTTCACTAGCAAACAAAAAGTGTTATGTATTTTACAGAAAGTATAATGTATAAAACGCATTTATACATAATACATACTACTTGATACATTCTACACTTTTGAGCTAGTGCTCAAAAGCCTGGGCAGTATCGTGTGACATGTATAACACACGAAAGGGGTTGCGCTCGTTTCCCGACTTAACGGAACACCTTACGGCACGAGCTGACGACAACCATGCAGCACCTGCTAGGCACCCTCGAAGGCGGACTTATTTCTAAGTCTTGCAGCCTAGTTTCAAACCCTGGTGAGGTTTCTCGCTTACCATCGAATTAAACCACATGATCCTCCACTTGTGCGGATCCCCGTCTATTCCTTTGAGTTTTAGTCTTGCGACCGTACTTCCCAGGCGGCATATTTAACGCGTTAGCTACGACACTAAAAGGGTCGATACTCTTAATGCCTAATATGCATCGTTTAGGGCGTGGACTACTGGGGTATCTAATCCCATTCGCTACCCACGCTTTCGCTGCTCAGTGTCAGGAGTGTGCCAACCTAATGCCTTCGCCTTTGGTGTTCCCCATGATATCAACGCATTTCACTGCTACACCATGAGTTCCATAGATCTCTCACACCCTCTAGTTATACCGTTTCAAATGCAGTTTTCGAGTTAAGCTCGAAGATTTGACATCTGACTAATATAACCACCTACCAGCTCTTTACGCCCAATAAATCCGGATAACGCTTGAGGTCTCTGTATTACCGCTACTGCTGGCACAGAGTTAGTAACCTCTTATTCGTAAGGTACCGTCACCGAAGTTCTTCCCTTACAAAAGCAGTTTACAACCCAAGGGCCTTCATCCTGCACGCGGCGTCGCTCCATCAGGCTTTCGCCCATTGTGGAATATTCTCGACTGCAGCCTCCCGTAGGAGTTTGGACAGTGTCTCAGTTCCAATGTTGGGGGCCATGCTCTCACACCCCCTACCCGTCATAGCCTTGGTAAGCCATTACCTTACCAACTAGCTGATAGGACATAGGCCTATCTCGAAGCGATAAATCTTTACTCCGTAGAGCACATCGTGTATTATTCCGGATTTCTCCGGATTATTCACGACTCCGAGGGAAGTTCCTATGTATTACTAACCCGTTTGCCGAGGGTCTAACCCTCTCGACTTGCATGCCTTATCCACGCCGCCAGCGTTCATCCTGAGCCAGGATCAAACTCTCAATAAGAATGTCCGATGCTAAAAGCATCGCGACGAGTTTTCATTTTTATTTAACGAAAAAATGTAAAACGTATAAGCTCAGATAAACAACCAGATCCGACGATTGTTTGCACAATGTCGGATTAAAGGACTAACCGCAATAAATCACGATTTATTTCGATCACCGATTTTTGCGATTGTCTTTGATTTATTTTTTAAGGTTCTTGTTTTTTGTTGTTTTGAGAAACTTTATCAGTTTTCAAAACGTATAAAAAACACATCCTCATACATATTTTTGCGATATGTATCGGGATGTATTTTCCATCACGTGAGGCTCACTCTGCTCACCACATGACTACGCCCAATTTTTAAATATTCTAATTTTTTGCGGCGATGTTTTAATTAATGATTAATTAAAACTCTCATTTCAAATGCTTAACCATTCTAGCAACTTGCCTGAAAATTGTCAACCTCACCGGAAATTTTTCATTTTTATTCAATTTTTGGCTCAAATAAGACATTTTTGGGGACATCTCACAAAGTTAATACAATCTGAAAATCTCAATTATTGCCCATTTTTCCGCTCTCGGCCAGAAACGACCGCACGTATTCAAATTCTTTTCCGGCGTCTTCAACTGTTTCACATTCGCTTTCAATCACGATAGGCAGATTCTCGTCATATATCGCATTCAATATTTCTTTCTGCTTGGTTTTGAAAAGCGGTTCGTGTTCCTGTTCGAAACCGCTCAGGTGAATTTCCTTAATTTTTTCTGCAAATTTTTCTCGCATCTCTTCCGCAAGCTTCATGGAAGGATCATTTGTAAAGCAATGGTTAAGATCAAGAACCATCGGCATGTCATGCTTTTTGAAAATATCTTCCATGCTTTCAGTATATTTTCCTATTTCCCTTCTCCAATCCATATTTTCAATCGCAAATGGCAGCGAAAATCTTTTGAGCATTTCCCAGTTTTCAACCTCATCCGGATGTATCACAATCGTTTTGAAACCAAAAATGTCCTGGGCTTTTTTCAAAAGTTTCAGTGTTTTCGCTTCATATATCGCAGGCGCATGCAGTGCCATGTATTCAAAATCCCTCAAATCGTTTGGAACTATTTCACCAACAAGTTTTTCAAGATCTTCGTCGCCGGCACACATCACCTCAATTGCATTGCAGCCGAGCAAGCGAAAAAACTCAAAGGTTTCCGCCGAAACCCTCTTATGTGTCTTACTTAAACTTACTGTAGAAAATCCGATCAGCATAAATAATCCTTAACCATTGACGTAAAAACAATAAATATTACAAAATCGAGAAAATCGCTTCACTGCCACAGAAGTAATACGACAGTGACCTCATTCGCTTTCCACTTCATTGCTTCTGCAAATCTTAGCATATTCATAAAAGCTCTTACGCTTTTCGTGCTTAATGTTTTCAAAATCCATTTCAACAAGTCCAAATCTAGGTCCAACGCCATATAGCCACTCAAAATTGTCCATGAGCGACCAATAATTATATCCGCGCACGTCAACCCCATCCTCAATTGCCTTGTGCAAAAAAGCAAGATGTTCTTTCATAAACTTCACTCTTTCTTCGTCTTCAAGTCCTTTCCTTGTGGGCATTCCGTTTTCCGCAACATATATGGGAAGCTTGTATTTTTCCCACGCTTCTTTTAGCACATAATAAAACCCTTCGGGATAAGAAATCCATCTCATCACATTATTTTTATCTTCATCAATAGTAAATCCAAAGTAATTCTGATTTCTTGCATCCAATTTTAGGTTTCTAAGACTAAACCTTATTTTCCCCAAACGATAATAATCAATACCTATATAATCCTGAAAGTTCTTTATCTTGTTGCCGAAAAAATCAATCCGATACCATTGCGTAATTTTATTTATCGCATCCAACAAAATCCCAAGGCCTTTCGATTCATACCAATTATATAAAAATGTTATGCCAACTTTGGTATCGGGCTTCACGTCATGAATTATTCTGTAGGATTCATTGTGTGCTTTTGCCATATTGCCAAGCGCTGCATAAAATTTGAACGGATTTCGGCACCCGGGCGGAAAAGCTCCCGTCAAATATCCCATTCCCAGCGGAACCATCGGCTCGTTGAAAGTTATGTACATATCTATTAGATTTCCAAACTCTTTTACAATCTTCTCGACATATCTTGTAAAAACTTTTGCCGAACCTTTTTTGTAAAATCCGTATTTTTTCTGAAACCATACTGGACTTGTCCAATGCCAAAGAGTAAGCTGAATTTTCACATTTCTCTTCTTTATGTCTTGTAATATTTCTCGATAATGCTCAATCGCCTCTTTAGAAAATTTTCCCTCCTCCGGCTCTATTCGCGACCACTCGACCGAAAGCCTAAAAAATTTTACGCCAAGTTCTTCGAGAAGATCATGATATTCCTTATACCTGTTCCAATAATCGCAAGCTTTTCCTGTCTTACCCTCGGTTTTTCCGGCTTTTTCCCATTCCCACCAGTCAGAATTGAAATTTCCGCCTTCGATCTGATACGACGAAGTCGCCACTCCCCACAAAAAATTTTCTGGAAATTGAAGCTTTTGCATATTATTTCTTTTTTATTGCAGATACTGAACTATCAACACTTTTACCGCCTGAAAGTATATTTCCATTATCAATAATTTCAGGCCAATCAGGATGTGTAAATTTGAGATCTATTATTATTTTTTCCTCCCGATTATCATCACCTTTAATATATTTTAACTCCCTTAGGTTTTCATAGCCTTCAAAATCCGTTACTATGTAACCAATTGGAAAATATTTTAGTATACTAAACATACCAAAATTTTCTAAAGATCCGCGAACTTTCGGCATTACTACATCTCTCAAAACAACATAATTTTCAAATGGATATAGCCAATAATATACATGCAATTTGCTTTCTGCTTTTTCTGATTCGCCAGAAAAATACGCTTTCAAACTCTTATCGATTTTTGTATTCTCACTAGCTACTTTTGCAGCCAATAAATGTCCGAATATAGATTTAATGATTAAATTAGGTTTTACTTTATAACTTATAAATTTTAAAGGTGATCTTATTTTTTCAATTATATCTTTTACTCCAAGAACGAACTTGTTAAGTTCTTGATCATATTCCAATCCTAATTTATCGTTACATTCTTTGCATATAGTTCTATATTTTATTCCATTTTGAGAAAGAGAATACCTCTTTTCATTTCCAGCAGCAAGTTTTTGCAACACAGTTTCTTGTACAATACTCACCGTACCAGTTCCACCCTTAGGAGGAACATGATCCCATGTTAACTGTTTCTTTTTATTACAAATGTTACATATACCAATTTTTTCTTTTTTAAATTTATGATCATGCATAGATACAAGGCTAAGTTTTAGGCGCAATTCTTTCAATATTCCCCGGCATGTATTTGTGAAGAACTTTGGGAATCACGACGCTGCCGTCTTTCTGCTGGAAATTTTCGAGAATTGCAATGAATGGCCGCGGTGAAGGAAGAACGGTGTTGTTAAGCATATAGACATATTTCTTTTCGCCGTTCTTGTCTACATATTTCACATTGAGACGCCTTGCCTGCCAATCGGTGAAATTTGAAGCCGATCCGGTTTCGCCATATTCGTTTCGTGAAGGCATCCATGCTTCAATATCATATGCCCTGAATTTTCCCGTGCTCATATCTCCCGTACATATTCTAAGAACGCGGTATGGAAGCCCGAGCTCCTCGTGGATTTCTTTCGAGATTGCAAGCATGTCGTCGTGCATCTTGATCGACGCTTCGTCATCGGCCGCCATAAGCACCACCTGTTCCACTTTCATAAATTCATGCACACGATAAAGACCTTTCGTGTCTTTCCCATAACTTCCTATCTCGCTGCGATAACACTGGGAATATCCGACAACCTTTATTGGCAGCTGCTCTTCTTTCAAAACTTCGTCTGAATAATATGCAAGCAGCGATGGTTCTGCCGTGCCAACGAGAAATTTCTTGTCTTTACTTGATTTTCCTTCGGCATCTTTATCCTTCGACGCAACCTGATATATTTCATCGGTTTCTGAGTTATATTCCAAACCCTTGAAATATCCTGTTCCAAAAAGCGCATTGCCTTTCACAAGCGTGGGCGGAATCACCGGAGTATAGCCCTTATCAATCATTTTATTGAAAGAATAGAGCATGAGAGCCATCGCAAGTGAAGCGCCTTCATTTTTAAGATAATACCCGCGATACCCTGCAACCTTCGCCCCTTTTTCCAGATCCAAAATGTCTAGCTCTTTTCCGATTTGGACATGATCCTTGATCGGAAAATTGAATTCGGGAATCTTTCCCCATTTTTCAGTTTCAATATTTTCTTCGGAATTTTTGCCGATAGGCGTATCCTCCGAAATGACATTGGGAACCTTCGCCATCAGAAGTTGAAACTCGGCATCCATTCTGTCATATTCCGGCTCTTTAAGCTCAAGTTTTGTTTTTATCTCCTTGCCTTTCTCAATTATCTCTTGGCGCTCATCGGCTTCGGCAGTTTTAATCATATCGTTAAGATCGTTTTTGAGAGCCTTAAGCTGCTCTATTTCTTGCATAAGCTTAAGCCTTTCTCTGTGGACCGCCAAGAGCCTGTCAATATCGACATCGATATTTTTATTTTTTGCCGTTTCTCTGACGATGTCCGTATTTTCCTTGATAAATTTTATATCCATCATAAATTTGTGAAAGATTAATATATCAAAATATTATTATTTTTCGGAAATTATATCAATAATTTCAAATTTTTTTATTTTATGTCAAACCTTACTGAATTAAGCATTTCCTGAAAGATGAATTCTCCCGTGCCGAATATTTTGGGATTGTAGATAAACAGAAAATGGTATGTGTTTCTGTCATGTATCACATGAGCATCTGCAGTTTCCCCTTCCTTAAGATTTTCATCGCGTATTACATGATAGAATCCCTTTTCTTCTCCGATAGTCACATCTTCTTTTCTGATTAATCTAGGTCCGTGGCTGCCGTTTGGATCCTTGGCGCTTTGCTGCACGCCCCTCATAACAGTCACTTCGAGTTGCGCCCCATTATCGCAAAAAAAATCATCGCCAATATTGAATTTTGAATAAGTGGGACTTTCTATGGATATTTTTGATATCTGATATTTCGTGGACCCCTGTTCGAGAGACACTCTCCAATTCTCCGGCACCTCGAGTTCAAACAAACCGTTTTTTTCTCTCACCAGCTTCCTTTCTCCGGCAAGATCCACGACTCTCTGCGCCCTGCCTTCATTCATTTGACGGATGCGTTTTGCCTTATTCAGAGCATCTTCAAAATACGGAAATGCCCCTTCTTTTCTGCTTTCCTCGATGAAATTTCCGGAAACCTCCCTGAATTTGTCATGATAAAAATATATCGTGATCAAGATTATCAGCAAAATAAGAAGGGTTCGAATTTTCACAAAAGCTCGTATATACTTTCTCAGCATATTATTTCTGTTTTTATTTTTCTATCTTACTCTTTTAGCCGGAATACAAAAGGCATTACTTATAAATTTTACAATTATTTGCAACCTCATGTGGTTGAATGGTTGTATATGAGCGGCAAATGATTTTCCAGATCTCAATTCAACAAATCTCTGAAAAACCTGTGGTATGGATACTTATCCAGCATGCCGGTATACGCTTGCTTTCTGTTATGATTGCTTTTCTTTTTTGAATTCGAACCGTTTATTTTTCTGATAATAAATTCTGTCTTGTCATTGTCATTTCTTAGCCAATGCTCCATTTTAGTTATGGTTTGATTGCTCACCTTAAGCTTCTTCCTTATCTCGTTATAATTAAACCCTTCTATTATCATTTTAACAACCTGTATCCTACGCGCAACCATTACAACTTCACTTGGTGTAAATAGGCCCAAAAGAAAAGCAAAGACTTCATTTCTTGTTTTTAATTCAACAAAAATCTCAAACAATTCATTTATTATTCTTTGTTTCTCTTTTTTGTCTATTGAATATACCTTAACCTTGGACATCTGTAATTCTTTATCTTTATCTTTATCTTTATTTCATGCTCTTACAAACCTTATGTGGTTGAAAGGAAGTGGATGCATCTTAATTTTTCCACTTCTTCTTTATCTTTAATAAGCTTTTCTTTATGCAATTTTATAGAAATCGGAATAACTCCGCAATTTTTGCACTTTTTACAAACGCAACCTTTGCATTTTGCGCTTTGCTTTTAGCAAATTCTTATTTCCTTATTAAAAGTATTTTTAAAAAATCATTTCTTCTTAAAAAACGGATTTTCTCCTTCAAAGACAAGTTTAGCATCTTTTCCATCAAGAAAATTTGGATGGATGTCATATTTCATTTCATACACTTTGCCGACTGGGCCAAAAATCGCCTTACTATAATCCATGCCCAATTTCTCAGCAGTATCTTTAACTTTTTCTTCCGAATCAGCTTCAATTTCAATGAGAGGCTCAATAAAAGGCCAGAAATCAATTGTTATTTCAACATCATTGAGCTTCCACAATTCCCTCTTTGTTTCCTGATACATCCTGATATCGCATCCGATGGACTCCAATATCTTCACGGCCGTGTCAAAATCATTCACCACGACGCTCAATTCTTTCTGATGATGAATTTCATCGCCCTCTGCCTTTTTCAGACTCAAAGTTATTTTATCGCCTTCGTCTCTAACTCTGAGCCAAGCGCCTTCTTGCCTGAGATCTCCCGGCAGATGAAAATTGAATCTTTTTTGCAAAAATTCTGGCCTAACAAGTTCAGCTCCAACTTCTCGCAGCTTTTTTCGCATCTCATCCTTATCTATATCTATAAATTTCGCCTCGTATTCAATTTTCATATCATTTAAACAAGTCAAGCTTTTTGTGAAAATGTTCCCACACCGGTTCCAGTTGCATATTCTTTATTTCATCTTCACCGATCCACTTCAGCCCTTTTGATTCGAAGTTACCCCGGATTCCTCCCGACCAATCTGAAACTTCGTACACAAACCAATCATGCCCCTTTGCGCCCCTCTTGCACTCGTTCCACTCGATGAATTCATGAAGGATCAGTTTATATTTGCGTACATCGATTCCGACTTCTTCTTTCGCCTCCCTGGCAAGTGCCTGCTCCGGTTCTTCTTCATCTTCGACGTGCCCGGCAGGGCATGCCCAACCGAACGGAAAATTGGCTCTGTCGAGCATGAGAATTTTTCCGTCTTTCTTAATTACCGCTCCGACGCTCCTATGCATATGAAGTTCGGCTTCTAGCTTCTAGCTTTATAGCTTCTAGAAAATTACTTAATTTTAGATAGATCTCCATTAAGCACAAAATCAACCATCGCTTTTATCTCATCTGCATATGAGACTTCTTCGGGAATTGGATTCAGCAGAAAAATTTTCTTGTCATTCACGTGGGCAAAACCAATTTCCATCAAAGTGTTCCCTCCGATATAGTTTTTGATCCCGTTCTTGTCAAAATTGCAGACCACAATCGCGTCACCGCTTACAATCAGATCGTGCCAAAATTTAATATAATTATTTTTTCTTTTAACATCAGCGTGCTCAACGCCGTCAGGAACTTCATTGATTTCTCCTTTTGCAATCGCGAACATCTTTTCATGCATCTGCGGCTGATGCCCCAATCTTTCCAGTTCCCGATAAATCTCAACCAATTTATCGGCAAATTTTATCCCTCCGCAAACAGTAATTTTCATAGATCGTTATTTCGGCAATTTTTTTAATTGTTCCTTGTATTCGCCGTATGCTTTGATGAAATTCTCGATCGAACGATCATTCATTGTCGCCATTTCGGCTTCCACAGGAAAGAAGCAGGCTGGAATTTGGCCTTTTATCCTGTGATAAGCAACACACTCGCAGCATATTCCTTTTCTTGGGCAATCAGGATAGCTGCAGGGACAATTTTCCCTATTTTGTTCTTTTTTGCATTGCATATTTATTTTTTACTTTTTATTAAAAACTTGTCCTTTGTGCGCATTTTTAAAACTACAAAAGCATCAAAAAGCTATCCTCTCGCTTTCATCGGAGGAAAAATTACTGTTTCGCGGATTGATTTGTTCATGAGAAACGAGAAAAATCTTTCACTCATTCCGAAACCGAATGCCGGCGGCATTCCATATTCCAATGCTTCAATAAAATCTTCGTCGAGCATTTGAGCTTCCATATCTCCCGCTTCACGAAGCTTCATTTGCTCTTCAAAGCGCTTGCGCTGATCGATCGGATCATTAAGTTCGGAAAAAGCGTTGCAAAGTTCGCTGCCACCCGCAACAATTTGAAAACGCAACGCTCGATTCGGCTTTTTGGGATCGATTTTCGCAAGCGGCGAAACTTCGAGCGGATGGCCAACAAGAAAACACGGCTGAATCAACTTCTGACGAACGGCTTTTTTATAGATCGTATCAATCATGCGACCTTTGCCATATGAAGGTTCATATTTAATTTCCAGTTCGTCTGCCTTCTTTTTAAGTTGCTCGACCGTGGTTTTTTTAAGATCAATTCCTGTTTCCTTTTTGAAAGCATCAAAATAGTCAACAACAGTAAATTTCTTGCCCCAATCAATCTTCTCGTTTTTATATTCTGTGACCAAACCTCCACAAACTTTCTCCACGACTTTTTTGAACATTTTATCACAAAATTTCATGCCTTTCCTGAGATCCCAATATGCGGCATAAAATTCCATATGATCGAACTCCTGAAGATGCTCCCGATCAATTCCTTCGTTGCGAAAAACTCTTCCAATTTCAAAAACTTTTTCATATCCGCCGACCAAAAGCCTTTTAAGCGCAAGTTCGAGCGAAATACGCATGTAGAAATCCTGATCGATCGCGTTGTGATGGGTGACAAAAGGCTCCGCCTCCGCTCCGCCGGGAATATGCTCAAAAACAGGAGTCTGCACTTCCAAAAATCCATCCTTTGCCAAAAAATTCCTGATTGTCTGCCAGAAAATATTTTTCTTTCTGAAAAGTTCCCGAGTCGCGGGATTTGTCATGAGATCAAGATAGCGCCTGCGCAAGAGTTCCTCTTCGTCTTTGATGCCAAAATGTTCGGTCGGAATCGGACGGATATTTTTTGAAAGCATTTTCCAATCCGTGACTTTCAAGGTTTTTTCTTCCGTCTTCGTCTTGAAGAGCTCGCCGGAAACCTGAACAAAATCACCAAGTTCTGTGACATTCACAAAAAGTTTGAACAACTCTTCATTCATGTTTGTTTTGTTCAGAAATAGCTGTATTTTTCCGCTCTCATCCTCAATATGCGCAAACGCGCTTCCGCCCATGGGGCGGAGCGATCTGACGCGCCCAACAAGCGTTATCGGTTTTGCGCCTATCTCATCAAATTTTTCCAAGACTTCGGCGTTGGAAAAATCACGTTTGGTTTTTTCAGGATAAGGATCCATCTTCGCTCCTTGAACCTTTGCAAGCTTTTCCAATTTTGCCTGAAGAATATCTTCTCTCATTTTGTTGAAGTAGTATGTATCATGTATGAAGTATTAAGCATGAATGCACTGATACATAATACATGCTACATGATACTTTATACATGCCGCATGATATACCCATAATATCGCAATTTCCCCTATTTAGCAACAAAAAAGATCCCTGACTAAAAGGGATCTTTTCGATCTGAAGAATGCTATTTTACACTGAGAATTTTGTATTCAATAACCCCTTTAGGCGTTGCTACCTTAACTGTTTCCCCTGCAACACGACCCATGAAAGCCTTGCCAAGGGGAGATTCGTTCGAAATCTTGGAAGCGGCAGGATCCGCCTCGTTAGATCCAACTATCGTAAATTCCATTTCAGTTTTATTGTATTTGGTCTTAACCACAGATCCCATTTGGACGCCTTTTTTTGAATCATCCCTTTCAACCACTTGCGAATTTTTTATTATCATTTCCAGTTCGGCAATCCTTGATTCATTCTCGTTTTGCTGGGATTTTGCCTCCGCGTACTCCGCATTTTCGCTGAGATCACCCTGCTCTTTTGCCTCTTTGATCGCTTGTGATATTTCCTGCCTTAATCTTGTTTTTCTGTCTTCAAGTTCGTCCTGAAGCTTCTTTAAGCCTTCCTTGGTGATTAATCTAGCCATATTTATAATTGCTCATTTAGTAATTAAAAAATACCGCTCCAAACGGCAAATTAATTGGTTTAATATATATACAATGCAGATAGGATATAATAGAATGAAAAAAATGTCAAGGATCACCCAAAAGCCCGCAAATAAGCCTTTCTATCTTATCTTATCTTATCTTATCCAGAAGTTCCGATGTGAATATCTCCCTCAAGGTTATATAGAGCATAAGCCCCAGAAGCAAGAACATTCCGACGCTATGAAACGCTTGCTCAACTTTCTGGCTGACAGGCGAGCCCTTTATTTTTTCGATTACTATGAACAATATTCTTCCGCCATCAAGCGCAGGAAAAGGAAGGATGTTTATAATTCCCAAATTAATACTGAATATCGCAATAAATCTTAAAAGAAAAATGAACCCGAGCGGCAAAATCTGTCCAGTAAATATGGCAAGTTTCACCGGCCCCATAACCTCCACGCCGGTTCTCTCGCCTTGCATTAGTTTTGCGAAAACGCGTCCGATTTCAACAAAAATATATCCCATTTCCTGAAGCCCTCTCCAAAGCGACTGAAAAAGAGAATACCTTACAGTAACGACTTCCCCGAATCCGGCTATACCAAGTAGGCCCTTTCCTTCGCCGACACTTTCCCTAGGTGTTCCTGAAAGTTCAAGTGTTTGATTGCCTCTCTGCACCGTCAGTTTCACCTCTTTCCCCCTGTTTTTGCTTATATACTCTTGCACATCGGTAACGGAAGAAAAATCCGCCCCATCCCCTCTCACAAGAATATCTCCAGCCATGAGCCCCATTGTGTCTGCAGGAGAACCTTCCTCGATGCTTTCAATCAATATTTTCGACCCGCTAACATTTTGTCCTGTAACGTCCTCATATGATCCTATCATAAATGCTAGCGAAAGCAGCGCCCAAGCCAAGATAAAATTCATCACCACCCCCGCAGCAAGCACCTTTACTCTGATCCATGCGGATTTGGAAGAGAAGCTGTCTTTATCTTTTTTTTCTTCCCCATCTTCACCTTTGATTTTGACAAATCCTCCGATTGGAAGCCAATTCAGGGAATAAATTGTTCCTCCTATAAAATCCTTTTTGCGCGCTTCACGAATATCTTTTTTTTCATTGCTATCATCGCCATCCTTGCTTCCCCAGATTATTCTCCACTTTTTCACTGGATTTTTTCGATCTCTACTTCTGAGAAACTGAATACCAATCGCCCTTGGGGGAAACCCAAATCCAAACTCCTCAGCTTTTATTCCATTCCTTCTGGCAACAACAAAATGCCCGAGTTCATGCACAAACACGAGAATTCCCAGAATTATTACAAACGTGATAATAGTAAGCATAAATTGGCAAGATAAAAATCGCGTATTTAATTATAGCTTTTAATTTTTAATAATGAATCGATCTTTAAAATTCAATCGTTAAAATTGTTATTTAAAATTTACAAAATTAAACTGTCATTATATCGTCCTCCTTTTTACCTCTTGCTATTTCTATTTTCTTGTTATATTCGTCCACGATCTCCTGAAGCTTGTCTTTTCCTTTGAATTTGTCATCCTCCGAAATCTCTCCGCGTTTTTCAGCATCTTGCAATTCTTTCCATATATTTTCTCTGATCGAACGGACCATGATGCGCGCTTCTTCATTCTTCTGATTCAATATCTTCACCATTTCCTTGCGCCTCTCTTCGGTTAACATGGGAATATTTATACGCACCACCACTCCGTCATTGTTCGGATTAAGATTCAGATCGGATTCCCTCACAGCCGTTTCGATTGCATTTAATGCCCCTCTGTCCCATGGTTGAATGACGATAAGACGCGGCTCCGGAGCGCTGATGCTCGCAATCTGCTTGAGCGGCGTTTTCGTTCCATAATATTCCACCAGAAGATCCTCCACCAGCGACGGATTTGCCCTTCCGGTCCTGATTTTTCCAGCCTCAATGTTGAAATGTTGAATAGCTTTTTCAAAATCTTCTTTGTGCTTATTGATGATGTCGTTATACATATTTATTGATTTGATTTATTAGCCTTATTATTACTGCCAGCTTAGAATTTTCTAAGTCCGGCGAATATTCTTTGAGGATTTTTCGGATCAAAACGCAAGACACCGATCTCTTTTGTGGTATCAAGCTGGAAAGTAGACCAAGTCACGCCTCCATCATTTGACTTATAGATAGCCTTCGCTGATGAATAAATTATCTGCCGGGAATCGTTCGGATTGACCGCAATCGCGCGAATAGGATAGGCACGGGAGCTTTCGATTATATTAAGTTCAACCCATGAACCGTCAGGACGCCTTTGAAAAATTCCATTTCCCGTTCCGACATATACCACTCCGGGAGAATTAATGTCGGTTGCAATGCTGTATACCATACTGGTATTCATAGCCGTACCCATCGATCTTGTAACGTCTTCCGCCGTCACGCCGCCGTCCTTTGTTTCAAATATCCCCCTTTCAAATACGGCAAAAAAGATATTATTGCTGTCCGCATGGTTAAAAACAATTCCGACAATCGGACCGTTCATCTCCTTGAGATCCAACCAGCCTCTCTCCCCGCTAGATAATTTCAGCATAACTCCCCTGCTTGTTCCAAGATACACAGCCTGCGGATTCGCGGGATCTATAGCAAGCGATGAAATGACTGTGCCTTCGGAAGGTTCGGTATATATTTCATCCCACTCAAGTTGCTGATTCATGCACATGTCTTTCTGGGCGCATCTGAAAAGTTTTGCCCTGCCCTCGAATACGCCGCTACCATATATCACATTAGGATTGAACGGATCAAATGCCAGGCCGTAGACCCTGTCAGCGAAAGGCACCTGCCGCCAAGTTTCCCCTCCATCCAACGTTTCAAAAATTCCGTTTGCTTTTGTTCCTATATAAATATTATCCGGATCCAGAGGATTTATGGCCATTGAAAGTACGTCTATGCCCGTGATACTCTTCTTGTCGTCTATTTTCATTTTCGGTTTCCACGTTAATCCAGCATCGTCAGACCTCATGAATGTCGCTCCCGCCATGAGCCGTTGTGACTGCTCATTTAGATTGGCTGAATTGATATTTGTATTACAACCGGACAAAAAAAACGCAGCAACCAAAATTGAAGATAATAAAAAAAATTTCATATTTGTTTGGTAAAACTTAATTAACTAAAGTATATCAAAATAACCGGCAACTCACAATATCGACAATCAATTTAGATACGTAAGAATGGCGCAAAAAAAGCCGGTTGCGACAATACGCAGCCGGCCCGACAATTTTTGCCATATAAAAGGATTAAGTTGCTGTTTTTATTAGCGCATTTGACGTATTCTCACCTTATAGCAACCGTCCCTATGCAAAGTAAAAACAAACTTATTTTCTTTCGGTCTTACCCCCGAAAGTGAATGACCAACCGATCCTCCATACGGCTCTATTTCGCCAGGATTATAGGCAGTCACAGTCCCTTCTTTAATGTCTATAAACACCTCATTGCACACGATTGAAATTCCCACTACCACATATTCCGCCTCTTCTTTTACAAGCTTTTCGACATCTAGTTCAATACCGCTGCCAGACTCAGTGCCATATATTTCACACCCCCGCAATGAAGCTTTTTTGAGAAAATTGCATTCCTTCGCCACAATTCCATCATCCTTTTCCACTTCAATTTTGCCGCGAAATTGGGCAGCAGAAAACACTTTGCAGCCTTGAAAGGCCAATCCCAGCGCTATCAGCAGTAAAATCACCAAGCACAAGCATTTTCTCTTCATGGCCAATCCTCCCTCTGATACTGAATGTTTTTTAATTTTTTAAGAAAACTATCAACTAATTTTGAATATTGCACTTTTAGGAAAAAAGTCAAGCAGAAAAAATATTTACCCCTACCGGCAATTTGCTGCCCTGGGCAGCGCTGAATACTCTCGCATCAATCGACGCTCGCCTGCTTCGCTCTCGCCCAGCGTTCACTTCTGCCCGTTCAAATCCCTGCAAACATTTTTAAAACTCCCCGAAGGGAGTTTTAAATGTGCGTCGTGAGGGATTCGAACCCCCGACCATTGGCTTAAAAGGCCACTGCTCTACCAACTGAGCTAACGACGCATATATTTTACAGGAATAGTTGCGGAAATCTTTGACGCTTTTCCTTCATCTATCATTTTCTTTCGTATTTTAAAAAGCCTCATTTTCAACTGGGCTAGCAAAGCAAGATGTGATTGAAGCTCATTATAACGTTATTTATTATATCTTAAACCTAAATTAAGTCAATACTGTTTGGCAAACCTTCTAGAGAACATGGAAATCGCTTGTCGCGCCTTTCTACCAGCCCCGTTTTTTTACCAAAGCCAGAAATACTAGCGGCAAAATCATCCACGCAAGAAGCCATCTTGGATCAGTGAGATATCCCAAAGATGCGTTTGAGATATATTTCGGAAGCTCGTAATTTGGAAGAAAAGATAAAATTATGCTAAGAAAAAGCATGAGTTCCAGAAAACTCATGACAACCACTTGCCAAATCGCCAACCCTGAGCCGGACTGATGAATATCAAATATATATCTGTTCATCAAGGTCAGTAAAGTAGCCACAATCATGAAAACCATTGCACGGGAATTATCGGACAGAGACACAAGAGACTGTGGAATTACACTGACAATGGCAAGAGATATATACGTATTAATAAGGAAGTTGTGCAGCCTGAAGCGTCCGATGAGAAACCAAAAAAGTACGCTCAAAGCCAGCAAAAACAAGACTACCGACAATGTTTCAGCGATATCGCCTCCTATTCCCAGATTTTGAAAAATTTTTTCCAATTCCATATTTACCAGCGACTTGTTGAATCGATTTTTGGGCCGTCCGAAAAACATGAATCCGCAAACCGAAAACCGAAAAGTCAAAACCTGATTCTAAGTATACACGATTTTTCGCCGTGCCAACAGCTGGACAAAATGGCTCTATTGATTTATAGTATTATTTATATATGTACGATATCCCATTATCAAGAAGAATATTTTTCTGGACTTTGGTCGCGCTTTTTTGGCTTGTTTCGGCCATAGTTATAGGGTATGCTTTCGGCTACCGCTTCAGCATCGAGCGGGGAATTTTCATTTACGCAGGATCCATAACGTTAAAAACCACCCCGAAAGATGTTGACATTTATATCAACGGAAATCTCGTTCCTTCCCCATCCTACAGCAGACTCAATAACTCATATCACATAAGCGGAATCAGGCCGGGAGAATATTTTGTCGAAGTGAAATCGCCGCGCCACCAGACATGGTCAAAAAAAATAGCGGTTCACAGCGGAATCTCCACGGAATTTTGGAACATCGTGCTAGCTGAGAAATCATATCAAAGAGAGACGTTCGATTCGGCAGGCATCGAAAAATTTTTCATCTTGCCGCACAAAAACCTCATTGCTTTTCCTCGGCAGAACGGCAATGAATTTTCGGTAAGCATTCTCGACCCTGAATCATCGAAAACCAGCAGTGTCTTTTCGATTCTCAACCACGCCTTTACCGACGATGACAGAGAAAATATTGAATGGTCTCCCCAGGCGCACAAGTTGATAATTCCGACAATTAAAAATGGCGAGAAAAATTATTTCATAACTAACATAAAGTCAAAAGAATCCATAAATCTCGGCACTTTGACGGGAGATTCTGATATTTCGAACGTGCGTTGGGATCCCAAAAATAAAAATTTTTTGCTGTACATGTCCGGCAATAACCTTTACAGATTGAATCTGGATTCGCTGAAAAACAAAAAGCTTGTGGCAAAAAACATAGCAAGCTATGAAGTTTCTTCAAAAGGACTGTTCTATTTCCAACTTCCGCAAGGCATTGTCTACAAAATCGATTTGGACGCCGTAGAAAATCCCGTGCAGATAACAACGACGTCCCCTGAAAACATGGATGATAATTCTTATCGAATAATAGTATACGATATAGACAGAATCGTATTTTTGAACAGAAGCGGCAATTTGTTTGTATACAACAAGGGCGCAAACGACACCTATTTCAGAAAACTTTCCGACAATGCCGCGGGCTCGCAATTTTCCGATGACGGAAAGAAACTTCTTTTCTGGAGTAACAACGAGATTTCTACATATTTTACACGCAATTGGGAAGAACAACCTGCGAGATCGGAAAATGAAGTTATGATGATAACAAGATTTTCCGAACCCATAAAAAATGTCCAATGGACAAGAGACTATGAGCATGTCCTTTTTACCAACAGCAACAACATAAAAATGATTGAAATCGACAGCCGCGACCATCGCAACATGTCCGACATAGTTCAGTTAAACGTTCAGAACCCGTTTGCCATAAACAATTTTGCGGACAGTAAGATATATTTTACAGATAGAAGCGCCGACGGACAAACCATTCTCAATGCTGTGGATTTTCCGGAAAAATCAAGCATTTTGCGCGCACTGATGCCCAGGCGCACACCGAGCAAAGAAGCTTCCGAAGGCTTGCTGAAAAAATAAATTCCATATTTGAGAACACTTTTTGAAATTAAAAGCGGCTTGCCGATCGGGAATATTCCCTTGATCCGGTACAAGCCGCTTTATTCATGATCGCTTACAGTGACGCGAGAGACATTTTTGTAGCATTGATGGCCATTCCGATAATATCCCCGTTGCTGCCGCTCACGGATAATGGAACTGCATGAAAGCTCTTTTTTCCTCTGGCAAAAACCTTCGCCACTACGTCTTTTTTTGAAAAGCTAATGTAGATTGATTTGAGATCGTGTTCTCTCAAAATCTCTTCAAGAAACAATCCCCATCTGAGCATTTCATTCTCCGTCATTTTGTAAAAAGTACCATCGGGCATTTCAATGGGAACATTCTGCATGCTGACAAGCTCCTCCACTCTATATGACAACAAAAAGCCCAATAAGCATCCCAGCGTAATGATTGATACCATGAATATGCCTGTTATCGCCGCCTTCATACACTCCATCCCTCAATTTGTAATTTACCGTTCTAACCTTTAATTATACACCTTTTCGATCAAAAAGTCAAGTCGTTTATGCACCGGCTAAAACGAAAAAAGCATCCTCTTTCGAGGATGCTTTTGCATATATTTTCTAGCGTTTTGCCCACTGCGGCGCACGTCTTGCTTTTTTAAGTCCGGCTTTCTTTCTTTCAACTTCCCTGGAATCGCGCGTCATAAGTCCAAGATCTTTGAGAGGTTTTTTGAAAGCTTCGTTATATTTTACAAGCGCTCTTGCTATTCCGAGCCTTATCGCTTCAGCCTGTCCTGTCGTACCTCCACCTCTGACCAAAGCCGTCATTCTGAATTTCCCCTGCACACTTGTAGACTTAAACGGAAAAAGCAGGTTGTTCTGGAGCGAAACAGTCGGAAAATATTCCTTAAGTTTTTTTCCGTTCACCAAAAGATCGGCATCAGACGCCTTTTCATCTTCAAAAATACGCACCTGCGCAACTGAAGACTTTCTGCGACCCACGGCATAATAATATTTTTCTGCATCACTGCGGGAAATATTGCTGACGGCTTTCTCCTTTGCTTTAGCCTCTGAAATAACGTCTTTTTTTGCTTCCACTTTCGTCTTTGTCCCCTTCGAAACAACTTTCGTGTTTTTTTCTTCTTTGGGCTTCTTTTTGCCTGTCGCTTTCACCGCCTTCGAAGAAGCCGGTTTCTTTGCCGTTTTTTTTGCAGGTTTTTCCTTTTCGGTTGTAGATTTTTTTACTGCCATATTTCTTAGCTAAAAAGTCTGTTAAGCCCCTAGAGTCTCTTGTCTGACAACTTTACGGACTTTCGACTTTATGACCTGGTATTAATGTGTAACATCTATATTTTTTTCGGCATGATCGGCTCCGCCATACACTTTAAGCCTTAACATCATTTTACTCCTTAAGTTATTTTTGGGCAGCATTCCGAAAACCGCGTTCTTAATGACTTTTTCGGGATCTTTTTTTAAAAGATCCTTAAGGGCGATCGAGGTGATCCCCCCCGGATAACCGCTGAATTTGTGGTAAATTTTATCATTAAGCTTATTGCCGGTAACACGGATTTTGGATGCATTTATCACGATCGCAAAATCTCCACTATCAACACGCGGAACAAAATCCGCCTTGTTTCTGCCGCTAAGAACTTTCGCAATCTCAACTGCGAGTCTTCCGAGCACTTTTCCTTCAGCATCGAATAAATGATATTTACGATTCATAAAACCGAATTTTGGCTGTCAGCTTTTTAGCTTTTAGAAAACCCCCGATAAGCTAAGAAGCTAATGTCTAATAAGCTAGTTAACGAATTCTATCACTGCCATTTTCGCTCCGTCACTCTTTCTCTGTCCTGTTTTTATTATCCTGCAAAATCCGCCGGAGCGAGTTTCGAATTTTTTCGCAAAATCTCCGGACAATTTTTTGACAGCTACCGCCGGAAGCCACTTCTGAAGGTCCCGAATCACAGCCACTTTTTTCTTTTCATCGCCATGCAGCACCTTGGCTTTCGTTATCATGTTTTCAACAATCGGCTTAATTTCTTTCGCCTTTGCTTCAGTCGTCATTATTTTTTCTTTCATGATCAAACTGCCCAGCAATGTTTTAACAAGCGCCGTTCTCTGTTTTTTCACCCTGCTGAATTTTCTTCCTTTTACTAAATGTCTCATAAGAATATAAATCTCTAATCTACGCTAATTTATCATCAATTATTCCCTATGTTTGTTCGCAATTATTCAGGACGTTATTCGAATAGATTCGCGAGTTATTGCTTTAATGTTATCCCGAATTCCCCTATCGCCTTCTTGATTTCTTTAATGCCTTTCTCTCCCATTCCTTCAAGTTCGCGCAATTCTTCTTCGCTGTTATTTACTATATCTTTAACTTTTACGATCTTATTCGCCTCCAAAACGTTCAGCGTTCTGGTTGAAAGGCCCTTAAGATCAGCAACTTTGGTTTTCATGGGATCAACAGCTTCCTCCGCTTCTGGAATTTCCACAATATCCTCCTTTTCTCCGCCCTTTTTGACTTCCGCAACTTCCTCGCTAACCTCGATTCCTCCAAGCACTGAAAATTGTTCAACCAAAATTTCAACAGCTTTCTTGAAAGCTTCTTCCGGCGTAATGCTTCCGTCGGTTTCAATTTCAAGCGTAATCTTGTTGTAGTCCGTTCTCTTTCCCACGCGCATGTTTTCAACAACATAATTTACGCGCCTGATCGGCGTATATATCGCATCAATCGCAATCACGCCGATCTCCTTCTCCAATCTTTCCTGCTGTTCAATCGGCACATATCCAAGTCCGGACGACACTTCCATTTCCATTTCCAGTTCCACCTTTTTATCGGTAATCGTGGCTATAACCTGATCTTTATTGACAACTTCAACGCTTGAAGGGCATTTAATGTCCTTCGCAGTGATTTTCCCTTCGCCTTTTGATTTAAGGCTTACTTTCACGGGTTCATCGCCATACATCTTGAATCTGACTTTCTTGAGGTTTAGGATAATCTGAACCGCGTCTTCCATGACTCCGTCAATAGTGGAAAATTCATGCGAAATTCCCTTGATTTTGACAGATGTAATCGCAGTTCCTTTCAGGGAAGCCAGAAGGACGCGCCTCAACGCGTTTCCGATTGTCATCCCGTAGCCGGGATAACATCCCAGTATCTCAAACTTTCCGCTGTTATCGCTAATGGGAGTATATTTTGGCTTTTGAGGAAGTGACACTGTCTGCATATCCTCTTATTAACGCATGATTCATGGCAATCCACAAAAAACGCGTTGTGATTAAAAAAGTTATTTAAATACGCTTATGTTGCAAATTTCAAAAATCCGAAAATCGATGGCTGCTATCTCGAATAAGCTTCGACAACCATCTGCGGATCAACATGCACCCCTATATCCTCCCTGGTAACTTCCGCAACAACTTTTCCCTGCATCTTGGAAGCGTCGAATTGGATCCAGCGCGGAAAATTTTTTCTGCCAGCAAGCATCTGCATCTGATTTTTAAAATATGTTTTTTCTTTCCTCGACTCTTTTATGCTTATCACATCTCCTACTTTCACCAAATAAGACGGAATTGTGACTTTCTTGCCGTTGACGAGAAACGATCCGTGCGTAACCAGTTGCCTCGCCTGCATCGGAGAAGACGCAAAGCCCATCCGCCTCACGACATTATCAAGTCTCATTTCAAGTCTTGCCATCAGAAGATCCCCGGTTACTCCCGGTTTTCCGACAACTTCTTTGTAGTGCATACGGAACTGCTTTTCAAGCACTCCGTACATGCGTTTAATGCGCTGCTTCATTGCCAGCTGCTTTCCATATTCACTAAGACCTCTTGAAATATTTTTTCCATGCATTCCGGAGGCATAGGGACGCCTAACAATAGCGCATTTTACGCTGTCACACTTATCGCCTTTAAGAAAGAGTTTTTCTCCCGCTCTGCGGCACCTTCTGCATTTTGATCCCATTAAATCTCTAGCCATAAAAATATAATACGAATTATGCAAATCTTATACTAATACTCGAATGTGCAAACAACTTGAATTAATTTGCGCCATTTGCATTGTTTATACCCTCCTCGGTTTTTTGGGTCTGCATCCATTATGAGGAATAGGGGTAACATCCCTGATAAGAGTAAGATCAAACCCCCTGTTGGCAAGCGATCTTATTGATGATTCGCGTCCGCTGCCGACACCTTTAACAAAAACTTCGAGCTCATGAACGCCATATTTCTTAACCTTTTCTGCAACATCAGACACAACCTGAGTAGCAGCATACGGAGTGGCTTTCTTTGCGCCCTTGAAACCCAGCAAACCCGAGCTTGACCATGCAAGCATTCCGCCGTTAGCATCCGTTATGGTAACCATTGTATTGTTGTATGTGCACTTTATGTATGCCTGTCCTTTGCCAACTTGACGCTTGATTTTCTTTTTCTTTCTTTTTGCAATCGCATCGGAAACTTCGACGCCTTCAGGCGCCTTTTCATCTGCTTGCTCCGCTTTTTCAACAGTTTCGGGAGCTTGCTCTTTCACTTCTTCTTTTTTCTTGATTTCGTCAGTCATATAAATCTCTGATCTATACTAATTTTTATCGCCAACTATCTCAAACACATGTTCGCGACTATTCGAGATAAATTCGAGTAGATTCGCGATTTGATTCTAGGTCTTGGATTCAGCTCTTCTTCCGCTTCCCATTGTTTTTCTCACGTTTCCTCTAACGGTTCTGCTGTTGGTCTTTGTGCGCTGACCATGAACAGGCAATCCTTTTATGTGCCGGCTTCCCCTGTAGCTTCCAACCTCTTTTAGACGCTTAATGTTTGATTTGACTTCATGTTTCAATTCTCCTTCGACTTTGTGCTTTTTTTCAATTTCATTCCTAAGCTTGTTGGCATCTTCGTCTGAGATATCCTTCGCTTTAGTGCCAAGATCAATTCCAAGAGCCTCAAGTATTTTCCGGCTCGTTGAAGGTCCGATACCATAGATATATGTCAACGCTATCTCTATCCTTTTTTCATCTGGTAGGTTTATACCTGCAATTCTTATCATATTGATTAACCTTCTGCCTCGGGATTTGAATTTCCCATAAGCTATAAGCTATTAATTATCCTTGTCTCTGTTTATGTTTCGGATTAGTACAAATAACGTAGACTTTTCCCCTACGTTTCACAATTTTGCATTTGGCGCAAATTTTTTTTACCGATGCTCGAACTTTCATTGTCGTATTAAATCCCCAATCGACATTGATTTTATCAATAATCATCTACTCTAATGCTTTTTATTCGCAATTATTGGAGATGAATTTATGTCGATTTGTGGCTTATATTCTTACATGCGCTGTATAATCCGACCTTTTGTCAGATCATAGGGGCTCATTTCCATAAGCACCCTGTCGCCGGGCAACAATCTTATGTAGTTCACCCTCATTCTCCCTGAAATATGGGCAAGAACCTCGTGGCCATTGTCCAACCTCACCTTAAAAGTGGTGCTTGGGAGTGTTTCCACTATTACCCCTTCAAATTTTATAATTTCTTTCTCCTGTTTTGGAGCATTTTTTCCCATTCTTTTTTACAACATAAAAATAGAGGATGTTTCCAGAGCTCTGTCCTAATTCGTGAATTCAAACAGTTTTTGCCTCTATCTGGATATTTTATGCTGTTTTTTAACGTGTATTTATCCTAACAAAATAGCCAAGACTTGTCAATAGCGCAATAGAACTATTAATAAATTCCTTCTCCAATCGCTTAAACCATGCAACATGATGGATTTTTTAGTACGTAAAATATTACGTAATATTTTACGTACTAAGTTCTTCTCCGCCTTATCTCTGCTAATACAAAACAAACTGAAAGCAAACTATATAAAAATAGAGGCTTTATAGAAACCTCTATTTTATCTTGCAATTTCATTTAGTCAACCGGGACGATTTCAACATTTACTCTCTTGCTATATTGCGGAACTCTTGATATGAACACAGGCTGAAATTCCACATTAACATTCTTAATGGAAGAATATTTGCGCAATATGTCTCCCAGTTGCTCTGCTCTCTTTCCTAAAATCTCATGTTTTATTTTCTCAGCATCAATGACGGGCGTGGCCGCAACCTCCCCGTGTATTTTCAGCTCCAGTATATTTTTTTCAAAATCAGGCTGAACCGTCGCATATTCAATTTTTGCCGCCTTCCATTCATATTCGGAATCATCCTTGCCTTTCACGGATTTTTCAATTGCCTTTTTTATGTCGCTTTCGGAAAAAACAATCGCTTTGAAAGCCGCGGTTCCCGAGCAATTGAAAGAGGAAAGAACCTGTCCGACCCTTGCGGAAATTGATATTTTCGCCGCTTCTATCTCACGAGCATCCTCAAGCGATATTTCATCCTCGCTCAGTTCGTTTGCGATGGTTTCCGCAATTTTTTCTTCTAGGGCTTTTTTGACTTTTTCCTTCGCTTTATCTATATCAGCCTGAGTAACTTTGGCGGGCCCGCTCGCATTTTCGTCAGACGTTCCACCTGTCATTGCTTCGGTTGATTTGGCATAGAATTTCTCATATTTCGGACTATCTTTGAATCCCGGTATCGTAAACTCTGAAGGATCTATGTTGAAATCAGATCCGGGCTGGTCGGCAACAACCTGAACCTCAATGGCGCCTGGTTTTATCTCTCCATCAACCAATGTGGTGCCGGGCACAGTGACACCTTTCACAATCCTGAATATTTTTCCGTCCGATGTTTCAAGTCTTGTTGTAGCAACAAGAGGCTGCGGAGCGTTGCTGAATTCATTATAAATAGTGACACTGCCTTCAGCTTTCTTGCCCGTCACATTCTTTCCCTGCATTTCGACTTCCAGCGAAACACTTTCTTCATTGCTTATGACACGGATAGGTATTTTGGATTCCGCGCCCGGAGATTCGCTTCCGCTTATGTTTATATTTATCCGATTCTCGATATTGTCAGGTGTTATGATTATTTTGGCGCTCGGAATGAACAGATAGGCCAATACTCCCGCCAACGATAACGCGCAAATGACACAAAAGGTTATTGAAAATTTCCAGACAAGCCCTCTTTTTTCTTCGTTAACAGTCTGCTTTGGCTGATCGTTTTCTCTGGTTTTTAAAAATATTTTTTCCAAAGCCTTTTCTTTATAAGGATCCAGTTGTTTTTTGCTTTGAGTCTTCCTTCTGGAAATTTCAGATGAAGCTTTCATTCTGCTTCCGGCATATGAAGATCTTCTTGCGTCCATCACTTGGCGCGCGCGAGATTGCTGATTTGTATTGCCCGGTGCGGCGCTGCTATACTTATTGATTCCAAAAAGTCTTCTTGTGGGAGTCTCAGGTCGTGACGATTCGATTTTTACCGGTGGTTTTTTATCGTATATACTGCTGGGTTTTGCCGTTGATTCATCATAATAATCCTCGGTACCCACACTATTGAGCCTGCTGCTTTTATTTACGCCTTCGCTTGAAAAGAATGTTTCGTCATCAGCCACACCGCCTTCGGTTCCTTCATCCTCCACGTATTCACTTTCTTCATACGAAACGCCGCCGGGATTCACATCCTGTTCAAATCCCTCTATGCTTGACCTTGTATCAATTCCCGCCCGCTCGGCCATAGAGATACCGATATTATCCTGCGTCACTATCGTCACTCTTTTTCCGATTTTGTCTGCTTCCCGCTTGAGAAGCTTCAGATTAACGATACTCTGCAGGAACAGCGCCCTTTTTGGCACAACGAAATAATTTTCACCCGCCATCGATTTTTTCAACTTGTCGATCACGGACGAAATTTCTTCATCAATATCGATATAAAATGTTTGGTGCATATTTTTTGTTTAAAACTCAAAGCGCAAATCTTGATTTGTTTAGGCTTTCAGCTTTAATTTATATATTTGAGCGTTATTTTTGAGAGCTGCATTCTAATCCTGAATGGTATGCAAGACTCTTCTCAATATTCCTGACATAACCTTCTCTTCTCCCGTCACATCCAAGACCAAATTCGCCAATCCCATCGGTGTCACATCTTGCGGATTTGTAAGTTCATTTGTCATGTCGGAAATGCGCGCAACGTCACGCGGCTGCATAAAGCCGACTGAAATTGTTTTGGCAAACGGCAGATTGCTTGTCCATTCCCTGGACATAAGCGCCTTTTTTATGCCAGGCAAACCTGATCCTCCTCCGCACAGTAATATTTTCGAGGGAAGAACATCTGAGCTGGTAAACTCCGCCAGTGACAATTCCACGCCGCTCAGCCAGACAGCGCAATCGCTCTGCAGGATCTGCTCAACCTTCAGGCTTATGTCGCTTCCGAGTTTTCCTTCCGAGTATCTTATTTTCAACGCCTCCGCTTCATCAAAATCAATTCTAAGTTCCTGCGCAAGTTTTTTCGTAAACGACTTTCCGCCAAAAGCAAACATTTTTGTTCCTTCCAGTCCGCCGTTTCTGACAACTGCTATGTCAGTTGTTCCTCCTCCGATATCTATAAATATGGCGCTGAAATCAAGAACGTCCTCGTAATCCACGCTTCTGGCAACCGCATAAGGTTCCGCAGCTATACTCAAAAGATCCACTTTTAGTTCATCCGCAATTGTTTGAAGCGCGCCCAAATGGATTATGGGAGCATAGGCGTTGAAAATACTTATAGAAACATCTTTTCCTTGAAAGCCAATCGGATTGGTCACCTGATATCCGTCAATCCTGACATCTACGATTGCTGCGTTTATGAGCTTAACATCAACATTTTGCCCCGTCTCCCATGAAATCTGATCCTGTATCCTTTCGTAAGCTTTCATCTGCACTTTCTGGATAATATTTTTAAGCTCGGGAAAATCTATGCGAGCATCGGAATTTCCTCGTTCATAATGCACCGTTGTCGTTGTTCCCTTAACAAGTTCTCCCGCTATCCCGACGATCGCTTTTTTGACTTTTTTCACCTTGGCATTTTCGAGCGCCTTATTGACGGCCAGCTGGCATGTTTCAATCACTCCGGATATATCCGACACGGCCCCACTCTGCATGTTTCCTCTTTTTTGTCTTTTTCTTCCGACACCTATCACCACGCCTCTTTTTTCATTCTTATTCACATTGAAAACCAGCGCTTTGACAACTTCCGTGCCCACATCTAGCGCCAAATAGCTTTCTTCACCGCCGCCAGGAAGAATTTTGGAAAAAATACCCATAATTTTGATTGATTCAAAATATGAGAAATAAAATCGTCAATTTTATATTTCTTTCAGTTCGATGTCCTGCATCACATTTTCTATATCACCCTGCGCCAGCAAACCGCGCTGCCCGCCATATTCTGTGACGCTGCTGCTGCTGTTGGCAATCCCCCATTTCAAACATGTTCCCAAATCGTTCCCTTTGAGAAAAGACGCAAAAAACCCGCTGGCAAAAGCGTCTCCTGCTCCCGTTGAATCAACCGCTTTCCGAACAAGCGCTCCAGCATGCAAAACCTTTTCTCCATCACAACCCCATGCACCCCTGATTCCATCGGTTATAACAACCACTCCAGCTCCCATATCTTTAAGTTCTTCGGCCAAATATTTTTCATCATTGATTAATTCTTCATTGATGGAATTGTCTTTCTTCGCCAAAGACACTATTTCAATGGCCTCATCTTTATTTACGAAAAGTATCTTGCACAAGGATATCGCCCAAACAATTTTTTGCACATTTTCTCCAATTGATTTTCCCCGGGGATTAAAAGCAAAGGGTATTTTTTTTTCTTCTGCCGCCGCAACAATAGTTTCCAGATTACTTTCCCATTTGCCGCTCAAGTCACCGATAAATATCCACTCCGCATCTTTGATATAATTCTTGTCAATATCGAATTTTTCACTTGCGGTATGGCTGGAAAAAATAACCCTGTCTCCGGTTTTTTCATCAACGACTATAGCGGAGAGATCGCTCAGCACATTTGGAATAATCTTGAATAATCCCACATCGACACCCATATACATTAGCACTTTTTGCGCCCATTCCGCCGTACTATCGCTTCCTACAGGCGCATAACAACTGGCGCTTATTCCCAGTTTAACAAGGCCGCAGGCCACGTTTACAGGACAGCCTCCGAGCGTTTCGCACATATTCTCTATGTGATACTTCGCTCCCAACTCAAAACTTATTTTTCTTTGCGACAAAAGATCTTCGGGAGTATCTGAAACAATTCCCTGTCTGGTCGGAAAAAAAATATCTTTTGTAACGGAACCGATACATAGTACCTTTGACATAAATTGGAATTTTTAACTGATTATGTTCGAATTTATTCAAATGCGATTAAAATGTCTCAGGATTTCATTTCGTCTTCTATTTTCATGAGCCTGTTATATTTACACAGCCTTTCGCCTCTTGAAAGCGAACCTGATTTAATGAATTCCGCCGCCGTTCCGACAGCCAAATCGGCAATAAAATCATCGGTTGTTTCCCCGCTTCGGTGAGAAACCATGATTTTCATCTTGTGTCTTTTTGCAAGACGTATACACTCGAAAGTCTCCGTAAGGCTGCCTATCTGATTGACTTTTATCAAAACAGAGTTGCAAGCCTTTTCTTTTATAGCCCTTTCTAACCTTTTGACATTAGTCACAAGAAGATCATCACCGATAAGAAGATTTTCATTTAAAACATTTTTCGAAATGGCTTTCCAAATTGGCTTGCCCCCTATTTTTTCAGTCATAAAAGCCCAGCCTTTCCAATCATCTTCAATCAATCCGTCTTCAATTGAAACCAAATGAAATCTGTCTATCCAGTCCTTATACATCGCGACTAAATGCTCTTTCTCGAGATGCGCACCCTCCGGCTTCAGAATATAGTGTTTGTCTTCTTCGTTATAAAAAGAATTGGCAGCCACATCTATACCAAGATTTATCTGGCTTCCTAGTTCATACCCGCTTTCCTTTATTGCCTGGTTAATGAGTTCGAGCGCTTGCGTGTTGCTTTCTAGCTTTGGGGAAAAACCTCCCTCATCTCCGACTCCAGTGCTTTGGCGCATACTTTCCAGAATCTTTTTCAGCGAATGAAAAATCTCACTGCCCGCCCTAAGCTGCTCCGAAAATCCCTTGATACCGGTTGGGATAATTTTGAATTCCTGCACACTTAGACCGCTGTCACTGTGCTTGCCGCCATTAAGCACATTAAACATTGGAATTGGCAGTTTTGGTTTAGATTTGTAATCAAAAAGTTCATTTATATATTTATATAAAGGAACACCTTTTTCATTGGCAACAGCCCTGCAGACAGCCAATGAAACTCCAAGTATCGCATTGGCTCCCAGGTTTGATTTGTTTTCACTGCCATCCAGATCAAGCATCGTTTCGTCTATCAAGGCCTGATTTTCTGCATTTTTGCCTTTCAGCGCGTCGAAAATTTTCGTGTTAACGTTTTTCACCGCCTTAAGAACCCCCAATCCTCCATAACGCTTAGGATCGCCATCGCGCAGTTCCAAAGCCTCAAATTTCCCCGTTGAAGCTCCGGAAGGAACGGCGGCAATTCCGGTCGCGCCACTGCTCAAAACGACCTCGACTTCGACAGTAGGATTGCCTCTTGAATCAAGAATTTCGCGCCCACGAATTTTTTCTATTTTAGACATTTTTGTTTTTACATTAACGTTTATATATTCGTACGAATCCAAGTGAACATATGCTGCAATGGATTGTGGAAAATCAGAAGCACCACAAGCAAGACATAATAGGCTGACAGGTATTTCAACGACATCGAATATTGATAATGGCGTTCCAGATCATGCTTATGCTTTTGCTTAATTTTATATGCACAATAGCTGGAAAAAACATGAACAATCGCTATAACCAAAAGAGACATTATGAAAAAAAAGAATGAATTATTCACACGGCTTTCGTAGAGAAAAAATGTCCCGAAAAAGAACAATGGCAGAACCCAAAAAATTTCTTTGTCCCAAAAATCGTTTTCGTTTTTAAAATTCTTAAAACTCGACAGATACAGCCATGGAATAGAGAAGAAATTTATGATCACACCGATCGAAAAAACGGCTATAGTAAGCCAATTCATCGCTCCAAAATAACTGTCGGGCTCCAGTATTCCCAAATTATTCAGCAAAATCAGCAAAAAACCTACATATAGCAAGACTTGGGAAAAATACAGGCCAACCAAAGACCTTCTATCGGCTTTTCTCATTTCGTAGAGAGGCATTGTTTCTTCAGGCTTTCCAAATTCGACCTCTGACAATTGAGGATTATTCATACTTGTTGCTTATTCTAAAACCAGTTAGTGTTTGTTTCTGGTTAAAATTATACCACAATAAGAATTTTGAATCTAATTGGAAATTTCCGTCGAAGGCATTTCTTCGATCAGGTTCAGTTTTTCAATTCCCGGTATCTGATTTCCTCCAAGATATTCAAGCATTGCTCCTCCACCGGTTGAAACAAATCCAATCTTATCGACAGCTTCATTCTTTTCAAGCACTTCGATTGTTTCTCCTCCCCCTACAACTGTATGTGCGCTACTTGCAAGAATGGCGCTGAGAATTTCATTGGTGCTTCTAGAATATTTTTCATCTTCAAATTTACCTGTCGGTCCGTTCCAGACTATCGTTGCGGCTGAATTCAGAATATTTTTGAATCGTTCGAGAGTTTCAGGCCCGATATCCAAACGATCATCAATAAAATCCGAAGGAAGCATAACCTTTTCCCCGAAAGGGATCTTCTGATCCAATGCCTCATTCGCAATTTTCCCGCCGACCAGCACATTGTCATACTTTTCTTCAAAGAATTTGATCACCGGAAGCTTCGTCTCTATTTTTGCGCCTCCGATTATTGCAACAGCCGGCCTTGCAAAGTCATTCCTAATTTTTTCCATTTCTTCCACCTCTTTTTGGAGTCTCAAGCCGGCATAGCTCGGCAAATATTCCGCAACTCCGGTGACGGAAGCCTGATTGCGGTGACACACGCTGAAAGCGTCATTAACAAAAACATCAAAGTTTTCCGCCAATTTTTTTGCAAACTCTGGATCGTTTTTTTCTTCTTCGGCATAAAAACGCACGTTCTCGAGCAGGAGGATTTCTTCGGTAGACTGATTGCCCAAAGATTCTTTCACAGTGTCGCCTATACAGTCGGAAATAAACATAACTCTCTTGCCGAAAATTTCCGAAACCTCATCCTGAAGCTGTCTGAGCGAAAGATTTTTATCCTTTTTTCCTTCAGGCCTTCCTAAGTGGGAAACAAGCGCAACCTTGGCGCCTTTTTCAAGAAGATATTCAACTGTGTCTTTGCAGACTTCAATCTTAAACTTTTCTTTAGCTTGCCCGTTTTCGACAGCAACATTGAAATCCACTCTTAAGAATACTTTTTTGCCGTTCAGTTCAGCGTCCTGCAGTTTTTTTATTTCCATTTGAAAAGCAGCGAGCAGTAACTGACAGATCCAACAATTTTTGGAGCATGTCCTTCACTGTCTGCAACTAAAAATTACTGATGAAATTTTCCCATTCCAAAAATCGCTATGATAACACCGAGAAGAGAGACAATCATCGTGAAAATCCATGTTCTCATTACTATTTTCGATTCCGGCCATCCTTTGGCTTCAAGGTGATGATGAAAAGGCGCGGCCAAAAAAACTTTCTTTTTAAATAATTTTTTGCTTGCAAGCTGAATCGCCGCGCTTGATGACTCCAAAATATATACAAACACTATCATGAACAGCACAATGGCTGAATTGGTAAGCATTGCAACAACACCAAGAGTTGCTCCCAGCGAAACCGCACCCGTGTCACCCATGAAAAAACGAGCTGGGGGGATATTAAACCAAAGGAACGCAAGCGTCGCTCCGGCGGTCGCGCAGCAAAAAGCAGACAAATCTATCTTGTTCTGCATGAACGCAATGACGGCAAAAGAAGAAAAGGCCATAAGCAAAACTCCACCATTGAGTCCGTCAAGCCCGTCTGTTTCATTCGAGGATATTGCAGTAAATAAAATTATAAAAACAAAAAGAGGCACATACCATAATCCTATGTCAAAATCTCCGACTGCCGGTATATGCAGCCTATCCCACCCAAGCTTGTAATAAAACCACCATGCGCCAGCGACAGCCATGATAACAAGCCAGCCGAACCTCATTGCGAATCTCATTCCGCCGCCTTTATTGCTTCCCCATCCCTTAACGCTCATAATATCATCAAAAAATCCCAACGTTCCTGCGAATATCAGCGCAAATAAAGGAAGCCACACCTGCGACCGACTGAAAAAATCAAGTCTGGCAATAAAATGGGTGTCAGTTACTTTGGCAATCCACGGAAAAATGAAATGTGAAGCAAGCGCCAAAAGTAAGATCGAAACCCAAATAATCACTCCTCCCATGGTTGGAGTTCCGGCTTTATTCGCATGAAGCTTGTTCACGAAAGTCAACTTCTCTCCATTAACGTCTGTTTCTTTGATTTTTATCCCCATTTTATATTTATAAAGAAGATGCGTCCAAAGCGGCGTTATCGCAAAAGCAAGCAAAAAAGCCAAAAATCCCGTCGAGAGAACTTTCAGCACATTCATTATTTCAGGAATTGTCTGAATCTGAGCAAGCTGCATGAATTTCTCTGCAATTTGCGGATCGCATGAATGCGCATCCGTTATCGCTTTGGTTTACTAATATATTGTATTCCTTCCGTTTTCGTTTATTGATTTTTACACTTTCACGCAAATTCTATTCACAATCAAGAATCACGATCATTTCCATACATATGAACTGAATGCCCAATCAATCATCAGTTTGATGTCTTGCCATCTGGTCCTGTCATCAAGCACTACTGCCACTATACGATGTTTTTTCTCCATAGGATCCGAAGCAGCCATCAAAAGAGAATATCCGGCAAGTGGAGTAAATCCGGTTTTTCCGCCTATCAAATTGGGTACCTTATCAAGAGCAAGGTCAGTATTTATAATTGTATGGACCAACTTGCCGTCTGCCGATAAAATTTGCAAGTTGCTCGGTGTTCTCAACATTTTCCAAATCACGTCATGCCTCATTGAATATGCGGCGATCCTCGCAATATCGTATGCTGTGGAATAACATTCCGATTCGTGCCCTTCGATTTCCAGCCCTGAAGCGGTGCAAAAACTGGTGTCTTTAAGTCCGAGATCTTTAGCTTTCTTGTTCATCATTTCAACAAACTCTTCCTGTGAACCGGAAACGTGCTTGCTTAAAGCTACCGCGGCATCATTTGCACTGTTCATAAGCATAGCTTGAAGAAGATTTTCCGCAGAAATCTTTTCGCCCACTCTCAATCTTTGGCTAACACAATATCCGCTTCTCGGGCAGCCTATTTTTGTACCTTCGACATATACTGCCTCCTCATCCACCGTTACTATCTCTTTCAAATCTTTAATTTTTTCCACCACCAAAACAGCCGTCATCAGTTTTGTCAATGACGCAACTTGACGCTTTGTTCTCCCCTCATCATAGTGCAATATCGTCCCGCTATCGGCATCTATAACTACTGAAGCGTGCGCACCCGGAACCGCCAGATCTTTGACGCCTTCTTTCCGTACGGGCTGGAAAATCGGATCATCAACCGCCTGAGCTTTGGGCTTCGGTCTTTCTTCTTTCTTCTTGTTCTCGATTCCTTTGACGATACCCTGTATGCTGTTTTCTTCTCTGTCTACTTCCGCCTGCACATGACTTTGGTTCCCCACAATTTCATGTGCCAGCAAAACAGAATTAAGCGGAAACAAGACTATCATTAAAATGGTCGCCCCTATTTCCATAATATAACTTTGGTTACTTTTCCTTATTATTTATGACAATTCTTTCTTTTAGCACAGTTGAGATCACTATCAAATTCACTCCGCAACCTCCAGGTCCACGTTTGTGATAGAGTTGATTCTTTCGTCTTTTGACAGTATATCGTGATCCGGAAGTTTTTTCACGTCTTCCACGCCGAGTTTTTTCAGAAATTCAAATGTAATGGAATAGACATAGCCCCTGCCGTCACGTGGATTATCGCTTCTTTCAATCAATCCCCTTAACAATAGATTGCGAAGCGTGTAGGAACAGTTTACCCCTCTGATCGATTCTATTTCGGTTTTTGAAATCGGTCCGCGATAGGCGATGATTGAAACAACTTCCATCGCGGCATTCGACAAAGAATCCTGAAGTTCGCTTTTTACCATCTTTTCAACATATTGAGAATTCTCAGCTTTGGAAGCTAGCTGAACTTCCTCCCCTTTTCTGAGCAGAACAAGTCCGCTTGCGGAACCCGCGTATTTTTCAGAAAGAGCGTCAATTCCTTTCTCAACATCTTCAGTCTTTGCCTGTCCTGAAAAAATTTTCACGAGCTTTGATTTTTTAATCGGTTCACCGCTGATAAAAAGAATGCTTTCAATCGCCGATAATAATTTTTCCTGTTCCATAAATTTAGATTAATTCTAGTAACAAAAATGATTGACCTAGATTTATCCGCTAGCCATAAATCGGGATACTTATATTTTTCTAATACCGATGACCCGTAACCGTTCCGCTGTTAGCGGCTTGCATCATCTATAACAACATTTTCTTTGTGCTTCAAATGTATTTCACTGAACAGTCCTTTTTGCTCGACATGAATAACTCTTTGTTTCACCAGCTCCAGCATGGCCAAAAAAGAAACCACTACCTCTATTTTATCTTTTACACTCGATACCACCTCCGAAAATGAGCTTTGAATTTTTTCTTTAAGATATTCCTGAAGATGCGTGATTTTGTCTTCAAGTCTCAGCACCTCCTTGACCATTTCTTCCTCAAGCTTCTCAACGAGCGGAATCTCCCCCAAAATCCTTGAGAACGTCTTCGCCAGATCCGAAGCCGCCACTTTTTCAGGAGGACAGAAGATTGTCCTTAATCCGAAAAATCCTTCCCGCGTAAAGTTTCTTAACGTAGAATCATAGACTCCGGCCAGTTTCTTTGCAGTTTCCTTGAATTTTTTGTACTCGGCGAGCTGCTGCTCCAAGTCACGTATTTCCTCCTCCTCTTCTTCCGTAAATTCAAGCATTGGAAGCAACGCTTTCGACTTGATAAGAATAAGCTTAGACGCTACCGACAAAAAATCGGCAAGATGCTCCAAAGTGATGTTTTCCGCTTTTCCGATATACTCAAGATACTGGTCGGCAATCTGAGCCAAACTTACCCTTGTTATATCAAGTTTTTCTTGCTCCGTAAGATGCAGAAGAAGATCGAGCGGACCTTCAAATTGTTCAATTTTAATTTGATAAGCCATAAGATATTTTCTTGGTTCGCTTTTTCATTTCAGCTTCACATTTGTTGTCAACAAGCTTTATCGCAGGATACAGCCCGCACAGGACAACTCCGGCCAGTAGCAGAAAGACATATTTCATAGGTAGCACTAAAAGCAACACCGCTGAAGTTGCCGCGGCCAAGATATATCCAACTGATCCCGCTGTCCTGAAAAATCCTATTATGTCAACATCTCTTGCGTCAATCTTTTTATAAAAATAAGAATCGCGCATAATTTCAATTATTGCAGCTCCGATTCTTGTTATAAAAAGTATTGTGCCCCATACCCAGATCTCCTTACTTGTGATAAAAAAAATGCACGCGGATGAAATTCCCATAATAATTATTCCCATTATGAGCATCTCCTTTTCCCCGTATTTTTTGTCCGCCAGAAGTCCGAGCGGATATTGAAGAATTATAAACGGTATGAGCATTATCGTAAAAATTATTCCGATCCTGTCCCATGAAAATCCGTTGTCAAGCAGAAAAAGAGGCACATAGATCACCGTAAGGGCATAAAAGAAATCCAAAAGCAACGCAATCGAATAAATTTTCATTACATTTCTGTTTACCAGTATTTTCTTAAACAAGTCCCTGACGGTGATTTTTTGTTCAAATTTGCTGTTATTGATCCGCCGAAGTTTTACGAGCATAAACAAAAATATCCCCATATGCACCAACATTGCCGCAAAAAACAGACCTTTGAAATCATAGTGAGTAAGAATTCTCGTCGATACAAAAGGCCCCAAAAAAATCCCTATATTCATGATTGTAAGATGCAATCCCCTTATCCGGCCCGATTTTTTGTCTTCCGAATATGATTCAACTATGACATCCAGAGACGCCCAAGATAGAGTCATCGAAATTATATAGCATACCAAAATAATCGCTCCCGAAATGGACGGCTCAACGAGAGTCAGAAATGCCACGAAGCATATCTGCAAGAAGTAAAAAACAAAAAATATTGTCGACCTTCCAAATTTGTTCATGAACCTGTGAAGGTTGAGTATCATCACAAGAGAAGCTGCATAAGCGGAAAAATAGAATAAGCTCACATTTGAATATCCGAGCGATGTCATGAAATAATCGGAAAGCACATAAGAAAGAAGTGCTCCGGCAAATCCAAACAAAAATGTAACGATACTTAGGATACCGAGTTTCTTTTCATCGGCACGCTCTATGTGCTTTCTTGATTCACTTGTCATGATTTTGTCAATCATTTTTTATTTTTTATTTTCATTAATTTTGCCGATTGTGCCAGCAAAGTTTTTTGCCGGTTTTTGTTTTCTTTTCGAGCGGAAACGATCGCCAAACTTTCCACCTCCACTTCGACTTTATTTGGATCACCGTCTTCCTTGATGCTCGCCGGACATTCCCTGATCATCCCCTTCACTTCGACCACATATCCTTTTTCAATTTTCTGAGACATGGCATATGCGACCGAATTGTCCGGTATCACAAGAGCTTGGATCAGACATCCGCCACTTTCAATATCAATAAAAAGAAGTCCTCCTTGATTCCTGATGCCGCTGACAATCCCCGTCACACTCACCTTCGCGCCGATATAGCACGCTATTTTCTCGACAGAAAAATATTCGTCTGAAGTTTCCATAGGAATTCGCGGTTATTAATTTACGGATTCAACCTTTTCACATCCCTTGGAAACAAAACCGCCTCCTTTATGCTTTTGAGGCCCAACAATTGCTGCACAATGCGTTCGCTGCCAAGCCCCCATCCTCCATGCGGAGGCATTCCCCAACGAAAAATGTCGAGATAATCTTTGAAAGTTTCGGGTTTCAGCCCGAATTTTTTCATGCTGGCGACAAGCTGCTCATAATTATGTATGCGCTGCCCTCCTGTTGCAATTTCAATTCCGCGGAAAATCAGATCAAATGTCTCCGTATATTTGCCATCAGCGCTCGGCATAGTATAGAACGGACGCGAATGCCCAGGATAGTGTGTCAGAAAGACAAAATCGGATCCATGCTTTTCTTTTGCCCACTGGCAAATCAAGCGCTCACTCTCCGGATCAATATCTTCGTTTTCAACTTCCTTACCATACTCTTTTTTTAAAATTTCCAAAGCTTCACTCAATTTTATCCTCGGTATAGCCTTCTTTTTCGGCACCTCCGCACCATATCTCAACAAATCTTGTTTGCAGTTGTTTTCTACTGATTTCATCATGTGCCAAATGACAGATTCAAGCGCGTCCATGACATCGCTGAAATTATCAATGAAACCCATCTCAGCATCCATTCCTATATATTCGTTCACGTGACGTGTCGTATAATGCGGTTCTGCACGAAAAACGGATCCGATCTCGAAAACTCTTTCAAAAATTCCCACTCCCGCCTGCTTATAGAATTGCGGACTTTGTGCAAGATATGCGTCACGATCGAAATATTTTATCTTGAAAAAATTGGCTCCGCCTTCAGTAGCCGCATTGACAATTTTTGGCGTTTTTATTTCTTGAAACCCGCTGTCTCTCATAATATCTCCAAAAGATTTCAAAACATCCCCGTAAACCCTGAATATTGCCTTTATTTTTTCATTGCGCAAGGTAAGCGAACGATAATCAAGTAAGGTGCTAAGGTGTATATTTAGATTTTCTTCTGAAATATCAACCGGTGATTCAACTTCGGGTTTTGATATGACCTTGATAACGTCGGCTTCGATTTCGACGTCGCCTGTTGACATTTTCTCATTTTTTGACTCCCCAGGACGCTTTTTTACTATGCCTTCCATTTCAATGATATATTCACTCCGCAAACCCTTTGCAGCTTCATAAGCTTCGTCATGGTTCGGCAGAATCACTGTCTGGATGATCCCGGTTGCATCACGCAAATCGATAAAAATAAGCTTGCCATGGTCGCGCCTGATGTTTACCCAGCCTGCAATTTTTACTTGCTTTCCGACAAACTTCGGAGCATCAATTATTCTTGTTCGTTTCATAATTTATGGCTTTAATCTAAAAACATATCGAACCTATCATCCTGCATCGATATCATATAACGCTTGCGGACAGGCAATTGATGATTCGAATAAATTTTATTAAATTTGATTGTTTTTCACAAGCTAGATCACGCTATTGGAGTATCTTGTTTACTTTTCTCGCCAAATCACTCGGCACAATCTTGGTTTTTTCAAAAAATTCACGCACTTCCAGCCCTTCAAACATTTTTTTCTCTTCTTCATCCAAGGAAGCAGAGAGCACAATTATCGGAATATCCTTGGTCTTGTCATCAAGCTTGATGCGCCTTACGATTTCATCTCCCCCTGCCGCAGGCATAGCCGCGTCCGTAATAATAAGATCGTATTGCCTTTCCATTGCCATCTTGCTTCCGCTCGCTCCATCATTGGCGTATTCGACAATATACCCCTCGTCTTCAAGTTTCTTGCCGAATATCTCAAGAAAAATCTCCTCATCCTCAATAAGCAATATCCTTTTATTGTTGCCGCCGGCCTGCACTTTTCCCGACAAACGTTCTCTGTTTCTTTTCTGTTCTTCAAACTCATTCAAAAGACGCTTGACGTGCGCGACCAGTTCGGAAGTATTGTAGTGGGATTTTTCGATATATCCGTCAGCTCCGTTCTCTCTGGCTTCTTTTTCATTTTCAGTTTTATCCAAATTGCTAAGAACAATGACTTTGATGTCCTCGCCGTATTTTTCGCGATTCTTAAGTTCTTTAAGAACCTCTATGCCGCTCATCTCCGGAAGGACCATGTCAAGAAGAATAAGGTCAAACTTCTCGCTGGCCGCCAGTTTCAGCACATCTCTGCCGTTTGCAACCATAGCAACATCAAAACCTTCGGCTTCAAATTTTTTCTTAAAGATTTCCGAAATCATCGGATCATCTTCGACGAGCATTATCTTGGCCATATCACCTATGTTTCTTTAGTATTATAAACATTTAAAGTATAGCGTATATAAGGGAAAAAGCAACCTTGAAAGTTCTTCGGGTCCCCAATCTGAAATTTGCCAAATGAAAGATTCGATATGCTCCAAAGGCTCGATAAATTTGGCAAATTTTCAACTTTCATCCATTGACCTAAGACGGAGAATAACTTCGTCTATAACCCATCCCGGCGTGCTTGCTCCCGCAGTAACAGCAACCTTTTCGCATTCCCTAAACCATTCCCTTTCAATTTCCTCCGCCCGCTGGATAAAATATGACTTTGGATTTATTTCTTTGGCAATTTCCCAAAGTCTTGTCGAATTGGCGCTTTCCGGAGATCCTATGACGACCGCAACGTCGCATTCCTCTGCGAGTTTTTTTATTTCCGCTTGCCTGTGGTGCGTCGCCTGACAGATCGTGTCGATAACTTCAACATTCGGATATTTTTCCGAGAGTTTCTCGGCGACTCTTTTAAAAAAATCCCTGTTCTGGGTGGTTTGTGAAATGACGGCAATTTTTTTGCCGCCGTCAAGACCAAGACCATCAAGATCCTCGTCCGTCTCGACAAAAAATGCCTTCTCTCCCGCCCATTCATATATCCCGCGCACTTCCTTATGATTTTTTTCGCCGACAATAACAATCTGGCGGCCCTTTTTTGAAAAAATTTCGGCAAGCTTCTGGACTTTGATAACCTTCGGACACGTTGTATCGGCAATATTTGTTCCTCTGCCCTTTGCCCAACCGTATATTTCCGGACCGATACCATGCGCCGTAATGACAAGTGTGCCAATCCTTTCGGGATATTTTTCAAGCGACTTGATAAGATCATTTTCAACGCTTATTTTTTTTACGCCCATGGATTCGATTTTGGCAACCACATCAGAATTGTGAACGAGTGAGCCCAGCACAAAAATAGGCCTCTTGGCCGAAGGATCTTTCGCAATTTTTTCAATCATGTCATATGCCCTTGCAACTCCCTCGCAAAATCCGGCATATTTACTCAAAACTATTTCCATGCCGAGGTGAGTAATTTATTACGTAAAATTTTACGTAATAAATTACGTAATTCCATAATTTCTTGCCTGCTACCGATGTCAGCTTAAAAGCTTGATAAAAAAGTATATTGCCACAAACAAAGAAAAGGCAACCTGCAGGACTATCATCGAAAAACTTCCCAGAATGGTTCCGATTCCCGCTTTTAGCGCTTTCAGAAAATCTTTTCCATCCATCATTTCTCCCAGAAGAGCTCCAAGAAAAGCTCCGATAAAAATTCCAAGCGGAGGCAAAAAAATTATTCCAGCCAGGCCTCCCAAAATGGCTCCGGCGAGTCCTTTTTTGGAAGCGCCGGAAAATTTGGCGCCCAATATGGGCGCGATATATACCATAAAAGTCAACAGGGCGACTGTTCCTCCAAATAGCGCAAGGGAAAACGCGGAAATGGATCCTGATTTTCCGAAATACAAAAGAACAAGCCCGATAAAGCTCAGGATCGGCCCCGGCATTGCCGGAACAATGCTTCCGATTACTCCCAAGACAATAAGTATCAAAGCAATTATTAATAACGTGTTCATAAATTTTTCTTCAGCTGTTAATTAATACGCTACAATCCCTTTTAAATATCATGATTTGCACGGCCAATCAAGCAAGCATCAAACAAAAATCAGCAATCACTCTCAACTTAATAATTATCTAAATTTTTATTTTTGTTCAAATTTTATAAAAATATATATCTTATATCAATATAAATCATTTACACATTCTTAAGAATGTTGGAATGTTTTCAGGAATTTACAAAATGTCCAGCCGTACGGAGACAGCTCATGCGTAACCGTACGTCCCCTATAATTTTTTCTAACAAGTCCTGCTTGTGCCAAGCGTGAGAGGTGCACAGACGTCGTCTTAAAATTGCAGCGCAAATTTCTGGAAATACTTTCGACATCAATCCCCTTGTTTTCTGAAATAAGAAAAAGTATTTCAATCCTTCTGTGATTTGCAACACCCTTAATATGTCTCTCGATCTGCCTTGGGGATTTTGCTTTTTTAATTTTTGCGACTGACGCTATTCTTCTTTTTTTAACCAACATCACATTTGCACCCCCTTGTTTATTTAATATATCAATAAAAATTATTTACATATTCTTAAGAATGTTGGAATGTTTATACAAGTTACTAAAAATTGTCTAATTATATAATTAAAAACTAAACATCAATGTGAATTTATTCTCTAATTCTCGAGAATTCGAGAATAGTTTTTCTTCCGCAAGAATATTAAATTTATTTTATTTGTTTTATAAACTCCTCAATTGAAACAACTTTACTTTCGGATTCGTTTCGCTTTTTGATTTCTACACCGCCGGCTGCCAGAGATTTTTTGCTGACAACAACGCGGAGCGGAATTCCGATAAGATCACTGTCTGCAAATTTTTCTCCCGCGCTTACATCTCGATCGTCAAAAAGCACTTCAATTCCTTTCTTCTCAAGCTCATCATAAATCTTTTGAGCTTGCCCGTCCTCACCCAAACTCAAAAGATGAACCTGAAATGGAGCAACCGATTCAGGCCACACAATCCCCTTCTCGTCATGAAAAACTTCCACGATTGCCCCCATAAGCCGGCTTATGCCGATACCGTAGCTTCCCATAAAAACCAATTGTTCTTCGCCTTTTTCGTCTTTGTACTTCAGATCGAACGGCTTGGAAAATTTCGTTCCCAAAGTAAAGATATTGCCGACTTCTATCGCCTTCTTTTCAATCAGCTTGTTTTTTTCAAGCTCCAAATCTTCAAGCACTTCGTCGGTAAATACTTCCTTGTTGACTGCAATTTTTTTATTTTCGTCAATAAAAATTGTATCTTCCCCGGAATCGCAAATGGTTTGGAATTCATGAGAAAATTTCGAAAAAGTACCGCCCGAAGCAAAGGTAAGATACGTCAAATGTCCTATGCCGACACGCTCATAAATTTTTTGATAGGCTGCTTTGGCTTTTTCATAAAAAATATTATGCTCGGCTTCGTCCTTGGAGAAAGAATACAACGCTTTCCAATAAAATTCGCGTCCACGCAAAATCCCCGATTTGCTTCTGGTTTCGTTGCGGAAGATTTCCTTAAAATCATAGGGATAAACCGGCAGATCTTTATACGAACTTATATATTGCTTCAAGATGCTTGAATAAGCTTCTTCGTTGGTAAATGAAAGTCCCGCTTCACTGCCGTTTTTTAGTTCAGTCTTAAACCAATTATCCACCACGTCATCATTCCAACGGCCGGATTTTTCCCAGACCTCCTTGTTTTGCAAAACCGAAGTCTTCATCTCAATACCGCCGATTTTGTTCATTTCATCTCTGACAATATCGGAAATCTTGTTGATTACTTTAAGTCCCAAAGGCAAGATATCATAAACTCCCGCCATTTCCTTGTTTATGAACCCTGCGCGAATCAGGAGCTGGGCATTCATGCTCACCTCGTCTTTTGGAGCCTCCTTGCGTGTTTTTGTGAAAAGCTTTGATTGCATCATAAATTTGCCTTAATTTAAGAAGTTTTTTATATAAATATTATTTTCATATTATCAATTCGGCGCTTGCTTGTCCAATAAAAATAGGCGAAGTTTAAGTTTAAACTCCGCCCGAAAATTGATCATCACATCCTTTCTTTTGTTGATTGTAAACGCAAATTGTAAGATTTCGACACTATGCAACTTCAGCAGCCCTCGCAGCCTTTTTTGAGAGGAAACTTATGATTGCCTCTGCAGAAACTTTTGACGCTTCTCCCGACTTCGACATTGCCACTAAAACTCCCCTGGAAGCACCGCGGCAGTTTTCGCAATAGTAGTAGCTTCCTCCTCTATAATCTTTTTTTGGCAAGATACCGCCGCATTTTTCGCACACTGTCGCCAATCTCGCAATACTTTCTGAAGAAATCTCCGATTTTTCCATATTTCTCTCCTTATGCGTATGCTTATTTGTTTTTAAATAACTAAAAAACCAGCCTTCTGAGGCTGGTGCTTTTTCCGAAATCTCTTGTCTATTTTTTACTCAGAAAAACCAACCTCTTTGGACGGGTAAAGAAAAAATAAAAAAAGAAATTGGCTTGTATTTTCCTGCTCATATTGCTATTTTACCAGGAAGCGTAAGATTTGCAAATGTCACTTCATTGCCCTATATTAAATAGTATGGATAGCGTGGAAAAAAGCAGGATTTTTGTCGTTATTCCCGCCTTCAATGAAGAAGGTGCTATTCAAGCTGTCATAAACGAAGTTTGCGGCGCAGGCTACGAAAATATCATAGTGGTTGATGACGGAAGTTCTGATGGAACATATAGCAAGGCAAAGCAAGCGGGCGCAGTAGCTTTAGGACACAAGATCAACAGAGGAAAAGGCGCTGCGACAAAAACGGGAATTGAGGCTGCCAAATTGCTCGGAGCTGACATTATTGTTACCATGGACGGAGACGGCCAGCATGATCCCAATGATATAGAAAGGCTTATCGAGCCAATAATGAAGAAAGAATGTGATGTTGTGCTTGGCACCCGGCTTAAAAACACAAAAGGTATGCCCTGGCACAAGATTCTTGCCAACCACGTTGCCAATTTTTTTACCTGGTATCTTTTCGGGCTTTGGGTAACAGACAGCCAATCAGGTTTCCGCGCATATTCAAGGCATGCAGCAGAAGTTATCAACACGAGAGCCGACCGCTATGAGTACGACAGCCAGGTTATAAGAGAAATATATATCTATAAACTGAAATACAAGGAAATCCCGATCGCAGTCAGATATACTGAATATTCCATGGGCAAAATCCAGAAGCAAGGCGTCATGAACGGCTTCAAGACACTATACAAAATGGTCTGGAGCTTATTATTTTAAATTTTCCCATTAAACAGTTAAGCGCAAACATATGAGGTTCCATATCTACCAGGTAGTCATATCAGTCATTTCCGCGATAATGATCTATCAAGGCGTGACAAATTATATAAAAGGAAAAAATAACCCTACGCTTCTCAAGCTGCTGGCTCGCATTGCCGTTTGGGGAAGCATGGCGTTGATTACGATTTTTCCCAATATCTCAAATGTGGCGGCAAAGATTATTGGAATAGAAGGCAATATAAATGCTGTGATCCTGATCGGATTCATCTTTGTCTTTCTTATGATGTTTAAGCTGCTTTCGGCAATTGAAAGGCTCGAGCAAGACCTTTCAATCGTCACACGCAATGATGCGCTCAAAAGAATAAATGAAGAGGAAAAATAATGAAACTATTGGTCTTTTCTCCATACTATCCGCCCCATATGGGCGGGTTAGAATCACATGCCGATGAGTTTAACAGGCATCTGTCCCAAAGAGGGATGGACATAACGGTCTTCACGCCAAGACTGCCGGTTTCGGCTCCCGAAAAAGAAAACTGGCACCGCGGCGTGAAAATACTGCGCTTCCCTGCTTTCGAAATTATTCCGAATTATCCTGTTCCGAAATTCTGGAGTTTGCGTTTTTGGAAATTGTTCAGAAATCTTTTCGAAGAAAATTTTGACATTGTCATTTCCAGAACAAGATTTTTCAGCACGTCTCTCTTGGCATTGGCCTATGCGAAAATAAAAAAAATCAGATGGGTCCATATCGAACACGGGTCTGATTTTGTCAGGCTTTCCAGCAGATTAAAAACGGAAGTTGCCAGGCTGTATGATCTCAGTTTTGGCCGAATCATATTCAAAAGTTCCGACCTGAACATATCAATCTCCAAAGCGGTCCGTGAATTTGTTGAAAAATTTGACAAACGGAAATCTCCCGTAATTTACCGCGGAATCGACATCGAAGAGATCGAAAAAGTGACATCCGATGAAAAATTCCGTGACCAATATGGAAACAAAACGATAATTGCTTGGGCAGGAAGACTATATAAGTGGAAAGGAGTGAAAAACACAATCGAAGCGATAAAAAAACTGCCTGAAAAAATCAAGAAAAATGTTGTTTTTGTCGTCATTGGTGATGGAGAAGACAAAGAGTATTTGCAAAAAATATCGGACAAATCCGTCATTTTTCTCGGAAGCATTCCGCGAGAAAAAGTTTTGGGAATCCTGAAGGTTTCGGACATATATATACATTCTTCAGATCCAGGCGGAGGACTCTCAACATCACTGCTCGAAGCCATGTGCTGCAGGTGCGGCATAATCGCCACAAAGAATGAGGGTGCGGATGAAGTCATTGACGGCAATGAAAACGGAATTTTGTTGGAAAACAATTCTCCGAAGATCATAGCGGAAAAAATCATCGAACTTGCCGGTTCGAAAGAGAGAACGAATTCACATGCCAACAAAGCGCATGATAATATTTTGGAAAAATTCGGCTGGCGTAAATCGATCGATAATTACTTGGAGATATTCCAAAAAATCAGTGCCAAAAAAACCGAAAATTGATGTAGCAACTATGTGCGGAATCACCGGTAAAATATATTTTAACGAAAATGCCGTTTCTGAACGGGATATTTTGATAATGAACGAAAAGATTAAACACCGCGGACCGGATGATGGCGGAGCGTATATTTCTCCCGACCAAAAAGTAGGGCTAGGACACAGACGACTTTCGATCATAGACCTTTCCCCTCTTGGTCGCCAACCGATGAATTATTCGGACAGGTATTGGATCGTTTTCAACGGAGAAATCTACAATTTTCAGGAAAAACGAAAAATGCTTGAAAAGGAAGGCTATGTTTTCAAATCAAAGACCGATACCGAAGTGGTGCTCGCGCTATATGACAAGTTCGGAAAAAATTGTCTGGAGCACTTGCGAGGAATGTTTTCTTTTGCAATTTATGATGTAAAAGAGGAAACTATTTTTTGCGCGCGCGATCGTGTCGGAAAAAAACCTTTCAAATATTATTTGGATGAAAAAGTTTTTATGTTTTCATCCGAACTAAAGGCTATTTTGACACAAAAAGATTACAAAAAAGAGCCGGACTATGTTGCAATCCATCACTATTTGACTTTTCAATACGTCCCCGCGCCGCTCACCGGATTCAAAGATATAAAAAAACTTGAACCTGCGCACTATTTATTCATAGACCTGAAAACCAAGAAAATTGAAAAGGAGAGATATTGGAAGCTTGACTATTCAAAAAAATTGAATCTTTCAAATGACGAGTGGAAAAAAAGAATAATGGAAAAACTGGAAGAGTGTGTAAAACTTCGGATGATTTCAGATGTTCCCCTTGGTGCGTTTCTTTCAGGAGGAATTGATTCCAGTGCGATTGTCGCACTTATGAGCAAGCTCAGCGATAAACCTGTCAAAAC